>DASYCT010000135.1:0-4484 GCA_036500065.1 Chitinophagaceae bacterium | reverse complement strand
CCGCGTCCTGTTCCACAAACCCGTTGTCGAGGTAAGCAGTAAACAGCGCTTCGACGCCCTTGGCAACAGCCTTCCCCTGCTCGTCAAAGATGAGCGTCTTGGTGCTGCTGGTGCCCTGGTCGATAGCGAGGACGTACTTTTTAGGCATCGGGTAGTATTTAATTATTCCTTTGAATTTCCGGAGCGGTCGATGATGACGGCCAGCAGGATCACGCACCCTTTCACCACCTGCTGCCAGAAAGGAGAAACATTCAGCAGCACGAGACCATTGTTCAATACGCCAATGATCACCGCGCCGATGACCGTTCCCCCGACACTGCCTTTCCCGCCGTTTAGGGAAGTGCCACCTATCACTACCGCCGCAATCGCGTCGAGTTCATAACTGGTGCCGGCATTCGGTTGCGCCGAGTCCAGCCGCGAGGTGACAATGATACCTCCCACGGCGGCGAGGGCCGCACCCAATCCATATACAATTAGTTTTACCCGGTTGATGCGGATGCCCGAAAGTTTTGCCGCCGTTTCATTCCCTCCTATCGCATATATATACCTGCCCAGTTTGGTTTGTCGCGTAATAAACACTGACAGCAAAACTACCGCGACGGCAATCCAGACCGGCACAGGTATGCCGAGCAGCGCACCCGTACCTATAAAAGCAAAGCCGCTGCCCAGGTTACTGATAGGATGCCCTTCCGTGTATAACATCGTGAAACCTCTTGCAATGGTCAGCATGGCCAGCGTAGCCACAAAGGGCGGCACTTTAAACAAGGTCACGGCCAGCCCGTTGCACAATCCAAGTACGGCGCCGATAATCATCGCTGCCAGCACGGCGCCCAGGATGGTAAACCCGATCAGCAGGTCGGCAGACGGGAAGCGCAGGCCGTTTTTTAATAACCCCGCAGCGATGGCGCCGCAAAGCGCGAGGACGGAACCAACCGACAGGTCGATGCCCCCGGTAAGCACGATAAGCGTCATTCCCGTAGCGACGCATACATTGACGGCCACCTGCCGCAACACGTTTATGCCATTGGCCGTTGTGAAAAATTTATCCGTGAGGAAACTAAGCAGTATGCACAATACAAACAGGGCAATCAATGACTGGAACCTGCGCAGGTTGATTGGCTGAGTGATAGCTAATGGTTTCATTGCGCTGTTTGATTTTTATGGATGGCGTATTTTAATATCTTTTCTTCGCTGGCATCACCGATGGGGATTGAAGCCGCCAGGGAGCCTTCGCTCATGACCAGTACCCGATCCGATACCGTCAATATCTCGGGCAGTTCCGAGGACACCATGATAATGCCCAATCCTTCGGCAGCCAGCGCTCGCATCAGTTTGTATATTTCTGTCTTCGCATTGATATCGATGCCGCGGGTGGGCTCATCCAATAACAGTATTCCCGGCTCCGTTGCCAGCCATTTGGCCAGTACTATTTTTTGCTGGTTGCCACCGCTCAGGTCCTTTGCGGCATTATTAAGGGAAGCTGTTTTTATTGACAGCCTGTTGATATAGCCGTTAACCATTTTGCTTTCTTTCCCCCGGTTCAGCATGATACCCCATTGTTCCAGTTTGTGCAGGATGGTGATGCTCATGTTGGCCCGCACCGACTGGTTCAATACCAATCCCTGCAACTTCCTGTCCTCGGGCACGAGGGCAATGCCCGCCCGGATGGCCTGTACCGGTGATTTAATTTTCCTTACTCGTTTGTTCACATATACCTCCCCGGAAGCCTTGCCGGGGTGAAGACCAAAAATCGTTTCGAGGAGTTCGGTCCTTCCTGCGCCCATCAATCCATATATCCCGAGTATCTCTCCTTTTTGAAGGGTAAATGAAATATTGTCCAAAACCCGGGCACTCATGATAACCGGGTGGCGCAGGGAAATATTTTTTACGAACAACAGTTCTTCCGTGTTTCCCTGGTAGGGTCTCCCCGGCTCCCGCAGCAATTGTCTTCCCGTCATTTTCCTGATCAGCTCCTCTTCTGTAATGGCTGCCATGTCGCCGGCATCTATCATCCTGCCATCTCTTAAAACAATAAACCGGTCGGCAATCGTAAAAAGCTCTTTCAGTTTATGCGAGATATAAACAATTATTTTTCCTTCTGCCTTTAGTTCCCGGATAATAGAAAAAAGCTGGTCCACTTCCTTATCACTGATCGCGGAGGTAGGCTCGTCCATGATGATCACCGATGCATTCACGTACAATGCCCGGGCAATTTCCACCAGTTGCTGCTGTCCGACTTTAAGGGCGGATATTTTTGTTCCCGGGTCCACCGCCAGGTTCAAACGCATCAACAGGGTTTTCGCTTCCTCATTCATTTTTCTTTTGTCGAGCAATCCCCATCCATTGAGCAGCTCCCGGCCAAGGAAAATATTTTCTGCAACCGACAGCCAGGGCACGAGGTTCAGCTCCTGGTGTATGATGGCGATACCCGCCCGTTCGGCATCTTTGGGCGTTGAAAAACGTACCGGTGCCCCATTATAAATGATCTCACCTTCGTATTGTGTATAAACACCCGATAATATCTTCATCAGTGTAGACTTACCCGCGCCGTTTTCACCGATGATCGCATTGACCCTGCCGGGGTATAATTCCAGGTTGATATCCGCCAGCGCCGGGACCCCGCCGAACTTCTTCGAGATATGTTTACCTGCAAGCATTACCAGGATATTATTTTTAAGCGGACAGGAATTAACTTTTGCTGGTTAAACCGTATATGCTCACGGTTGATCTCCATGGCTGCGGTCACTTCCACCTTATCACCCGTTTTAACCTGCTTTTTAAAGGGAGGAAGGATGGTAGTACGTACCATTTTATTCAGTTCTTCGGAGATATGATTCAGGTCCATCGTATTGACAAAGTCTTTAATGTCCACCAGCTCCGAGGCGTCCCGTATGGCATTGCCATAGATGTATTCTGTTTCCAGTTGCAGGCTTAGCAGGCTGTCCGCATGGTTGACCTGCAGCATTATTCTATCTTCAGCTATCGAGGCTACCGTAGCGGTTGTTTTAATGATACAATACCTTGAGTTACCAATATCGATGGCGTTGAAATACCTTGCGAAGGCATTGGCAGGGTCGGTTTCAACAGCATGGATCAACTCATTCAGATCGACAGCGCTGTCCAGTCTCGCGGGGAATCTTTCGGCAACCAGCTTATCGGTAAACGAAACCGCATCAAAGTTTTCCTTACCGGCCTGTTGAAAGCTGCTTAATTTTCTAAAGTAGACCGATTTATATCCAAGCAGAAAAACAACCGAGGCAATCAATGTATATTTTATGAGCTTCCTTAGCATGGGCGTCATTTTTTACCGTAAGCAATGTAATCACCGATATTTTGTTTGGTTACCATTTCAACGGCTACAGGTATTTTTTTGGGAAAATCTCTTTTCCCTTTGACATACTGGTCGGCAAAGATGGCGGCCGTTTCTGCCATCAGTTTGGGAAACTGCATACCGGTGGCGGTTATTTTATTTTCGCTGATAGCCGTTATCACGTCTTCGGCTCCATCGAATCCAAATACTTTCACCTTGCCCGCTTTGCCCGCACTGACCAGCGCCTGGTAAGCGCCCATTGCCATGGCGTCATTGCCGCAAAAAACACCGTCAATAGATGGATGGGCCTGCAATATCGATTCCATTACTTCCATTGCCTTGTTCCTATCGAAGTCGGCGCTTTGCTGTGCTACCATTTTTAAGCCGGGGTAATTGTCGACCACGCTGTGAAATCCTTTTGAACGGGCCCAGGTATTGTTGTCGCCGACAAGACCGAGCAGTTCTACGTAATCTCCTTTCTTATTCAGTTGCTGTGTGAAATATTCGGCGATGTTGACGGCTCCCGAATAACTGTCCGACAATATCTGCGAAGTAGGGCCGTCGACCGAGTTCACCTCCCTGTCCATACAGAATACGGGTATGCCGGCGGCTTTTGCCTTCAGCACGTTCGATACGGAGCCATTGGCATCCGTAGAGTTGAACAATATGGCATCGAAACCTTCTACAATGATGTTATCGAAATGGTCGCTTTCCAGTGCGGTGTTATTCTGCGAATCAAAGGTTTTTACTTCGTAACCAAGCGATTTTGCTTTTGCGGCGGCGGTTTCTGCGAGGAAAACAAACCAGGGATTGTTCAGCGTTGAAACCACGACGGCCATTTTCTTACCGGCATGTGTCTTACCGGCCTGGTTATTTTTACATTGCGTAAAAAGAAGCAAACAACATAATGGCAATAGAAACAATCGTTTTGTCATGCTTTAGCTATTTAATAAGGACCGTGCGGCGGTGGCTATACCGGCCGCATTCAGCCCATAATGATCGAATATCTCCTGCTGTGAGCCGGTAACGGTATATTCATCCGGGATGCCCATGATTTTGAAAGGCTTGCTAAAGCGGTGTTGCAACAGCCAGGATGCGCAGGCTTCACCAAGCCCGCCGTTTACACTGTGTTCCTCTACCGTCAGTATTGCCCTGCATTTATTTGCCAGCAGGG
>DASYCT010000134.1:0-21320 GCA_036500065.1 Chitinophagaceae bacterium | reverse complement strand
TCGGCCTCGGTGGCCGTGGCAATGCCCGAGAGGGAACCGGTGGACAGGGCCCTTGCGATGGTATTGGCCCCCTGGAAATAGCCATTGCGGCTATTGGAGTTCACAATGCCAAGATTGGAACGAATGGTAAGACCATTCAGCGGTTTCCACTCGGCATAAGCGGTCGATAAAACGCGGGTGGTATTGAACTGGTTGACATACGCGCCCGGCAGCCCTTCCAGCAGGGGATTTATCTGGGCTCCATTACCCGGGTACTTTGACAGCGTATCGGCGGCGTAAGGCGTGTAATAAGGCAGCACCTTATTGGCTATCGTGAGAATGGCATCGGCCCGCAGGTTCTGGTTGTAATAGGTCAACTGGCTTTGAAGCCCCACTTTGAAGGTGGGAGCGATGGTCTGGTCGATGTTCAGGTGGAGTGCGTACCTGCCGGAATAATCGTTGGAAAGCAATCCCTTTTCCTTAAAATAATCGAAGGAAAAATAGATGCGGGTTTTATCGTTGCCACCGGAAACACCTACACTGTAATCCTGTTGCGAGCCTTTATTGAGCAGGTAGCCGGGCCAGTAAGTAGAAGTGCCATTGTTGATGGCGGCCAGTTCGGCGGCGCTGGTAAATACTTTTGAATCATCGGCGGGCGAATTCCAGGTGCCGATGGTACGGTAGGCCTGGCGTTTGAGGTTGGCGAATTGGGGCCCGGTCATGGGTTTTGGATAACCGGCCACTTCCGACTCGCCGAAATAGCTGTTGGCGGAAACGGTGATTTTACCCGTGTTGCTGCCTTTTTTGGTGGTGATAAGAATAACGCCGTTGGCGCCGCGTGAACCATATATGGCGGTGGAAGCAGCGTCTTTCAGTACTTCCAGCGATTGTATATCGGCGGGGTTGATATCCTGGTAGCTGCCGTATTGAATACCGTCCACGATGTAGAGCGGATCGTTCTGCGCGTTGATAGAACGGGTGCCCCGTACGGTTACCATCACCGTAGCGCCCGCGCCGCCGCTGGTACGTACGATGTCGACGCCCGCCACTTTGCCCTGGAGGGCTTCCATGGCATTGGAAGCGGCAATCTTTTTTATTTCATCGCCTTTTACCGAAACCACGGCGCCGGTAAGGTCTCTTTTTTTCACGGTGCCATAGCCAATCACGACCACGTTTTCTAAGTCTCTTCGTACCGATACGAGGGCGATCTTCAAATCGGTAGAGCCGCCTACTTTAAATTCCTGTGACTCAAAGCCCACGTAGGAAAATACGAGTATGTCGCTTTCGTTGGCATTGATGGTAAACAATCCCCGTTCGTTGCTGACCACGCCCCCGGTGGCGCCTTTGACGTTGACAGATACATTGGCGAGGGGCAGGTCGTTTTCGTCGGTGATCCGGCCGGTGATGGTCCTGAGGGGAGCCGATTTTTCGGGGTCTTCGCGCACCACGATCAAATCATTTTCCATAAGTTGCCAGGTAAGCGCTGTTTTTTCGAACAGGCGATCCAGCAGCAGCCGTATGTCAACATCCTGTACCGACAGGCTTACTTTCTGTTTTACGCTGCGCAGCTGATCGTTGTACAGAAAGCGGTAGTGAGACTGCTTTTCGATGGTACGGAGAATGGTACCAATCTCTGTTTTTTTGAACGTAAAGTCCATTTTCTCCTGTCCAAGCCCTTTCCCGGCCACATGGAGCGCAAAAACCAGGAGAAAAAAGCTAGTCACTTTCATAATAAGCAGTCCTTTGGAAAGCAAAGGGTTTTTAACAACCGTTAAAAAACTTTTCATACATTAGTATGCTTTATGGGTTAAACAAAATCATTACACCGACCGGCGTGATGATATACTCAAAATTTGACCTGTAACAAAAACGGGGGATGCGGCAACATTCCTCGTTTTCTTTTATCAGTTCGTTACTCCGGGAACAGGTTTTTCAACTGAACTAATATATACTTCATTGTCCTTGATTTTAAAGTGGAAGGGAACGGCTGCGGCAAGCTCTACGAAAGCCTGCTCCACGGTTTCGTTTTCCAGTGAGCCGTTGAAACTCAGGCCACGGGCGGCATCATCTACGAAATGAATATCGATATTGTACCAGCGTTCCAGCTTGTGGGCAAGGTCTTCGAAGCTGTCGCCGCGAAACTCCAGGCGGTTGTAGACCCAGGAAGTTTCCACGCGCACATCTTCCTTCATGCTGCTGTCGATGGGGATGATATGAGCCAGGCTGCCGGCAGGCATTGCAGCTCCCGCCGGTTTATCAGCCGTGGTAATTGCAGGATCGGTATCCCTGCGTTGTAATACGATTTTCTGGTGGGGATGCAGGTAGATCGGCGCCTGCTGTTTATCGTCCGGGCGGGTGATCTGCACCAGGCCACGGATAAGTGTGGTCTCCACCGTTTTATCCTCATCATACGATTTAACGTTGAACGCAGTTCCCAATACCCGGATACGCAGATCGCCCGCATGCACGATAAAGGGGCGGCTGGGCATTTTTACCACATCAAAAAACGCTTCACCCCGCAGGCTCACTTCCCGCAGGGGGCCATTGAAACCAGGTTCGTATTGTATGGAACTACCGGCATTCAACCAGACTGTGGATCCGTCGGGCAGGATCGTTCTTGTTTTGCTGCCCCGTTTGGCGACGATTTCGTTGGTCGGGACGGAGCGATGACGGCCTTCATACCAATGCGCCAGTCCCCAGCAACCGAGCACGAGCCCGGCGGCGATGGCGGCCCGGCCGACTATCTTTTTCCAACTCCGCCAATGTATCACCGGGGCGGCGGGGGCGCTATCGTTGTTTTGCAGGCTGTCTTCGGCGGCCGACAACTGAAGGATACGGCTGATACGGGCTGCTGCTTCGGGACCGGCCTGGGTGGCATCGGCCTCTTTCAGACCGGTATAGCCTTCCCACATCCGCCGCATCATTTCGTATTGCTGCATAAGGACGGGGCGGTGCTGCAACTGCGCCATCAGTTCCTCCCGCTCCTGCGGAGTAGCTTCCCCGCTCAGGTTGCGCGACATCAAAAACCATATTTGCTCCGGAGTCTCCATTGTTGTTTTTTTATTGGCAGCAGTTAGCCTTCTCCTGTAAGGACAGAAGTTTGCGGTGTTGCCATTAAGGGAAAGGAAAAAATAGTTTAACCCTGTGCGCCCATGCTTTTTTTGCTCACCCTGTCTATTTGCAGGGCCGTACAGATTTTTTTGATGGCGATGGCCATTTGTACGTCTACGGTATTGATGGCGATGTTGAGGATTTCGGCTACTTCTTTGTGACGGAGACCGTCTTCGCGCACGAGTTTGAAGATCATCTTGCAACGGGGTGGAAGGGCTTCCACGGCTTCGCGCATTTTTTGCATCATTTCAGCGGTTACGAGCAGGCTATAGGGGTCGGCGGCGATGGGGCCGGTTTCAATTTCGAGATCATCGAAGGGAGCATGCAGCAATTGGCTGGCTTGTTGGGAAACGGCATTGAGGCTACGGTTTTTTACCGCAACATAGAGATATACCGTAAGGTTGTCGATTTCTGTTATTTTGTGCCGGTTACTCCAGAGTTTTACAAATACATCTTCCACGATCTCCTCTGCTGTTTCATTCGAACGGGTGATAACACGGGCAAAATGATGCAGTCTTTTGCTGAATATACCGTACAACCTCGCAAGCGACAACTCGCTTCCGGTCTGTATGGCTTTTTGCAATTGCCATAAGCTTTCAGTCATATTTTTCCCGTTTGGCAAACAATGGATTTTTAAAAGTAGGTAAATTTCGTGGACATTTCATTCACGGGTTGTCCTCAATTTTACGCAATCGATGCCAAGACGCTAATTACGCTAATTGATGCGAATGGGTGCGAAGAGGCGAATGGGCACGCCTATGCTAAAGCGCGGCGACACGCGGACGGCGGGCAAAGCGGGGGTTAACAGGGACGAACAGGGATGAATGAAGGCGATTAAAGGTGAATGAGGGTGAATTAGGGCTAATTGGGTATCTTTGGGCCAGGCTGCCAGGAATCAAGCAGTTAGTTACATCGCGGATATTGAACTGTTTGCTTATGAATAAACCAATAACGGATGAAATTTGAAGCAGTAACCATTAAAGACATCGCCAAAGCCCTCGGCCTTTCTACTTCCACCGTAAGCCGGGCCCTGCGCGACAGTTATGAAATCAGTCCTGAAACAAAACAGGTAGTCCTTGATTATGCCAAACAAATCAATTACCGCCCCAATCCCATCGCCCTTAGTCTCAAAGAAAAAAGAAGCCGCTCCATTGGCGTCATCGTAAGCGAAATCGCCAACAGTTTTTTTTCGCAGATCATCAACGGCATCGAGTCCATTGCCTACAGCAAGGGTTATAATGCCATTATCTCCCAAAGTATGGAAAGCTATGAGCGCGAGGTCATCAGCATGGACTTTCTTTCCAGCCGCTCGGTAGACGGTTTCCTGCTTTCCGTCTCCACCGAAACACATGATTTTTCGCATATCACGGAGCTGCATGACCGCGGGCTGCCCATTGTCTGCTTTGACCGGGTGGTGGATGCTATCAATACGCATAAAGTAATCGTCGACAATTTCAAGGGAGCTTACGATGCTACGGCTCACCTGGCGCAAAACGGCTACCGGCGCATTGCCATCCTGGGCAATTCGGAATACCTGTCCATTACCAAAGAGCGGCTGGCGGGTTATAAACAGGCGCTGTCGGATGCCAAACTGCCTTTTGATGAAGAACTGGTAAAGCATTGCCCGCACGGGGGCATGATCTATAAGGAAGTGGAACAGGCCATGAATGAGCTAACGGCGCTAAAACATAAACCCGATGCCATCTTTGCTTCGGCTGATAAGCTGACCACTAATTTTATGCGGTACTGCAAGGCCCGTCGCCTGCTGATACCCGCTGATATGGGCGTAATAGGTTTCAGCAACCTCGATTTGACCGACCTGCTTTCCCCTCCCCTCTCCGTGGTGCGCCAGCCGGCGTTTGAAATGGGAAAAATCGCCGCGGAGCTATTGATCAATATGATTGAAAGCAAACGCCCGGTCACGGAATTTGAAAACAGGATATTGCCCACGGAGCTTATTATCCGTGAATCGTCTGCAAAGAAGCAGGCACGGAAAGTAAAGGTGGGGTGAGTTGTTATAACCGGGTAATTAATTAGTTTCATACTATCCATTTCAATGGTGGTTTGCCAGGGAAAATACTGCTGTCCGGGCAATAATTTGGCTATACGTTGCCGGCCGGATCTGCCTGCGAACGGTTTTTCCCGCTTTGTTTTTAGTTTTTACGCTATTTGATGCTACCATCACCTTAGTATCCCTTTAGTATCCCCTTAGTATCGCCTTAGTATCATGGGGGCGACTCTTTTTGAAGGCCGGGCGTAGGCACAGCTTACGCCCGATGGGGGAAGTGTTGACTGACAATTTTACCGGTACTTTCCATGAGTATCCGGTGAGCCCGGGACAACTCAAGGAGAGCCCTTAGAGAACTCATAGAGAGCCCTTGGAGAAAACCTTCGGAATTAAGGTAAAGTCATCCCCTTGACTGTCATATTGGCTGGTAAATTATTTTTCCGTTCCTTTGAATTGTATTTCGAAACATGCCCCTCAAATTACTGCTTATGACCATCGATCTTTTCATCTCCGGTCAGCCGGCCGACCGGCAGGAACTGCTGAAGGCGCTTCACCAGGTTATCACCCAAAATGACAAAACCATCACCGCATCGGTAGGGCCGATGATGGGCAAGGAAATGATCCTTTACCATGCGCCCGGCACGTTTAAGTATGCCCTCGCCAGCGTCAAAAATTATATGTCGCTTCATGTGTTGCCCATCTATGGATCGTCCCCCTTATATGAGAAATACAAAAAGCTGCTGCCCCTGGCTGCGTTTCAAAAAGGCTGTATCAATTTTAAAAGCGCCGATGAAATGCCGCTGGCCATTGCTACGAAGCTTATCAGTGATTGTGCCCCCATTGACCTGCGAAAAATGAGGGAAGATTATTTGAAGGCAAAGAAGAAATAAGGAGACGGTAATATACCCCGGGCCTGCCTTTTAATGTGTAGAAATAAATTAATATCTTGCAGCCATTATACTCCCAAGCTATTACTATGAAGAAAATTGTACTATTCGTTCTGCCCGCCGTGGCGCTTCTCATGATGGTCTCCTGCCAGAAGGAATTGACCGACCCCAGCCTCGACGGCACTTACAATGGCGGGTCCGGCAGCGGTACGGGCACCGGCGCCGGCAGCACCGATATTACCGGCAACTGGACATTTGTTTCCAGTTCGGGCATCACGCAAAGCACTGTCCAGCTTTCGCAGGCCGGGGTAAATTATAAAACCATTACCAATTCGTCTTATAACAGCACCAACCCTACCGGCACGGTAACGATTACCAGCAATACTATGAGCACTGCTAACGTGTCGTATACTGCAAACTATGCGACAATTGCGTATACTTATGTAGACAATGTACTGTTAGACTCTCTCTCGCAACCCCTCAGTTACAGCGTGCCTTCGACCAGCGCTACTTCCAACTATAACCGAATCAACCAGGACTCTATTTATTTTCCCGCACAGGGCACTGGCGCCAGCGCCACCGTGGCATCGGGCGCGCGGATAGCGTTGAGCGGGAATATTCTCTCGATGACTACTTCCGTTGTACTGGATTCTACGATCAATGTAGGCGGTTCTATTGCGACACAGCATTCGACGGGAACGGTCACTACCACCTTGCGGAAACAGTAAAGCTGCGGGCCGGCTTGTTGGCCTGCGTGGTTATAGCGCTACTACCTTTTTCTTCGCCACGCTTTCATAAGCTGCTTCTATGATGCGGATGATTTTCAACCCGTCTTCCGCCGTCACCGGCAATGGCTTGCCTTCGCGCAGTGCGCCGTATAGGGCGTCGTAGTATTCCATGTAATTGCCTTTCTCCGAGTCGATGTATTCACGGATGATCTTACCGTCTTTTTCGGTATGCAGGAGGCCTCTCTCATTATCGGGCTCCGTGCCCCAGCCGGGACTGCCGGGCGATATGCCTGCCTGCAGCATCTTTTCCTGTACGTCGGTACGAGCCTTGAGATAGCTTCCCTTCGTACCCTGCAATTGGAAAGAAGGAACGGGCTCCCGCACGAGGTAACTGGATTTTATCCGTACCCGCAAACCGGGATAATACATCAGCAGTTCCATATAGTCCTCCACTTTGGAAATGGGTCGTATGATGGCGAGGTCGGCAAATACAGCCTCGGGCATGCCGAAAAACTGCAGGGCCTGGTCGATCAGGTGCGACCCCAAATCATAGAGCAGGCCAGTACCTGGTCCCGGTGTTTCCTTATGCACTTTGGGGCTTAACGCTTCCGTGAACCGATCGTAATGAATTTCGGCTTCTCTTATTTCGCCGAGCCAATGCCCGTCCAGTATCTTCTTCACCGATTTATAATCGCTGTCATAGCGACGGTTCTGGTACACCGAGATCTTTTTACCCACCTGCTTCGACAAGGCAATCAATTCCTCCGCCTGTTGCACCGTTACGGTAAACGGTTTTTCCACTACCACGTGCTTACCCGCGCGCAATGCTTCCTTTGTGTACTCGAAATGGGTATAGTTGGGCGTATTGACGACCACCAGTTCTATCGACGCATCTTTCAGCATCTCTTCGAGATTGCGAAAGGTTTTGATACCGGGATATTTTTCCGCCGCGAGGTTTTTGGTTCTTTCCCATACGCCATATAGTTCAAATCCTTTGTTGAGGTGCAGGAAAGGCGCATGAAATACCCAGCCGCTCATACCAAAGGAACAAAGCGCTGTCTTGATGGGAGATGTTGATTGCATATAAGTAAAGTTATTTCTTTAAAGGATTCCAGTTGCCGAATACATTTTGAAACGTATATTTTTTTTCATCTTCTTCCGACAATTGTTTCGACCAGGGGACTCTTGCCGCCGCATTCGCTCCCGGACCATAGCTTTGGTATTCCGCATAGCGGGCGGTTTTATACGCATCGGTATTGTTCCAGTTGGCCCATCCGTCGGGGCGTATATGAGGGCCGAGCCAGCAATGAATATAGGCCACGCAGGCGTACGGCCGCCAGGGCCTGCCCAGTGAAGCGCTGTGAATCGAGGTATCACCCGTCAGCACGCAGTCGTGGAATACATACCCGAAGGGATGATCCTGCGGGGTAGACGCCGCCGTTACATGGGAGTTTTTTTTGCTGTGGATATGGCATTGTTCAAACCATACGGTGGCCGAACCAAAAATAAAATCCGTCGTGCCTTCAATATAACAGTCTTTATAGTACTGCCTGCTTGTGGGGCTGTTGGTAAAAAGTATATCCTGGTTGCCGATAAAGCGGCAGTCGGTAAATTTCAACTGGTCGCCGTCGGCTTCCAGTGCCACGGCCTGCCCGGCGGTAAAACCGGCATCGTTCTGAAACGTAATGTTCTCCGCCGAGAAATGGCCGGCATGGATGATGCAGCTATAGGATGAACGGGTGTTGATGCTGTCGCCCGAAGCAGATAGCCTCCCGGGATGATCATCCCAGGTGAGGATGGTCGTAAAGCGATCCTCTCCCAGCAGTGTTACCAGGTCCTTGGTAGAATCGAGGTGCAGTTTCTCTTTATAAACACCGCTCCTGATGAATATGGTTATGTTCTTTGTATTGTGCAGGGGCACGGCATCGAAAGCTGCCTGCACGGTCTTATATTTCCCGCTGCCGTCTTTTGCCACCACGATAGTCTGCGCCCTGCCTGTCAATGACGCCATGATAAGCATCGAAAATAAAGTGCTTCGCAGAAGCATCCTGTTTACCAACTTTTGCATAGTCCTTACTTTTATTTCATTTCAATTGGTTTACCGTTTCCACCTGCCGCGTCGTATTGCATCCCGCTGACGGTAATGCCATCACAGCTTTCCATGGACACGGCGGCCCCTGGTTGGGCAACATATAATTTCAGGCCATGAAGCGAGATAGCCGAGGCTTCCACCAGTTCCGCTCCTTTATTGGCTTTTAATACGATATTATCGAGCCAGATGGATTTTACGCGCATTTCGGGCAGTCCCCGCATAAAGATGGCCCTGTCGGCGCCATCGCAGGTGATATTGCTGATGTAGATATCACGAAACCGGGGCGTGGTTTCATCCACCGCGGGCACCGCAGGTGTTTGTCCCGCTGCGGGCGGTTTGGTAAAATAATACATATCGAAATAGATGGCTTCGGTAACGATATCTTTCATCGCAATGTTCCTGATATAAATTTTCTCTACCACGCCACCCCTGCCGCGCGCGGTTTTGAAGCGCAGGCCTTTGTCCGTTCCTATAAAGGAACAGTCGTACACGAATATATTACGTGCGCCGCCGCTCATTTCACTGCCTACCACGAAACCACCGTGTGCACGGTAGACCACGTTGTTTCTTACAATCACGTTTTCCGTGGGTTTGCCGCGCCGGCGTCCTTCTTCGTCACGGCCCGATTTGATGCAGATGCCATCATCTCCGCAGTCGAAACTGCTGCCTTCTATCAATACATTTTTGCAGGATTCCACATCCACCCCATCACCATTCTGCGCATAGTCGGGATTGCGTACCGATATATTGCGCAGGGTAAGGTCTTCGCAAAGGAGGGGATGCAGGCACCAGGCCGGGCTCTGGCGGAAGATGACGCCTTCCAGTAATACTTTTTTGCAATTCATCAATGCCACAAGATTGGGACGCAGGAAGTCTTTGACGTCTTCAAAATCTTTGAGCGTTTTGCCCGGTGTCAATACACCGGCATTTTTTTCTTCGTTGCCCTTTTTGTTTTTAGCCGAAGGATACCATCTGCGTCCATCGTCGCTCAGCAGGCCACCGGAACCCGTTATCTTTTTCCATTGCGCCTCGGTCACACGCTCCTTGCTGAGCATACGCCATGCTTCGCCGTTGCCGTCGATGATGCCATTGCCGGTGATGGCAATGTTTTCGAGGTCGTTGCCCGACACCGGGGATTGATTGCGCGCGGAACGCTGTCCTTCGTAATTGCCTTCTATTAAAGGGTATTGATTGAAATCGCTGGTGAACTGGATAATCGCCTTGCCATCGAGGTGCAGGTTCACATTGCTTTTCAGCACGACCGGTCCCGTAAGCCAAAGCCCTTCGGGTACCAGTACTACGCCGCCGCCTTTACTACTGCAATCGGCTATGGCATTGTTGATGCTTTTGGTGTTGAGCGTTACCCCGTCGGCTATGGCGCCGTAGCGTACAATGCTAAACGTATCCTTTTTAAATACGGGTTGCCGGATCACGGGCAGGTGGTTCCAGGCATCCGTAGTGGCAGCGGGCAGTTGTGCATGAGCGTTGCCGGCCGATACAAGGCTGAAGACAATGACGATTGGAATTATTTTCATGTATGTTTTATTTTATTCAATTCGCTTTTTCTACCCTGAACCAGTCGAAATCCGCATAACCGGCATCATTCGTAACGGTTTCTCTCGTACAGAACAAACCTACTTTCGCACCAATCCAGCGCCCCACCTCTGCCTGGAAGGGTTCGCCGGCATCGGTAAAGTTGTTGCCATCGACACTGTAGCTGAACCGGCATTTAGCACCCGCAGTTACTTTTACACGCAGGTACACGGTGTTGCCACCGGTTTTTACCAATGGCTGCTCCTGCTCTGTATTCCCTTTGTCGGCATCTTTGCAAACAGTGTATACCAGCCAAAGGCCGTCCTTTTTACTTTTTACCGCGATATTGGCATAACTGAATCCCATAATGGTCAGCCCGGCTTTTTCATTTTCAATATGTGTATTGGGCGTAAACGTAAGTTTGGTGGTGACCATAAACTCATCGGCCGGGAATTTCTGCAACAATACATTGGGCGCTCCCCAGAGATTGCGCGTACTGTCGGGCCATTTGTCGGAATAGAGTTTCAGCGAGCCGTTGTACACAAAGGCCCAGGTGTTTTTTGGGTTGGCCATCCACTGCCACTGCAGGCCCAACTCACTGCCGTTAAACTCATCGCTCTCCGCCGGTGTTTCGCGGGGATACGAGCGTCCCATAGTTGGTTTTTTATATCGAAGCACGGGTTCACCTTTTCCGTCACCGTCCTTATCGATGCCTATAACCGGCCAGTTGTCGATCCACTTCATTGGCTGCAGGTGCAGCACACGGCCATAAGGCCCCTTGTCCTGGAAATGCAGGAACCAGTCTTCGCCGGATTGCGTGCTGACCCAGGCCCCCTGGTGCGGGCCATTGGTGGATGAACTGCCCTGGTCCATTACTACCCTTCTTTCATAAGGTCCATAGATATTCTTTGAACGCAGCGCCAGTTGCCAGCCCGTGGGTACGCCACCGGCGGGCGCAAAAATATAATAGTAGCCGTTGCGTTTGTATAGCTTGGGACCTTCGATGGTGGGATCGGTAGCATGACCGTCGTAGACCAGTTTACCATCGTCCAATAGTCTTGTTCCCTCTTTATTCATCCGGTTTATCACGATAATACTTTTTATCCCGGCACGGCTGCCGGCAAAAGCATGTACGAGGTATGCCTGCCCGTCGTCGTCCCAGAGGGGGCAGGGATCGATCAACCCTTTTCCTGCCGCTACCAGCAATGGCTCGCTCCAGGGACCCGCAGGATTCTTCGCTTTAACAAGATAAATACCAAAATCGGGGTCGGGATAATAGATATAAAACTCACCGTTATGATAGCGTATGGCGGGCGCCCATACCCCGTCGCCATGCCGGGGGCGGGAGAAATGTTCAAAAGGGGGTTGGCGCAACAAAGCATGACCGATGATGGTCCAGTTGACAAGATCCTTCGAATGGAGGATGGGCAGACCGGGAATAGCCTCAAATGAAGATGACACGAGGTAGAAATCATTGCCTACGCGAATGGCATCGGGGTCGGAATAATCGGCGTTCAGCACCGGGTTCTTATAAGTACCATCTCCATTGTCCGCCATCCATACCTTCGAGGCGTTGACGTTGGTAACGAGTATCTCTTTTGCTTTCGGGCGTACCGGTTGCGCCCGCAAGGGGATATCCTGCCCCAGTATCATAAGAACCACCGGCACATACGCAAAGAAGCAACGACGAACTGCTGTTGACCGCATAACTAATTCTTTAATGGGTCCCAAGGTACGGCGCCTGCAAATATGGTGGCAAGGGTATACTCATTAATTTCTGAAGCTGTTAATTGTTTCGACCATTTTACCCTTGCTGCGGGGGCAGCCCCCGGGCCGCTGCTTTGGTATTCCGCAAAAAGCGCGGTCTTTTCATTGTCGGCATTGCGCCAGTTGTCCCATCCTTCGGGGATGATATGATCACCCATCTCCGTGCGGATATACACCGACCGGGCATAGGGGCGCCAGGGCCTGCCGAGATATACTTTTTTGGCGGCGGTATCGGCTATGAGCTTACAATCAAAGAACACAAACCCGAAACGCTGGCCGGGGCGGGTAGAGGGCGCCGTTATAAAGGAATTGACCAGGCTTTTGATGGTGCAGCTTTGAAACACGACCGTTGCCTCGCCAAAAATAAAATCCGTGGTGCCTTCGATATAACAATCCTTGTAATACTGCCGGCTGCCCTGCCTGGCTGTGTACAGGGTATCCTGGTTGCCAAGCAGGCGGCAGTTGAAGACGCTGCAGCGATCGCCTTCCACATGCAGGGCCACGGCCTGCCCTACCCTTCCTGCCGTGTTTTCAATGGTCAGGTTTTGCAGGTGGCAGTCGTTGCCCTGCACCAGTACCGTGTAGGAAGTATAGGTCGAAAACTTATCCTTTCCAAAAGCATCCGTGCCGCCGGGGTTGGGCTTGCCGGAATAATCATTGTAGGAGATCACGGTGTTTTCCTTATCCTCTCCCACCAGCGATATATTGCTTTTCCACGAGGGGATCACCAGCTTTTCATGGTAAACACCTTTTTTTATAAAGATGGTGACTTGTTGCTGTGATAAATCGCGCACGGCGTTCACCGCTTCCTGGATGGTTTTAAAATTGCCGCTGCCGTCCTGCGCCACGGTAAAAGAAGAGGGATACGTGACGGGCTGTGCGTGCAGCGCTCCTGCAATGAACAGGCAAACAAGGGGGAACAGTAATTTATTCATAGATAAATATTATTTCTTCAATGTAGATACGACGATGCGGCCGGCGAGTTCCAGGTGCAATGCTCTTACGTCGGCCAGTACGATTTCGGCAATCTTCCGGGCGCCGAGTTCACTAAAATGGGTGTTATCTTCCCTGCCTTCGGGATAGTTGGGATGTTCGCCCGGCAGCAGGTGATTGAATAACAATTTTGATTTCTCTTCGCCCCATTGCTGGTAAAGCTGCTGGCCTTCCCTGTCAAGGTCGATCAGCGGCACATTGTTGTCTTTTGCCACCGTTCGAACGATGGCTGAATACACATCGTGTGTACCCTGCACATTGCCCAGGGAATCAAATTTGCGGCGGGCTACGGGGGTGAGCAAAACGGGGATGGCTTTTTTATCACGGGATTCCTTTACAAACCGGGTAAGATTTGCTTTGAACTCGTCTTCGGTGGCATAGCTGCCCTTGGTGGGCACTTCATCGTTATGACCAAACTGGATGAACACATAATCGCCTTCTCCCAGGTTGCTGACTATCGGCTGCCAGAGATGTTCGCTGATAAAGGTTTTGGTGCTGCGCCCGTTTTTTGCCCGGTTGTCGACCGTGACGGTAGAATCGAAGAACCAGGTGAAAGGCATGCCCCAGCCCGTTTCGGGATAAGCTTTTGTTTCCTTATTGGCCATCGTGGAATCGCCCACCAGCCACACTTTTATATGGCGGGGAGCAGGAACTGAAAAGGAGAGAAGCAAGAGGGAGTATAGGAATATCTTCTTCATGATGCTGATTTTATTAGCTACCAGTTATAAGCACAAGCTGCAAGCTGCAAGTTCGGAAACTTGTGGCTTGCAGCTTGTCGCTTGTAGCTAAAAAAGTGGTTTTTCGTTAATTTTAATCCTTTATAAATTTCGTTATGGTTCGCTGACCGTTGTTGTTAAATATAATGATATAATTCCCGTTGGCCAGTCCCGAAATATTGATCAGCGTCTGTGTCGAGCCCGGCGATACGGCAATCGAACGGATGCGCTGTCCTTCCGGCGTACACAACTCGATGTTGGCATTGGTCGTGAGGGGTGAATAAGCAATCATCACCTGCTGGCTGGCGGGGTTGGGATAGACCAGTATCTTATTATTGCTCAAATCACTGCTCACCGCCAATACGGGACTGTACTCAAAGCTGCTGTCGGCGTACATCACTCTCAACCGGTAATAGGACACGCCCGCATACGGGTTGGTATCAAACCACTGGTAGTAGAAATGGCCGATGGAATCTTTGGGACCATTGCTACCCACCGTGATAAACGTGGGCGAATTCGCCAATCTTTCCAGCGCAAAATAGGCCACCCGCGCCACACTGGCGGTAATCCAGGTTGCTTTTACTATCCGGCCGCTGTACGTCGCATTGAAGGCCAGCAATACATTGCCATTTACACGAATGATGCTGCTGTATTGTATCGAACCATCCGAATTAACAATACGCAGGCGGTAGAATGAAGGTCCCTTGAGTGGGTTCTTATCCGTATAGGTGTAATTATTGCTGCCGCTGCCTTTTGCATTGACGCTGTCAATGGCGGTGAAGCTGACCGAGTCAGCGCTTCTTTCGATGGCAAAACGCAGGGTGTTGTATTCATTGGCATCGCTCCAGGAAAGATTGTTGACGCCGTTGCTGAATACACCGCTGAAGCTGGTGAGGCCAAAGTTGGGTATCGATGTCAATCCCGGCCCGGCAATAAAGAAGGTGCCGAACGTGGAGGTGCTGAATTCAATATAATAGCCGTTGGCAAACGTGCCAAATACGCCGTTACCGGTGGGCAGGATGACTGAATAAGGACCGGCTGCCGTAGTCTGGCAGGTAGTGGTGGCTATTTGCAGTACCTGCAGGCTGGCAATGGTCTTTACAGCAGTATCGGCTGCTTTGAGTGCATTGTATTCGGCCGACGTGATATAAAGGCGGACTGTCACCGGTGCAGTGACAGCGCCAGCGTTGGCCGGCAGGATAGTGATATTGCGGTTGAGATACGCCTTACCACTGGATAGGGTGCGGATAGTGCCGGTAGTATAATAATTGACATTGAACTTGCCGTAATTGCCGTTGTCTTTTATAGATGCTACAAGGTTCATGGTATCCACCAGCAGTGTCAATGAGCTGATGGTATCTTTGGCATGCACCCAGTTGCCGCTGTTGGTGAGGGTAAATGCGCGTGCTCCGATACAGGAGCCGGCTGTCCCGCGGGCCGTAACGCTGTCGCCGTTCAGGTAATTTTCCAGGTTGCTGTAGCCGTTGGCATTGATGATATTACCATCGGCGCCGCTGTTGGGGTTGAGCCCACGCGCTGTTTCCCAGCTATCGGGCATACCGTCATGATCCGTATCGGTGGGTGGTGTGATGCTGTTGAGCGTCGGCCATCCGCCTACATCGTTCTGGCTGTCGATGATACCGGAAGGATGGGAGATGCCGGTGCCGCTCACGGCAGCATAGGTAGCACCCTCGAATGTATTTACACCGGTACGCGCTTCTTTCAGTACCCTCCGGTCAACCGTATCCCGTTTGGGGAGAATGGCCCCGGCATTATTCAATACCGATACGTACGCATCTGTCGCCGCCTGCGTAGTCACCGGTGCATAGGGGAAAGGCACGACCTGGTGCGCCGCAGCTACGAGTGCGGGCTCATTGAAATAGCCATCGGATTGTACCCCGAGTGTCCAGTTGTCGGCGCTAACATCAGGGAAACCTTCCACGTAATTGCCATCGACATAGAACTGGCCACCGAATAAGGTATCGGGATATACCGCTGCGTCGCTGGCATAGTAGTAACTGGTATAATTCAGGATGCGGTTGCGTTTATTGCTGGCAGAGCTTGCTGTAGTGCTGCCGGGGGTAGCGGGACCGGGTTTGAAATAATTGTTGACCATGTTTTGCGTACCGCCTTCACCGCCGTAAGCCGAATTGATATTACCCCAGTTGTAGATCACGTTGTTGCGCATGTCCACTGTTCCGGTAATGGAATCACCGAGATAGCGGCTGCCGCTGAACCGCGGGTTGCGGCTGCTGTGATCGGCCAGCAGGTTGTGGTGGAAGGTAGTACCCTGTCCGCCCCAGATACCGGCGTAGCCGTGATTGCCTTTGGGATCGATGGAATGATAAAGGCTTTCGCTAAGGATGCTCCATTGGAGGGTGAAGTTTTGTATATCGTAGAAAGTACCCGTTTCGTCGACCGACCAGCTCATGGAGCAATGGTCGACCACGATATCGTGATAATTGCCCGAATAGGAATTGAGCGCATCGTCGATGACGCCGTTGGTATCGCCGAGGCGGAAACGAATATAACGGAGGATAATATTGCTGCCCTGGATAGTGGTGGTATTCTTAGCGAGACAGATACCGTCGCCCGGCGCCGTTTGCCCGGCGATCGTAAGGCTGTCCTTTTTGATCTTCAGTGCGCTGTTGAGATTAATCGTTCCCGACACCTTGAATACGATGGTGCGGTTGCTTTGGCTAACGGCGTCGCGCAGGCTACCGGGGCCGGCGTCGTTGAGGTTGGTCACTTCATACACCGTACCGTACCGGCCACCTACCGCCAGTCGTCCAAAACCTTCCGCGCCGGGGAATGCCGGCTGGCCGTTGAGGGAAATCGGCGCCTGGGTATAGCCGGTCACGGCTTTGGCCACCGTGTCGATACCTGTCGTGAGATGAGCGATATTCCCTTTATATAAACCTGCGGAAGTAGCATTCAGGCGCACTTTGATGGGCGTGGAAGCTACAGAACCTGCTGTTTGAGGTAATATGACCGAAGTCGTGGAATTGTACCAGGTGTTGCCGCCATCGGTGGAAACCTCGAAACCTGCCGGCGGGTGAATGGTAATGCCGGTAGTAAGGTTAAAGCCGGATACATTGTAGGACTGTACGGCCGATGGCGCTCCGACCTGCTGCGTGAAGGGGTTGAGGGTGCCCGCCACCGTTATCGATGGTGTGGGCGCCTGTACCTGTCCGCTGAAAAACATATTGGACAGCTTGCCATAGCGACCCGCGGTGCTACTGCTGCAACACCAGTAAAACCGCACAGTAAGCGTTTGACCGGCCGACAATGTGATGCCGGTGGAACCATTCAGTGCCAGGCGATAATTGGCTAAAGTGCCAGCCGTTTCGTTGGTGACCGCAATGGGCGTGGTAAAGCCGCCATTGGCAGCGCTTATCAGGGCAAGGCCGAGCCCGATACCGCCTGTGACGTTGGCCGAATCGGTGGTGAAATTACTTAATGAATATACCACGGCCAGCTTGGTACCGCTGCTCGTATTATAAAACGAACTATTCAATATAACAGAATCGACTCTTACACCATAGTTGGTCAGGGGGCTTAGTGTAACCTGCTCATAGAAGGTCCTGTTGAGCGTTCCACCCGGGCCACCAGCTGCGGTGCCCCAACTGCCATCACCCGCGGTACTGGGACCAAAGGCCTGTCCGTAGGTGGGTGAATAAGCCGGGATGGCCGGTACCGTGCTGCCATTCGACAAGTAGAGCTTACTGAACGTGGGCGAGCTGGCCGGGAGACCCGGCGTACGCACGGCTGCGCTGTCGGCCCCACTGGTAGTGAACGGCCACTGAATCAGCGGCACCGACACAGTGAGGGGGGTGCTTTGTACCGTGCCCGCAACCCCCAGTTTGACGGTGGGGGCGCCGGTCGCCACATGCGATATACTGTCAGAATAAGAACCTGCCGTAAAAGAGTTTAACCGCACGTTTATCGTAGTGTTGGCCACGATGCCGCTGGTTTGCGGCAGCACGAGCGGGTTGCCCGCATTGTACCAGGTAGTGCCACCATCGGGTGAGACTTCAAAGTTAGCCGGTGGTGTGATGGTAATACCGGTGGTAAGATTCGCGCCCGATACGATGTAAGCCTGTGAGTTCGATGGAGTGCCAAGCCCTTGCAGGAAACTGCCCAGGGTGCCGGTCACCGTGATGGTGGGTGCGCTTACCACCACCGTTGTATCGGATGTAATGCTGGTATAGCCTGTTTTGGATGCGCGTACTACATAATAATAGGTGGCGCCGGGCGGAGGTATATTTTCCGAAAAAGAAAAGTTACCGGCGGAATCCTCGGTGCTGGTCTGGCTACTGATATCGGTAAAGTTGACCTTATCGGTGCTGCGGTACACGTCCATCTGGACGCCCGGCTGCGGCCAGGACAGGTTCCAGTTGAGCGTGGATACGCCGACAGTGGGCGAACCTTTTTTTGCAATCAGGTTGGAAATGGCCAGTTCGGGTTTGAAGGAAGTGGCCAGGAGTTCGGGCCAGGTGGCGAACGGATTCCAGGTAGCCATCACGGGTGTATTGGCGTTGACAAACACCGTATCGTTGTTGTAATATTTGGCGGCCTGTGTGGCGTTCAATTGTTGCGACCAGGATATACGGCCGCTGACATCCGCCGGGGTACCATCGTATTTCATTGAATTGTACTCAACGTCGGTGATATAGGCAGGGTTGGTGCCCGAATCCCAGATGCTCCACCCTGCCGCGCTGACGGTCGAACCCATCTTCGTATTGAGGAAAGCTACTTTATTGCGTGATTTTGCGGCATCGGCCGTAGCAGCATCATTCTGCCAGGGGCGACCCAGGGTGTAGAAAGTAAATCCCCGGTTTTTGGTGAGTTTGCAATCGCGGAACACGTACCCGTAGCCCGACACGTCCTTGGTGTTCACCGCCGTCACATAGCCGACAGTGGAATTGTCGAGCCTTGTGCGCGGGTAAATGATACAGGTATCGAAGATGATAGTAGAAGAACCGAACATAAAGTCGGTATTGCCGTCGATATAGCAGTTCTTGAAATAACATCGGGTACCCTGTACATTGCCGCCATAGAAGGTATCCTGTCCGCCGTTCAGGCGCACGTTGAAAAATACGATTCGGTCGGCGGTGGTATATACGGCGAGGGCCTGGGGGCCGTCGCCGGGCGCGGGTACGGGCACTGCATTGGCATCAATACCATAGGCCGTTGAATTTTCTACCGAAATGTTCATCAGCATCACATCGTTGGCGTTGATGGTCACCGTGGCGCAGGTAGACGTTCCATACGTGGCGCCCCCGCCCCCGGGTATGGGCTTGCCGGAATAATTATCGTATGAGATAATCGTTTCCGAAAGACTCTCTCCCACCAGTTGAATAAAAGGCTTGTTGGAGGGGATGGTGACCGCCTCCACGTATTTACCTTTTTTAACCAATATTCTGTACGGGGTGGTGCTGTTGGCAGGAGCAGCATTGATGGCCGCCTGTACCGTTGTGTAATCGCCGCTGCCGTCTTTGGCCACGCGGAGGTTGTATTGCGCATACGCGCCGGCGGTACAAAAAGAGGCAAATAAAAGAACAAAGATTTTTCTACATGTAAAATTTAATCCCATAGTACGTGATTTATCCTATGAATAAAATTAATTGCAAGCCCGTGGGCCCGGTTCGTTAGTTGGTCTTATTATAGGATAATTGCATCTAAAGTCCCGCCAAATGGCGGGACTTTATCTATAAGGGGGTGCATTCGGTCATCTCGTGCTAATAATTTGGATTTTGAGGGGTTAGTTTAAAATTAGCGTCGAGCGTTATCTGTGGTATAGGAAACAATTCGCTTTTACCGGGGGTAAAGAACTGTGCATATTTACCCATCGTACTGGTATTACCGGTAGTGGGGTCAAGTCCCGATATGGTACTTCCCGCCGTGGCCGTAATCCAGGTTACTTTGGTAGTGCCTGCCGGCGTGGATGTAGGCGATTTGGCATAAAACGAATTGGCATACATCGTCGAATCATCGGCCAGCGTGCCCGTCACATAAAACATCGATGTGGGCAATTGGGTATAAGGACCGGAAAGGGTAGACATTTGTAACAGGGCTGCCTTGGTAGCCGCTATTTTGGTACCGAGCAGGTTCCAGCGCAGCAAATCATATTTGCGGATGCCTTCGCCGCCAAACTCGAACCCGCGTTCGTTCACGATGGCATTGAAAAAGCCGTCGTGATCGGTGGGCGTGGTACCAATCAGGGCTGAGTTGGCGCCAAAGCCTCTTTTGCGCACCTGCTGGTAGGCGGCGATGGCCGTGGCCGAAGGACCATTATTGATTTCATTGTCGGCTTCGGCATACATCAGCAATACATCGGAATAGCGGATAATGATCCAGTTGACGCCAAAATACTGCGAGGTAGAGGAGGCCGGTACAGACGGCGTGATCCAGTCGCTGCGGTATTTGCCATCCGCCACGTTTATAAGACCGATACCCTGTTTGGTAACAAGATTATCCAATGCGTTGTAGAAAGCGCAGGTAACATCCTTACGGGCATCCAGGGGGCTGAAGGAGTAGAAATAAGTAGGCACGATAAACAACCCATTACCCCGGGCGCCATTCACCCTCGGACCATCGTAATAACCCAGCTTGCTATCGCCCGAGGCACTGTTGCCGCCCGACATAGCTACCTGGAACATCAGTTCTCCATAATTGTCCGTGGGCGATTTACCCACGTTGCACACGTTGTTTTTCCATAGATCCTTAAAGCTCGGGTCCAGCGTATGCTCGTCGGTCCGGGCCATGATATCGGCGCATTCCTGTTTGGCTATCGCGTAATACGTCAGGTAATCATTGCGGCGCTCCATCTGTTTGGTATCTACCCGCAATGAATAGCCTCCGCGGAACAGGGCAATCCTTGCCCGAAGTGCTTTTACAGCACCCTTTGTGATGCGTTCATCGTTGACCACATCGCCGAGGGAGGCTACATCCGTTCTCCAGGGCACCAGGCCTTCCGCGGTCTGCAAATCGTTTAATAGCTGGCCATAGATGGTATCCCGGTTCGTACGGGGTATATATAAATTGGGTTCGTACTCGGTGGGTATCCATTGGGCAGGCACATCGCCCCAGTTTTTTATCAGCTCCAAATAAAACTGCGCGCGCAGGGTAAGGGCTTCGCCATAGATACGCGCCAATTCGCCTTTTTGCTGGGTAGTGCCGGTTGTGTACAAGGCCATCTTCGGGACATTGTAGATACAGAGATTGGCCCGTTCGATGCCGGTGTACATCTGTTCCCAGGGTTTCTCTATCTGCGCATTGGCGGCCGTGAGGCTGTAGCGGGCAATGTCACGACGGTCATTGTCGGCGCCGCCGGTCGGGCCTGTCAGCTCATCGTCGTCCACCGGGAAATACATGCTTACCCGGATGCCGTAGCCGTTGTCGCCCGCCAGCTGGCTGTAGGAGCCGATTAAGACCTTATAGGCGTCGGAAACGGAAGAGAACACGTACTGTTCGCTGAACGATGTTTTCGGTTGTTCATTCAGT
>DASYCT010000133.1:0-2990 GCA_036500065.1 Chitinophagaceae bacterium | reverse complement strand
ATCTATCCATCTCGCAGGATGGCTATGCCTCTTTGCGAGTGATCAGCGCCGACAGGGATGCCATCTCCTACAATGGCGTGATCGTCCCTCCGAGGTGATCATCAATCTCTTGTAACGGAGCGGTATTTGGTGGGCGCCATACCCATGACCTTGGTGAACCTTTTGGAGAAATAGTAAGGATCCTCGAATCCCATGCTGATGGCGATGTCTTTGATGGATTTGTCGGTGATCCCCAGGTGCTGACTGGCCTTTAGCATCTTCATCTGGATGAAGTAGTCGATAGGGGCATAACCCGTGCGTTGTTTGAAGAGACTGGAAAAACGCGACGCCGAATAGTTGTAGCGCCTGCTCAAATCATTCAGTGAAATATTCTCGTTGATATGCTCCTGCATATAAAGAATGGCGCTGTCGATGCTGTCGGTCTTGTCGCTGGCTGCCGTGGTATAATGCCGCGGGTTGTAGACAAACAAGGTCAGGAAATGCGATAAACACATGTTGGCGAACATCAGGTTGTCGATACTGTAACCAAGTTCCAGCGTCTTGTATATCTTGGAAAACAGGTTGAAAATATCGCTGCTGCTTTTGATATACGCCGGTTTGAAATGCCGCTGCACCGTATGCATGGCGTTGAAATGCGGCAACAGGTCTCCGCCAAAATGAATCCAGTAGATACTCCAGGGATTATCGTCCACGCTCCCGTAGGCATGCTCCGTATTTTGCGGCAGGATAAAACATTCGTTCGGGCTCACTTCGTAGCGCTTGTCCCCAATCTTGTACCAGCCGTAGCCATCGACACAGTAAAACAGGAAGTTTTCAGGCAATCCCTTTTTCCGGTACGTATAATGGCCCTTTGCCTTTGGATAATAACCCAGGCTGCATACGTAGAGTTGCCGCAGCCATTCGTTGTTTTGTACCCTTGACTTCAGCACCGATTTGGGTATTTCGATACGCTGCCGCCCCAGGCCATGCCAGATATTTTTATGCGATCCTGTTTTGTTCTGCTGATCCATGAATGTTCTTTACTTTACACTAAGCGCAGGTTGTGTGTATGCTTCCGTAGCCAATATACGTGATTTTTTATTCTCATGTCTTTACGTCCCATAGGGACGTCTCGTCGGTTGTTATTTTCTACCCACAAAATGTCCCTCTGGGACATGAGGTGCAGGATGGGCAAATGGACGGCAGGATGTATATTGTGCGCTGCCGCAGCTAAAAAAAGCTATATGAAAACACAGATTCAATTTATAGGTTGTATTTTCTTCTTCTTTACTGCCGCCGCACAGCAGGACCCGCTGGTCAATACCAGCGCCAGTACGCATGCCGTCCTGCACAGCGTCGACATGGGCGATGTTCAGTGGACAAAAGGTTTCTGGGCCGAACGCTTTGCCGTGTGCAGGGATTCCATGATACCGCATCTATGGCAGACCTACAACGACCCGCATATCAGCCACGCATTTAAGAACTTTGAAAGTGCCGCGGGGCTGGACACCGGTTCACATGCCGGGCCTCCTTTCCACGACGGCGATTTTTATAAACTACTCGAAGGCGTCGCCAGCCTCTACGCGATGACAAAGGATAAGCAACTGGACCGGATGATGGACAGGGCCATTGAGGTGATCGCCCGTTCACAACGGGCAGACGGCTATATCCATACCCCCGAAATGATAGAAGAGCGCAACAACCCCGGCCATGCAAAAGCATTCTCCGACCGCCTGAATTTTGAAACCTATAATATGGGGCACCTGATGACGGCGGCCTGCGTGCATTACCGCGCCACGGGCAAGAAAAGCCTGCTGCAGGTGGCTATCAAAGCAGCCGATTACCTGGATAGTTTCTACAAACATTCTTCCCCCGAACTGGCACGCAATGCCATCTGCCCCTCTCATTATATGGGT
The DNA here is from genome assembly GCA_036500065.1 of Chitinophagaceae bacterium. Taxonomy (GTDB): domain Bacteria; phylum Bacteroidota; class Bacteroidia; order Chitinophagales; family Chitinophagaceae; genus JACMLD01. Next base: position 1,095 of record DASYCT010000133.1, on the reverse strand, counting down.
ATCATAGAGCTGTACCGCACGACCCACAATCCCGAATACCTCCGGCTCGCCAAAGACCTGGTGTCCATCCGCGGACTGGTGGATAATGGCACCGATGACAACCAGGATCGCATTCCCTTCCGGCAGCAGACAACAGCGATGGGTCATGCTGTACGAGCCAATTATCTCTATGCCGGCGTGGCCGATGTATATGCCGAAACCGGTGATGATTCCCTCTGGTATTGTCTTAATAAAATATGGGAGGATGTGGTGTACAGAAAAATGTATGTCACGGGAGGCTGCGGCGCCCTCTACGACGGCGTATCGCCTTATGGCGTTTCCTACAGCCCGCCCGAGATACAGGAAGTGCACCAGGCTTATGGACGCGACTACCAGTTGCCCAATATGACGGCCCACAACGAAACCTGCGCCAATATCGGGAACCTCCTGTGGAACTGGCGCATGTTGCAGGTGACCGGCGACGCGCGCTATGCCGATGTGGTGGAACTGGAATTATACAACAGCATATTATCGGGCATCAGCCTCGACGGCAATTCCTTTTTTTATACCAATCCACTCAGCGCATCGGCGGCATTTCCCTACCAGTTGCGCTGGAGCGGTGGAAGAGAAAAATACATCACACTTTCCAATTGCTGCCCGCCCAATGTGGTGCGCACGATCGCAGAAGTGCCCGATTATATGTACAGCATTTCTTCCAAAGGTCTTTGGTTTAACCTGTACGGCGGCAACCAGCTTACAACCCATCTTGCCGATGGCTCCGTTGTCAGGTTATCTGAAACAACCGATTATCCCTGGGACGGGAAAATAAGTATCGCGTTCCGGCAAACGGGCGCCGCTCCCTTTGCTGTTTTCCTGCGCATCCCGGGTTGGTGCCGCAATGCAAGCCTGCTGCTGAATGGCCGGCCGGTGAAAGCAACCCTCGCACCCGGTCAATACGCATCGGTCACCCGGTCATGGAAAACCGGCGACACGATTACGTTACAATTGCCCATGCCTGTTACCCTGGTAGAGGCAAATCCCCTCGTGGAAGAAACACGCAACCAGGTGGCCGTAAAACGTGGACCAGTAGTATACTGTCTCGAATCAGCCGGGCTG
>DASYCT010000132.1:0-5523 GCA_036500065.1 Chitinophagaceae bacterium | reverse complement strand
GCCTACCTGATCAATGATGATAAGAAAAGAAACCGGGTAAAATGGTCCTGGATTGGATTTGCTGTGTTTGTGGTCCTGTACGTGCTGATCCTCATTTAATTTTCTTTTATATAATATAGTTTAAGCCTGCCCCGGTTGCGTGCCGGGGCGGGCTTTTTTATACATTTACGGCATGAAGGAAGGCATTATCATTATCGGGGCGGGGGCAAGCGGGTTGATGGCCGCCCGTGAATTGGGCGCAGGGGGTTATCGCGTTGTGTTACTGGAAGGAGCCAACCGTACCGGCGGAAGAATCCATACGATAGAAGCGCCGGGGTTTGAACAGCCCGTTGAAATGGGCGCCGAGTTTATGCATGGCCGGTTGCCGTTGACGATGGAGTTGCTGGAAGAAGCGGGAACAGAGTATGAAAAAACAAGCGGGCGGATGGTACAGATGCGCAAAGGCGAATGGAAACAGCAGGACGATTTCACGATCGATTGGGACCTGCTCTTGCAACGATTGTACGAATTGAAAGAAGATGTGCCCCTGGCCGTTTTTCTCGGCCAATATTTCGGGGGAGAAGAATATGCCGCTCTTCGTTCTTCTGTCCGCCGTTTTGCCGAAGGCTTTGATGTGGCCAATATAAACGATGTAAGCACATTTGCGCTCCGGGAAGAATGGAGTCATGAAGAGGACGGCCAGTTCCGTATTACCGGGGGCTATGGACAATTGATCCATTACCTGGAACGGCAATGCCGGGACAAGGGCGTCGTGCTGCATACTTCCTGTATCGTGAAAAAAATAAACTGGTCGGCGGGGGCGGTGCAGGCGGTTTGTGCCGACGGGCGCGTCTTTGAAGCCGGCAAACTCCTTATCACCGTGCCGGCGGGCGTCCTGCAGGCAGGGGCCGATACGAAGGCGGGTATTGCCTTTTCACCCGCGGTGGAAGCATATACTGCGGCGATCCGGCAAATCGGCTTTGGTACGGTTACTAAAATACTCTTGCAGTTTAAAACAGCTTTCTGGAACAGCTATGCGAAAAACATCGGCTTTGTCCTGGGGGAGGCAACCATCCCCACCTGGTGGACGCAGGACGCAACGTCCTGCCTGCTCACCGGCTGGCTGGCAGGACCGGCTGCAGCGGTATTGAAAGGGGCCGACGAAGCGACTTTGCTGCAAGCGGCTATTGCCTCACTGGCGGTCATTTTCAATAAAACGGAAGGGGAACTGCGCGGGCTATTGGTGGCGGGACGGGTGGCCGATTGGGAACAGGACCCTTTTTCAATGGGCGCTTACAGCTATGATACCATTCATACGGCGGCGGCGCGCCGCCTGTTGCTCGAGCCGGTAGCCAATACCCTGTTCTGGGCGGGAGAGGCGTTGTACGAAGGGACTTCGCCGGGTACGGTAGAAGCTGCTTTTGCCAGTGGTAAAACAGCAGCGGAGCGGCTGATGAGTTAGTTGTAACTTGCAACTACTAAAACAACCCATATATATGAAATATCTGTTCACCGTACTCTTTTTATTGCCGCTGCTGGCATCCGCCCAGGATTGCAAACTGAAAAAAGGCACCGACGATATGACGAGCAGGCCCACCCTGTCGACAGGTTTTTTGCAATTCGGAAACTTTACGCTTTCAATGGATGCGGGCAGCAAGGAAATCGATTTTTTCTTTATCGTGAATACCGGCTCCAAATGTTTTGACGTGGAGAACACCAACATCGTCGCCGTATTTGAAGGTGGTAAACAAAAAACGGAATACAAGAACAGCGGAGGATTGAATTGCGATGGCATCATTCACGTTATCTTCAAGAATCTTTCTTTTACGCCTTCCAACCTGCAGAAACTGGCTACCAAAAAAGTAATCTCCTTCATCTTTACCGACAGCAACAGCAAGGCCATCACGGTGCCCCTTAGCCCTGCACAGCAGCAGACGCTGCTGGACAACGCGGCGTGTATAGCCGCGCAGGCGAAAACGATTATTTAGAGAAACAGGGGGGAAGGAAGGGTACAGGCAGGTGGAGAAGGAGGCTTGTTGGTACGGTGTAACACCCTTGTTACACTTAAGTAATGGCCCTATAAGGGTGCTATAACGGTCCTATAAGGGCGCTATAAGCTGGTCGAACATTGAAATCGCGATTATTTGATGGGCAGGTCGAAACTGCCTCCTGTAAATGCGGCGGGTACGCTTGGGAGGCCGGTAGCATCCGGCGCATAAAGCGTGCCGGAAAACGTGCCGGTTATTTCGGTGGACGTTTTGGTGAGAATGGTAATGGTGAGTGGGGGCGCCCCCGTAAGAAGGCTGCCGCCGGACGCATACGTATTTCCTGCGCTGTTTCCATTGTACAGGCCGAGTACTATGACATTAAGACTGAGGTTGTCGGCCTCGCTATAGGTGCCGGTTGTTACGCCGGTCGTAAAAAACGAAATATCCAGGTTAAGTAGTTCGATGCTCGGCGAGGGCGCCATGGCAATCATGGCGAGAGAGTTTACACCGCTGGTGGTCGTGATGGTTGCCGCGGCATTGGTGGCATAGGAAAAGGTCGTGTCGTTTCTTTTCCCTTTGATATAATAGCTGCTGCCCCCGCTGCTTCCACTGCCGCCGCTCCCGCTAGTTCCACCGGTGGTGCCGGGGTCCACATCATACCGCAATTCTTTCTGGCAGGATGACAGTGCAACACAGGCGACAAGGACAAAGCTGAACCATTTCATAAGCAGAGTTGATAGTAACCACAAAAATACGCTCTTATCGCCTTCGACGCCCCGCTGCACCTAAAAATAGTCACCTGCCTTAGTTATCCGCCTGTTCTGCCTGCTTTTTCTTACTTTTGCACCTCTTTTAAAAGAGGGAGCTATATACATGAAGAATATCCGGAATTTTTGCATCATCGCCCACATCGATCACGGTAAGAGTACATTGGCAGACAGGCTGTTGCAGGTGACCAACACCATCAGCGAGCGGGATATGATGGACCAGGTGCTGGACGATATGGACCTGGAGCGTGAGAAGGGCATTACCATTAAGAGCCACGCCATCCAGATCAACTATAAACACAAGAACGGGCAGGAATATATTCTCAATCTCATCGATACCCCCGGTCACGTCGATTTCAGCTATGAAGTGAGCCGTGCGCTGGCAGCCTGCGAGGGCGCTTTGCTGCTGGTGGACGCTACCCAGGGCATCCAGGCCCAAACCATCAGCAACCTGTACCTGGCCATCGACAACAACCTGGAAATCATTCCTGTCATCAACAAGATTGATATGGACGGGGCCATGATAGAAGAAGTGCAGGACCAGATCATCGACCTGATTGGTTGCAAACCCGAAGACATTCTCCATGCCAGCGGCCGTACCGGCCTTGGGGTGGATGCCATACTGGAAGCCATCGTACAACGCATTCCCGCTCCCAAAGGCGATCAGAACGCACCCCTGCAGGCGCTGGTGTTTGACAGCGTGTTCAATTCCTTTCGCGGCATCATCGTTTACTACCGCATTTTGCAGGGTAATATCAAAAAAGGGGATAAGATCAAGTTTGTTTCCACGGACCAGACATACGAAGCGGATGAAGTGGGCATTCTGAAACTGAAGATGACCGAGAAAAAAGAAGTGAACTGTGGCGATGTGGGTTATGTGATCACGGGTATCAAGAATGCCAAAGAAGTAAAAGTCGGGGACACGATCACCAAGGTGGATAATCCCTGTACCGAGGGCATCCGTGGTTTCCAGGAAGTAAAGCCGATGGTATTTGCGGGTATCTTCCCGGTAAACACCGATGACTTTGAAGAACTGCGCGACTGCATGGACAAGCTGCAACTCAACGATGCTTCGCTGACTTTTGAACTGGAAACATCGCAGGCGCTTGGTTTCGGTTTTCGTTGCGGGTTCCTCGGTATGCTGCACATGGAGATCATCCAGGAGCGGCTGGAACGCGAGTTCAACCAGACGGTCATCACCACCGTACCCAACGTTAGCTTTGTCGCCTATACTACCAATGGCGAGAAAGTTATTGTAAACAATCCCACACAGATGCCCGACCCGGTGCGCATCGACCGGATCGAAGAGCCTTGTATCAAAGCGCAGATCATTACCAAACCTGAATATATTGGCAATATCATGACCCTTTGCCTCGGCAAACGGGGCATATTGATCAACCAGCACTATCTCACACCGACGAGGGTAGAGCTTACATTTGAAATGCCGCTCACGGAAATCGTATTCGATTTTTACGATAAGCTGAAAAGCCAGACCCGCGGGTATGCTTCTTTCGATTACTCACCCATCGGCAGCCGCGACAGCGATATTGTAAAGATGGACATCCTGCTGAACGGGGATAAGGTAGACGCCCTGAGCGCCCTTATCCACCGCGCCCGCTCAATGGATTTCGGGCGCAAGCTCTGTGAGAAATTGAAAGAGCTGGTGCCCCGGCAGCAGTTCCAGATAGCCATACAGGCAGCCATCGGGGCAAAGGTAGTAGCGCGGGAAACCATCAGCGCGATGCGTAAGGATGTGACGGCCAAATGTTATGGCGGTGATATCAGCCGTAAACGCAAGCTCCTCGAAAAACAGAAAGAAGGTAAGAAACGCATGCGCCAGATAGGAAACGTGGAAGTGCCGCAGGAAGCCTTCCTGGCGGTGTTGAAGCTGGATGATTGATGCCAGCAGTTAACAAAATCATAATAAAAGGATGCCGGGGCTATTAGTTCCGGCATCTTTATGTTAAAGCAATTTTAAAGCTGTTTACCATAGGCATCATTTCCCTCAAGGGCTTTGTCTGAAAATTGAACCAATTAAAACTACAGCCTATGAGGTATTCATTTATTGTCAACGTCCTCCTTTTTTGTATCCCCTGTTTTTTCTTTGCTTCCTGCTGGAAATTTTCATTTAATAACAATTACAGTAACAACTCCGATGATCTCAACACCGTGCGTGCGGAAGCGTATGTGCCCGTGTACAGTAATGACAGTGCTAATTCACGCATGATACAGGCTGGACCAGCCAGGGCCATTATCCAGGGCGGCAAGATATATGTGCAGGGCGATTTGCTTTTCCAGGTAGAGCAAATGGAGGGAGTGCATATCATCAGCTATGCTGATAAAACACACCCGGTTAAGCTGGGGTTCATAAAAAGCTGGGGCTGTAGTGAAGTAGCGTTTAAAAACGGTTACCTCGTGGTGAATAATCTCAACGACCTGGTATTCGTAGACGTGCGGGATTTATCAAATATCAGGGAGGCAGCCCGCATGGCGAATGCTTTCCCGCAATTTTATGCCGACCAGTATTTAAATAACAGGCCGCCGGTAGTGGGAAAATATTATGTATGCCCTGATGTCTCCAAAGGGGAAATCGTGGACTGGAAACTGGAAAAGAATGTGTCCGGCGCCAATTGCAATTAGTTAACCATCCTAAACTTAATTATATGAACCCTGTAGTATATAAGATAATATTCCCTGCGCTGGCTGTTTTCCTGCTGGTAGCAGGTTGTACCAAGAGTGGCGCTTCTTCTGCTTCTGCCGGCGCTGGCGGTTCGCTGGCGCAGTTTGCT
>DASYCT010000131.1:0-8706 GCA_036500065.1 Chitinophagaceae bacterium | reverse complement strand
CAAATCACGATCAGCAATACGTTGATACAAACCACCGTGGAACCGTCCATGCGCGGCAGGGTCATCAGCCTGTACGCAATGGCATTTTTCGGGATGCAGCCGCTGGGTGGCCTGGTGGTGGGGGCCTTATCACAACATATCGGCGTACAGAACACGGTTTTGGGGGAAGGCATCGTCGCCCTGCTGATCGGCGTATTGCATTTACGGTTCCTTAAAAAGCAACGATTGAGGAAAAGAGCAAAGCCTATATCCGAGAAAACACTGGTGGAAGTCACTGTACAGTCATAATCTTATTTACACAACTAAAACATACAAACATGGTAACCGCTCTCGACAAAAACACAGCGCTCGTTCTGATTGATCTCCAAAAAGCTATTGTGGCTGCGAAGCTGGCAAGCCCGATAGAAGGCGTTCTGAAAAACGCGGCAAAGCTGGTAGCCGCTTTTCGTAAGGAAGGGCTGCCGGTGGTTGTTGTAAATGTGAACCCGGAAGGCGCCAAATGGCTGGGGGCCCGTAAAGAGGGCAATCCTCCCCAAAGACCACCGATGACGGAAGAGATGCTTAGCATTGCCCCTGAAATCAAGACAGAACCGGGAGATATTTTTATCACCAAGCATACCTGGAGTGCTTTTTATGAAACAAGACTGGACGAGGAATTGAAGAAAAGAGGCATTACCGGTATCGTGCTGGGAGGCGTTTCCACCAGCATAGGCGTGGAAGGCACGGCAAGATCGGCCAGCGAACGGGGTTATAATATTACGTTCGCCAGCGACGCCATGACGGATATGGTGGCCGAAGCGCACGAAAAAAGCCTGAAATATATTTTCCCGAGAATGGGCGAAACGGATGAAACCGATAAGATCATAGAAAAGATGAGCGGGCGGGTATAAGACAGGAAAATAATGCAGCCGGAGATGCAACAAATCCTTCTCCCGGTCGTCCATTCACCCTGGATACAAAACTTCCGGCTGCATTATTTAAAACTTTCCGCTTATGTTCAGGAACTATTTCAGGGTGGCCTGGCGTAGTCTCGCCAAAAACAAAATCTCCTCCTTTATCAATGTTTTCGGGCTTGCAATAGGCATGGCGGTTGCCATGCTCAACGGGCTCTGGATATGGGATGAATTGTCGTACAACAAGTATTACCAGCACTACGATCGCATCGGGCAGGTGATGGCCAGTGAGGAACACGATGGGCAGCGGGGCACCAATACTTCCCTTAGCTATCCGCTGGCAATGGAACTAAAAACCAATTACCAAAGCCAGTTCAAATACCTGGTAAGATCCGACTGGCCCCAGACCTGTATTCTTTCAGCAGGAGAAAAAAAGCTCTCCTCTCTCGGGCAGTTTATGGATGAGCAGGCTCCCGATATGCTTACCCTGAAGATGTTATACGGCAGTCGCTCCGGGTTGCATGATCCCCATTCTATCCTGCTTTCGGAATCGATAGCCCGCGCCATGTTCGGCAATACCGACCCCGTTAACCGTGCGATAAGGGTCAACAACCAGATGGATGTAACGGTTACGGGTGTTTACGAAGACATGCCGTTGAATACGCAGTTCAACAGTGTCAAATTTATTGCGCCCTTCGACCTGTGGGTATCGGAAAACGCCTGGGTTGCAAAAAGAGCCATCGATGACTGGAGCAATCATTTTATCAGGGTCTTTGCTGAAATCAATCCCACCAGCAGTTTTGAACAGGTAAACGCCGCCATAAAAAATGCAGAGCGCCAGCATGAAAGCGGGTTCAGGAAAGGTTTTTTCCATAATCCGCAGGATTTTATAGAGCCCATGAGCAGGTGGCATTTGTATGCCTACAAAAACTGGGGCAGAGACGATGCGGCGTTGCGCATGGTCCGGCTGGTGGGCATTATCGGCGGGATTGTGTTGTTGCTTGCCTGTATCAATTTTATGAACCTGAGTACGGCCCGTTCTGAAAAGAGAGCTAAGGAAGTAGGTATCCGTAAAACGATTGGTTCGGCGCGCTGGCAGCTCATCAACCAGTTTTTTAGCGAATCCCTGCTGGTAGCGTTGTTCGCTTTTGTATTGGCTGTTTTGCTCGTCGTATGTTCCTTATCGTGGTTCAACAGCCTGGCGGCAAAAGAAATGTCGATGCCCTGGGCCAGTCCTTATTTCTGGCTGGTCAGTCTTGCGTTTATTCTTATCACCGGGCTGGTGGCGGGAAGTTACCCCGCCCTGTACCTGTCTTCCTTCAAGCCGGTAAAGGTATTAAAGGGAACATTCCGCGCGGGCCGGTTTGCCGCAATGCCCCGGAAAGCGCTGGTAGTGCTGCAGTTCAGCATTTCGGTCATTCTGGTTATTTGTACGGTGGTGGTGTACCGGCAGATACAATATGCCAAAGACCGGCCGGTAGGATATAGCCGGGATGGCCTGTTGATGATGAGAATGGGATCACCCGATTTTTTCGGCAAATATGAATTGCTCCGTACAGAATTGAAGAATACCGGCGCCGTAGCGGAAATGTCGGAATCGATGGGGCCGGTCACGACCCTGTGGTCCAACAACAACGGGTTTAGCTGGAAAGGCATGGACCCCAACATGAAACAGAATTTTGGTACCCTGGCGGTCACCAGCGAACATGGAAAAACAGTTGGATGGCAGTTTGTACAGGGAAGGAATTTCTCGGCGGAGAATGTGGCGGATTCCTCGGGGATTGTCATGAATGAAACGGCCGTAAAATATATGGGATTGCAAAACCCTGTCGGGGAAACGGTCGGTTGGAAATTCTGGAACAGTGATACCACGCATTATTACACGGTCCTTGGTGTCATCAAAGACATGGTGATGGAATCGCCCTATGACCCGGTAAAGCCGACCCTGTTTTTTATCAAATCACTGAACGGCAGCGTTAGCTGGATAAATATCAAAATAGCGCCTGGCGTAAGTACTTCCTATGCGCTGGGAAAAATAGAACATGTTTTCAAACAACTCATCCCTTCGGCGCCTTTCGAATATAAGTTCGCCGACGAAGAATATGCCCACAAATTTGCTGCTGAGGAACACATCGGCAAACTGGCGGCATTCTTTGGTATCCTTGCCGTTGTCATTTCCTGCCTCGGCCTGTTTGGGCTGGCCTCTTTTGTGGCCGAACAGCGCACACGCGAGATCGGTATAAGAAAGGTCTTAGGCGCATCGGTATTTAATGTATGGCGATTGTTGTCAAAGGAATTTGCCCTGCTGGTAATTATCTCCTGCGCGGTAGCGATCCCTCTTGCCTGGTATTTTATGCAGCAGTGGGTGCAGGGCTATAGCTACCGGGCCCCGATTGCCTGGTGGATATTTGCCACGGCCGCCGCAGGGGCTTTGATCATTACCCTTTTTACCGTGAGTTTGCAAAGTATAAAAGCGGCACTGGCAAACCCGGTGAACAGTTTGAAAGCAGAATAAATCAATACGGGTGGAGCGGCAGGCTATAGGTGGAACCGATCGTTTTGGAAATGCGCGTCGTGTCCCCGGGCCCTGTCGGCACGCTATCGATAGTGCGGCGTATAAGCCACCCGGAGTCAAAAAGCCGTTGGGATTGCACCTCGTAATGAATCGAATTGAATGAATTGGGCAGGCAACGCGTTAGAATAGTGGTGTCTGTCGATGGGCCCGTAATCAGGCGCTTGTCGGAAAATTCGCCATAGGGGGTAAAGGCATAAAGATAAAAAGTGTCGTAGGGGTTGGACTGTATTTTCAGGTTTATGGCCAATACACTCAGTTGCCTTGCCCTGACCCCCACACCGGTTAAATTATCTTTGTAGTTAAACGGGTAATACGGGTGGTTCACGTCTATTGCAAAATTATCCTGTGCGGTGAAACCGCCATAAATAACACCGGCGATCGCGAGGGCGTAATCGACGCTTTTTCCTTCCGCCCGGTATTGAATGGAAAAATTCCCGTTGGCATCCGATACTGTTGAATCATAGGGGCCATAGCCATAGGAAACACCGTAGAAACTCTGTTCTGCGCCGACCAGGTAAACTTTTACCCCTGCCAGCTTCTTATTTATAACGGAATCTACTACGAACCCGCTGGCCTGTATAAGCCTCCCTGCCGGGACGTCTTTCCTGCACGATGTGAGTACAAACGGAGCCAGTAATAGTACAAGCGCTCCTGCGGGTATAAAATGTTTCATACGATATGTTTAGCGGTGTTAGCTGGCGTTATGCGATATAAAGTACACCATTCCGGGCGAACCCCCGCGGCCCGGGTGCTGTTTTCAGAGAAATTTAACGGAAATTAGCCGGGATGATAACCTGTACGACCCCGATATGAGAATAAAAAAGGATGGCCCGGGCCATCCTTGAATTTCTTCAACCGCTCACCTGCACTATGCGCAAATAAGAACGGCAAAAAGCATTAATGCATACTCAACCACGCTCGTGCTGCTTGTGTCTTCTGCTGCCATAAGATTTAATTTAATGATTAACAATAATACCAACCAACTGAAGTTAGCACTCTTTTCGGAAATCCCCAACGTCCAACACTCACCCCTCATCCACGTCCTCCCGCCTTATCGGGGTGCAGGACAGTACCGGTCGGTAAACTATTTATTACGGGTATATTTGTACCACCAGGCGGCCGGTAAGCCGCTTGTTAATGCACATATCCTTATGTTATTAAAACGATTGTCCTTTTTGCTTTTATTCCTGCTACCTGTGTTCGTGGTGCGCGCACAATCACAACCGGGTGAAGCAGGCAAACCAGCTCCCAATATTATTTTTATCCTCGCCGATGACATGGGCTATGGAGAACCTGGTTGTTACGGGCAGCAGAAAATGCACACGCCCAATATTGATCTGCTGGCGAAAGCGGGGATGCGGTTTACGCAATTCTATGCGGGTACGACCGTATGCGCGCCTTCCCGCGCCAGCCTGCTGACCGGTCTCCATACCGGTCATACAGCGGTGCGCGGCAACCAGGGCGTGAAGCCCGAAGGCCAGTTCCCGCTGCCTGCCTCCACCATTACCATTGCGGATGTACTTCAAAAAAACGGGTATGAAACAGGCGCGTTTGGCAAATGGGGACTTGGATACCCGGCCTCCAGCGGCGAACCGCTCAGGCAGGGTTTCACTGATTTCTTCGGGTATAACTGCCAGACGCTGGCGCATAATTATTATCCCGACCATCTATGGCAAAACGAACAGCGGCTGGAACTGCCCGGCAACCTCCAATCGGATTCCGTATATTCGGGCGATTTAATACATCAGCGTGCAATGCAGTTTCTCCGGCAGAAACATACCCAACCGTTTTTTCTTTTCCTGCCGTATACCCTGCCTCATGCCGAACTGTATGGCCCGCGCGACAGTATCTATAATTACTATCGCCGGATGTTTAAGGATGAAAAGGCAGGGACGCCGTCGGGAAAAAAAGAGGACTACCGTTTCGAGCCCTATCCTCATGCCGCTTATGCAGCCATGATCACCCGGCTGGATCATTATGTAGGCGATGTAATGAAGGCGGTTAAAGAGCAGGGACTGACGGACAATACCATCATCATCTTCAGCAGCGACAACGGGCCGCATAAAGAGGGTGGGGCCGACCCGGTTTTCTTTAACAGTTCAGGAGGCCTGCGCGGGATTAAACGCGATCTGTACGAAGGCGGCATCCGTGTCCCTTTTATCGCCGTATGGAAAGGAAGGATAACGGCAGGCAGCAGCAGCGGCTACCCGGGCACGTTCTGGGACCTGTTTCCCACTTTTGAGGAGATAGCCCATATACCTGTTTCCACCGGAATAGATGGCATTTCTTTTTTACCGGTGCTCCTGGGCAAACCGCAGCCGCATAAACATGAATATCTGTACTGGGAATTTCATGAATCGGGTGGCAGGCAGGCGGTGCGATGGGGCAACTGGAAGGGTGTGCGCCTGAACGTAAGTACGGAAGCCCATCCCGCTACCGAGTTGTACGACCTGGCGCAGGACCCCCGCGAAGAGCATAATATAGCCGCTCAACACCCGGATATGGTGAAGCAAATCGACCGGATGATACGGGAATCGCATGTCAGTGATAAGAACTGGCCTTTATTGTTAAGTGAGATTCCCCGATAATTTGATCATTTGGGTAATGTCCCAGTTTGTTTTTCCCCGCACAATGCCTGTTTCAAACCAGTTTTTACCAATTTGGTAATTTTTTCCAAATAAAGTCTATAAAATTTGTGGACTAATATATTACTTCTTAATATTGCATTGCAATGAGGCAATCACAAGGTCAGGTGGCCGAGGGGCGAGGCAAGGGTCTGCAAAACCTTATACGGCGGTTCGAATCCGTCCCTGACCTCCTTTCGTATGGCAAGCAATCGTTGAAACCGGGCGGTGTGTCTACACCGCTCTTTTTTCCACTTGCTTAACCTGTCTTTTAAACTTTAATAATATGAAACAGCTAATCAGTATTATCCTGCTAACAGGTTTGTTGGCCTGGCATCCTGTTGCACCCACAGCATCTGCATTTGATAATTTTGTCATCAGTGGCCGGGTGACTTCGTTTGAAGAGTCGCTGCCGCTGGAAGGCGCCAGGGTTGTGGTAAAAGGCGGCCCCAATGCCACTGGCACGCAGGCCGACGGAACGTTCAGTCTCCTTCTTGCCCCGGCGGATAGTGTGCTGCTGGTAAGTCTTAGCGGTTATGAACCAAAGGAAATAAAGACCTCGCCGAAGTATAAACAATATGAGATCGTATTGCAAAGAAAAAATAATTAGATAGCGTCTGCATTGCCTATTGCTTCACAAACCGCCTTACCACCGTTTGGCCCCTGTTGTCATGGGCGATGACCTGGTACACACCTGCTGCAAGTCCCCCGAGGTTTAGCGTTGTTGTTGTATTTCCCGCCACTGCATTTATTGCAGTGGCTTTTACGATTATCCCCTGCATAGTGATAATCATTATTCGCAGGCTGGTGTTTTTCGCTGTGTGCACCAGCAGGGGCAGGTTGTTGACAGGTAGAGATTGTAAAAGCCGAATATCAAAATCGACCCTACTGACGGTCCCGGTGGTTAAATTGATGGAATCAATCGCCAGTGCATGTTGTATCGAAGAAGCCGCCAGTGTAAAATAAGCGGGCGAAGCAGGAAAGGGATCGAGCCATTCGCTGCTCACGGAACCAGCGCCTCCCGCGCTGCCGGTAGTACCGGTATTGTGACGGCTGATCCATTTTCCGCCGGATAGTTGTGCAACGGCCAGCGATGCCATGTCTGTGATACCGGCATTGTTGGGGCCGGTGTAAGAAAAACAGGCATAGCCGGCAGCGCCTGCATCGGCCGTGATGATCCAATAACCGTTGTTCGAAATCGCTTTGATGGAAGTATCCAACACCGTTGTTAAGCCCGCCGGGTCTGTTGGTATGTATTCTACTGTGAAGTTCCCGCTGGCCTGCCGCAGCTCTGCCCACTGCAGGCCGGGTGGTTTACCCACCGGGAAAAAACAATAAGGAGTATTCGACAAGCCTTCCCGGCGAAGCGGCCCGCTGATATAACTACTGTTAGCGGTGCTGCTGTCGACGTTTACCATGCAACCCGCAGACAGCGTGAGCAGGTTGTTGCCCGAAGTGGTAAGGATGCCTTTCACTAAATCCAGTTTATACGAAAGGGATAAGGGCGACTGCAGGACAGCGCCCGCCCGGTTATTTATCCTGAATACAATGCTGTTCAAGACGCGTCCCTGCAGGAAAACCTGTTGTTGTGTAGCGCCGTCCAGTTCAATTGCCGGCGAACCACTATCGGTTTCGGTAATAACAGCATCGGCCGATTGCCATAGATTACCGCTTATTTTTACCACGGTATTGTTGCCGGTATGAGCTATGTTGAATACGCCCCCGTTTTGTATATAATCGCCCGACACGGATATATTACCGTTTGCGCCCGACAAATCCACGTTGAACGTAACGCCCGGGTTGATTTGAAGATCCCCATTGATGGTTAACAGGTTGCTGCCGCTGCCCGCATAGGAGCGGTTGGTCCCGGCGGCAGTGGCGCTCAGCACCAGGCTGCCATAGGTGCGTTTGGTGACCGACACATCATAACTGGCGCCACCCGGCACATCGTATTCAAAAATACCCTTTTCAGTACCCGGGGCCTTTGACAGGTATTGCACGATACTACTGGCCGAGGGCGATTTCGAACTGTGTATATACCGGCCGCCGTTGTTGATCCGTATTGAATCGGCAATGCTTAAGGAAGCGCCGGTGGTCAGCCCGGATGCATTTTTAAAGACACCGCGGTTGCCGATCAGGATACCATATCCCGGGCCGGTCACCGTTAGTGCGGGAGAGACGGTATTGCCGGATGGCAGCATCAGCCGGATGCTGTCATTCCCGGCAGGAGCGATGGTAAGCGTTTTTATAACTACCGCCGTGACCGGAAGAATGACCGTATAACCGTCCAACGCCATGGAATTGTCCAGTATGACATCGTCTGAAGGGAGCGGCAGGCTATTGTTGTTCCAGTTGGCTGCGGTGGACCAAAGACCGTCGCCGCCAAGTCCCGTCCATATTTTTGTGCCTGCAAAAGAAGCATAAAAGCATACCAGCGCCGCTGGCAAAAAGATAAAACGTTTCATAACAATGGGCGTTTCCTGTTTAAAAGGGCGGATAATGATAGCACGAGGGCAGGATATAACGGAGACGTAAAAGAGCAGTTCGAAAATGAACTCAAAAGATAAAACGTTTTTTGGAAAGTTCTTATACATGAAAATATGTAGGAGCCCTA
>DASYCT010000130.1:0-8421 GCA_036500065.1 Chitinophagaceae bacterium | reverse complement strand
TCATGTTACCTGTACCAATCATAGTGCTAAATACCGGACGGTTAGTACCAAACAAACGTTTGCCAAGAAAAACGGCAATGTAGCGGAAGTTAATCTGCTATTACTGGCTATGCTTCGCCATGAGGGGATGGAGGTGGACCCTATAATATTGAGTACCCGCGACAACGGGGCTACTTATGAAGCATACCCTATCCTTGACCAGTTCAATTATGTTATTTGCCGGTTGAAAATTGATGATGTAAAATATTACCTCGATGCCAGTCATGAGTACCTCGGGTTTGACAAACTGCCGGAGGAATGCTACAACGGCCATTCGCGTGTGATCAATGTCAAATTCCCGGAAATCGTTTACTTCCTGCCGGACTCACTCAAGGAAGGGAAAACCACCTCCGTGTTTATCAGCCAATCCGAAAAGGACAAGGGAAAAATGGAAGGCAGTTTCCAGTCGAAACTGGGTTATTTTGAATCGACAGGTATTCGTGAGCAACTGAAGAAAAAAAGCGTCCAGGATTTCTTCAAAAAGGCGAAAGCGGATTATAGTTTTGACGTTGATATCCTGAATCCCTCTTTTGACTCTTTAGATCAAAAAGAATTACCAATTACGGAAACTTATACATTTACTTTTGACAAGCCGGCGGAGGGGATGTTGTATATCAACCCGATGATGGGCGAGGGGGTCAAGGAAAATTATTTCAAATCAACTCAACGGCATTACCCGGTGGAGATGCCCTATGCCATGGATGAAACGTATGTATTCAATATGGAGGTGCCGGAGGGATACGAAATTGCAGAACTGCCGAAGTCGGCGCGTGTTTCGTACAACGGAACGGATGGATCTTTTGATTACCTGGTAGACAAGACCGCAGACCATATCCGCCTGCTATCTCATATTAAGCTGAATAAGGCAAGGTTTGCGCCGGACGAATATGATTCCTTGCGGGAGTTTTTCGGGTATATCGTAAAAAAGCACGCCGAACAGGTAGTGTTGAAAAAGAAGGTTAAAATATGAGACATTTACTATTATGCGTGATTCTCTGCGTCGGCGGCAGGACCGTGCGCGCGGGCGGTGGCAGTTACCCGGTAAGCGAAATACCGGCATCCCTGGTGAAGGATGCAAATATGGTAATACGCCTGGATGAAACCCGGTTTACGCTGAAAAATACGGGTAAGGCCAACCTGTATCATCATTATGTATATACCATCCTGAACGAGAAGGCCGACAAATTTGCCAAAGCAGTTGAATATTACGATAAGCTGCGGTCAATCGATTATATCGACGGCAATTTATTTGATGCGACCGGTAAGAAAATTACATCCCTGAAAAAGAGTGATATTAAGGATATAAGCGGTACGGAAGATATTTCCCTCGCGGACGACAGCCGCCTGAAATCGCATAGTTTTTATTGTAAAGTGTACCCGTACACGGTAGAATACGAAGTCTCACTCGATTACAGTTATACGATGTTTTTTCCCATCTGGATACCAATGGATGATGATTTTGTGTCGATTGAGCATAGCCGCCTGCAGATGGTTTGTCCGGCCGACTACCAGTTTCGCTATAAATCGTTCAATTTTAAAACAGAACCTGCGCAGCAAACGGAAAAAGGAAATAAGATCACCACCTGGGAAGTAAATAATATGGCGGCATTCGAAAAGGAAGCCTTGTCGCCTCCCCGGCAGGAGATTACTCCGACCGTGTACCTGGGGCCGGTACAATTCGAAGTGCAGAGCTACGCCGGCACTATGGATAGCTGGCAGAACCTCGGGAAGTTCCTGTATAAATTAAAGGAGAACCGCGACCAACTGCCGCAAGATGTTAAACAGAAGGTCCACCAGATTACCGACGGCATTGCCGATCCGAAGGAAAAGATCGCAAAGCTGTATAAATTCATGCAGGACAACACCCGCTATATCAGCATCCAGTTGGGTATCGGCGGTTGGCAGCCCTATGATGCTTCCTATGTGGCCTCCAAAAGATACGGGGATTGCAAGGCACTTTCCAACTATATGTACTCCTTGTTAAAGGAAGCCGGTATTCCATCGAATTATACGCTAATCAATGCGGGTGTAGGCAATACCTATTTTGTAAACGATTTTCCGTGTGCCTATTTTAACCATGCGATACTAAGCGTTCCACTGAAGGGAGATACGGTCTGGCTGGAATGTACTGATCAGACACTTCCCGCGGGCTACCTGAGTGCATTTACGAGCGATCGCTATGCCCTCGCCATCAATGAGAACGGGGGAGTATTGGTGCGTACGCCCAACTATGGTTTGAAAGACAATCTTGAAATACGTCATACGCAGGCGGTGGCGGATGAATCGGGCAACCTGACAATCGACGTGGTAACAAAATTCAAGGGCATACAGCAGGATGATCTGCATGATATGATTAATACGCTGACAAAGGAAAAGGTCATGGATGTGCTGAAGGAGGAAGTGGATTTACCCCAATATGACCTGGTAAAATACAATTACAGGGAATATCCGTCGCGGGTGCCGGAAATAACGGAAACCCTGCAGCTTACAGCAGCGAACTATGCGCAGGTAAGCGGAAAACGGTTATTTATTGCTCCCAATATACTCACTAAGAGCCACTACAAGCTTATCCCGGCCGAAAACCGTATGTATGACGTAGTGACTAATACAGAATATACTGATATAGATACCGCAGAGATAAAACTACCAGGCGGTTACCAGCCCGAATCGATACCTGAGCCGGTAGTATTGGAAAGCAGGTTTGGTAAATACAGCGCCAACATCAAAATAGAAGGCGATAAGCTCATCTACTATCGCAGCATGGAAAAATTCAGGGGCCGCTATCCGCCTGCTGAATATAATAACCTGGTAAAGTTTTGGGCGCAGGTGTACAAGATGGATCGTAATAAAGTAGTCCTTGTAAAAAAAGGCGACTGAGAGGTCATCTGGGAATCATACTACTACTTACACGTACCTGGTATTTGCTGGTCGATAGCATCTTTTATCGACAGGTATAATTCCTTTTTCTGTTCGGGCAGTAGCGTTTTTGTAAAGATGATACAGGCATAGCCCCGGCAATAATCAATATAGGGAAAAGTGCCGAACAGGCTTGGGCTGGCGAGAACGGTGGCTTTGCCGCTGGCATCTTTGTCGAGTATCCAGGCGCCGAACCCGTAATCATATCCTTCTCCCATTTTAGGCATGAATTTTATGGCCGCCTGCCCGGTTTGCATTTTCTCCATTTCATCCACTGACTTTTCACTCAGGATGCGTTTGCCTTCAAAGGTTCCCTTGTTGAGCATCATTACCAGGAAATTCAGGTAGTCATTCGCGCTTGAATATGCGCCGCCCGAAGGGTCTATCGCCTTATCGTAGTCAAGGTAAAAAGTAGTTTGCCTCATTTTCAGGGGTCGTATGATGCGGTCCTGTACGAGGCGGTCAAAGGTCTTTTTGGTAACGATCTCCGCTATCCGCCCGGCGATATTGAACCCGATATTGCTAAAAACAAAGGTCTCTCCCGGGTTGCGATCAATTTCTTTTTTGGCGAAGGAAGTAGCTTCGTCTTCGAGCGTACCTGATTTTTTATGTGGAAGCAGGCTGTGGTCGGCCTGGATACCGGTCGTGTGGGTCAGGCAATTGCGGATGGTGATGTATTTCTTGCTGTAGGGCCCGAAAATGGGAATGTATTTCATGACCGGGTCGTCAAGGGAAATCTTGCCTTCATCGACCAGGCTCATGATAAGGGCGGCGGTGATCCACTGGCCCGCGTTGGCGATGGGTGCCTGGACCTTGGGGGTGAAATCCTGGCCTATCTGCTTGGTATGGATGATCTTACCGTCTTTGTAGATAAGCGCTATGACATTTCCGCCCAGCAGCTTCTCGTTGCGGGTAAGCAGGGCGTCCAAATCGTCAAAATTGGGCTGGCTGAAGGCGGGCTGCAATAATAGCAGGAAAGCCCCTAAGAGACTGAATTTGAGACAGGTTTGACGGACTTTATATGCCATAGTAACAGGAATTTGGCGTTTGGATTGTGTTTTGTGAACAATGTTTAAAGTTATTTGAAAATTGGTAACCGGGAAGTGAGATTCTTGTTAATAGAATGGTATGGAAATGGTGCCGGTTACACTGACTAAAACCAAACAAAAAGTATGAACCTGAACAATTTTACCATCAAAGCCCAGGAGGCGATTGCCGCGGCACAGCAGGTTGCGTTCAATAATAAGAATATAAATATTGAGACGGAACACCTGCTGAAGGCGCTGCTCAATGATGAGGATTCCGCCATCGAATTCCTCCTGAAAAAGAACAATGTTACGATGAACCTGCTGGAAAGCAAGCTGGATGAGAGCATCGCCCGGCTTCCCAAGGCAGGCGAGGGCGTCCAGCCGGCACAGGCCATCGGGCGCGACCTCAATAATGTTATTTTAAAGTCGGGTACGGTGTTGAAGCAGTTTGGCGATGAATTCGTGAGCGTGGAGCACCTGCTGCTGGCCCTTGTGAACGGCAATGATAATACGGCGAAGATCCTGAAGGGGACGGGCCTGACCGAAAAAGGACTGGTGACGGCCGTTAAGGATTTGCGCAAGGGCGATACCATCAACTCGCAGACACAGCAGACGAAGCACAACGCGTTGAACAAATACGCCAAGAACCTCAACGAATTGGGCCGGCAGGGCAAGCTGGACCCGGTTATCGGCCGGGACGAAGAGATCCGCCGGACCCTGCACATTCTTTCCCGCCGGAGTAAGAACAACCCGATACTGGTGGGTGAACCGGGTGTGGGTAAGACCGCCATTGCCGAAGGACTGGCGATGCGTATCGTGAATGGCGATGTACCGGAAAACCTGAAAAGTAAAGTCATTTATGCGCTCGACATGGGCCAGTTGATAGCCGGTGCCAAGTACAAGGGCGAATTTGAAGAACGCCTGAAATCGGTCGTGAAGGAAGTGGGTGACAGCGATGGGGAAATCATCCTGTTTATCGATGAAATCCACACGCTGGTGGGCGCAGGCGGTGGCGAGGGCGCCATGGACGCCGCCAATATCTTAAAGCCCGCCCTCGCAAGGGGTGAACTGAGAGCCATCGGCGCAACGACACTCAATGAATACCAGAAGTTTTTTGAAAAGGACAAGGCGCTGGAACGTCGTTTCCAGAAAGTGATGATCGACGAACCGGGCGTGGAAGACGCCATTTCTATATTGCGTGGCTTGAAGGATCGCTATGAAACGCACCACCACGTGCGTATAAAAGACGAAGCGATCATCGCAGCGGTGGAATTGTCCAGCCGCTATATAACGGATCGTTTCCTGCCGGACAAGGCGATTGACCTGATTGATGAAAGTGCCGCCAAACTGCGGCTGGAAATGAACAGCATGCCGGAAGAACTGGACAAGCTGGAAAGACAGATACGTCAACTGGAAATAGAACGGGAAGCGATTAAGCGGGAGAACGACGAGTATAAGCTGCGTGAGCTGAATACGGAAATCGCCAATCTCTCAGTGGAACGTGATACGTTCAAAGCAAAATGGAAGGAAGAAAAAGAAGTAGTAGACAAGGTACAGAATGCCAAGGCTTCGCTTGAACAGCTAAAGCTGGAAGCCGAGCAGGCCGAGCGTAACGGTGATTATGGAAAGGTCGCCGAGATACGGTACGGCAAGATGAAAGAACAGGAACGAATCCTGGGAGAATATAGCCGGCAATTGAGCGAGCAGACCGATAAGCGCCTGCTGAAGGAAGAAGTAGATGCGGAAGACATCGCAGAAAACGTGGCGAAGGCCACCGGCATACCGGTATCGAGGATGTTGCAAAGCGAACGGGAAAAGCTGCTGCACCTGGAAGAACACCTGCACCAGCGGGTGGTGGGACAGGAGGAGGCGATCACGGCCGTGGCGGATGCTATCCGCCGGAGCAGGGCCGGTCTGCAGGACCCGCGCAAGCCCATTGGTTCGTTTATCTTTCTCGGTACTACCGGAGTGGGTAAAACGGAACTGGCAAAGGCGCTGGCGGAATACCTGTTTGACGACGAAAGCATGATGACCCGTATCGACATGAGCGAATACCAGGAAAAGCATACCGTGTCGCGCCTCGTGGGCGCTCCTCCCGGTTATGTGGGTTATGATGAAGGAGGCCAGCTTACGGAAGCGGTGCGGCGCAAGCCCTACAGCGTGGTATTGCTGGATGAGATTGAAAAAGCCAACCCGGATGTATGGAATATCATGCTCCAGGTGCTGGACGATGGACGTCTTACCGATAACAAGGGAAGGGTCGTCAATTTCAAGAACACGATTATCATCATGACCAGCAATATCGGCAGCATGCTGATACAGGAAGCGTTTGAAAATGTGAATGAGCATAATGTCGACAAGGTGACGGAGAAGGCCAAAGTGGATGTCATGGGGTTGCTCCGCGAAACCATCCGTCCCGAGTTCCTGAACCGGGTAGACGAGATCATCATGTTCCACCCGCTGCTGCGGAAACAGATAAAGGGTATCGTGCGGATACAATTGGAAGGCCTGAAGAAACTGCTGCTGCAGAATGGTATCCAGCTGGAGTTCAGCGATTATATCCTGGATTACCTGGGCGAAAACGGCTACGACCCTCAATATGGGGCCCGGCCGCTGAAGCGCCTGATCCAGAAGGAAATCGTGAACCCGCTCAGCAAAAGGATACTGGCCGGGGATATCGATAAATCCCAGCCCGTCCTCGTGGATGTGTTTGATAACGTGGTGGTTTTCAGGAATGAAGCCCACGAATTGAACCGAACGGGTGCGAATGAGGCCCAGCGTGTGAACAAATAGCCCTAACGGGTGTTACTATAGAACGCGTGATGAAACCGGCCATGCTGCTGAAAGCGGTATGGCCTTTGTTTCATTTATGCACAAAAAGGAGATTATTTATTATGCCAATGAACAAACCCAAGGTTAAAGAAATCATTCCGCCCAAAAGTATTTGGGAAGGAGAGGGGCCGGTAAGTCTCGTCATGTTTGGCGACTACGAGAGCGAGGCCTGTGCGAAGGCAAACGAAATTGTCAATAAACTGCTGACGAAATACAAGGGACAGGTTAAGTTTAATTTTCGTCATTTCCCGCTTACCAAAGTGCACCAGCATGCTCATAAGGCTGCGGAAGCATCGGTAGGCGCTGCGCAGGAAGGTAAGTTCTGGCCCATGCACAACATGCTTTTTGAACGCCGCAAACACCTGGGCACTACCAGCCTGAAGCTCTATGCCAAGGAAGCGGGTGTGACCAATAAGAAATTCCTTTCCGAACTGGTGGATTGCCTGTACGGATGGACCGTGCGCAATGACCTGCTCGAGGCGATAGGAAAGGGCGTGCGGGACGTGCCGGCCTTCTTTATCAACGATGTGCAGTATACCGGTCATGTCACCACGATCGGGCTGGGCAAGGCCATTGACGAAGCATTGGCTGCGGGGCGCAAAAAGAAGACGGCGCAGCGGGCATAACAATTCATATACGGTAGAAAATAAAAAGGGGAAGCCCCCGCTATCATAGCGGGGGCTTCCCCTTTTTCGCGATGTTTGTTTCAAAGGGTAAAAATCTGTAACCTGGCTTTGAAAAAAGTTACTGTGGTTAAAAACGGGCCCAAAGAGGATAAGCATATAAAACGTTCCGTAGCATCGCTGGTTCAATCATCCTGCCAACAGGTCCGGGCGGGCCGTTACCGGTGGTAGTAAATCAAAGCAATTCCAATGAGCGCCGGGTTTTCCGGCGTCTATATATGCGTTATCTCCCTTATCTGAGTTAAGGAGACGCAGGGATGGGTTCCCCGCTACGGGTAAAAAAATACACATATTCCAGGGAAAGGGTTCTAAGCTGCGCCGCCCGGGAAGGCGACGCAACCCCGAACCGGCCGGCAGGAAATGGTATGGAAATAGCATTATGGGGTTTAGCTGCACGGCGGCCATTATTACCATGCTCAGAAAATATCCTTTTTACCTGAAAGCGACCGTCATCCTGTTTGGATTAATCCTGCTGGTGTATGCACTGTTCAATCTCAAAGACGTGCTGGTACCGCTGGCGTTTTCACTGTTACTCGCTATCCTGCTCAACCCGATTGCCAACAGGCTGCATCGCTGGAAGATACCACGGGTATGGGCCATTGTTATTGCCGTACTGGTGGCGATTATCATCATTGCCGCCATCGGCTATTTTCTTTCTTCCCAGATTGCGGGATTTACCGACCAACTGCCATTGCTCAAAAAGAAACTGGCGTCATTGATATTGCAATTGCAACGGGAAGCCAGTCACCGGTTTGGGCTAAACATGCAAAGGCAGCAGGAGATGCTTAGCGAGGCGGAAACTTCTATCAAGCCGCTGGTGGGACAGACCCTTGGCACCCTGGCAGGATCGGTGTTCATGATGGTTTTATTGCCTGTATACACTTTCCTGTTCCTGTATTACAAGATGCTTATCCTGAATTTTC
>DASYCT010000129.1:0-4841 GCA_036500065.1 Chitinophagaceae bacterium | reverse complement strand
GCGCTTTGGAAATATAAGAATGTGAGCATTCTAGATAAAGATCCTCGTCCCTGAATAGCTTTCCCTGAATTCCTTGGGCGTGCAGCCCTTTTTCTTTTTGAATATCCGGTTGAAATTGGAAATATTATTAAACCCGCAGTTGTAGGCCACTTCGGCAATGGATTGCGTGGTGTCTATCAACATACGCGAAGCATGACCAAGGCGGATTTCGGTCAGGCTGTCGATAAAGGTATTGCCTGTACGTTGTTTAAAAAACCGGCTGAACGATACCTCGGACATGTTGGCGAGCCGCGCTACTTCACCAAGCGTAATAGCCTTATCGAAATTCTTGTTGATGTGCTCAAACGTTTTGTCAATGCGCCGGCTGTTGTAGGTAAGCTGCTCGGTGTTGTTGAACGATGAGTCGGACAGTATGCGGATATTGCGCGAGGTGGACAAATCGTGCAGGATAGAAATCAATTCCAGCACCGAGTCAAAACCGTGTTTCTGGTTCAGCTCTATTATTCTCGACGCTACCTGCTGCGTTGTCTCGGGCGAAAACAGAACGCCGCGCAATGATTTATCGAACATGGCACGCAGGAAACTGAGCTGGTTGCGGCGCAGGAATTTTTCGTCAAACAGGTCCTTGTGAAATTGTATCGTGATTTCTTTTATCTCCTTGCTCCTGCACTTGTGGGTAAACCAGGCATGCTGCAGGTTGGGCCCCACCAATACCAGTTCAAGGTCTTCGATTTCCTCCATGTGGTCGCCTACTACACGGCGCGAGCCCCGGGCATTCTGGATAAAATTGAGTTCAAATTCTTCGTGATAATGTAATGGAAAGTCAAAAGCCGATTTTACACGGCTGAACAGGGTAAAACAATCGTTTTGTGTAAGCGGGGTGATTTCCCGCAAAATAGTACTCTTCATATCTTGGCTGCCTGGCAACGTTGGGTTATTTTGTATGTATAGCGTATCAAAAATACACAATTCCGGGTAAATAAAGTATCAATACCGGATCCACGCGGACAAAACCATAGAACCCGCTATGGACAGTTATTACAGCGATTTGCTGCTTTGAATCTGTCTTATAAATTACAAAAAAATACAATCAAAGGATAATAAAGTACTTGATAATGGGTGCCTATCGGTCTAAATTTGGTGCTTAATAACTAAACGACTATTGCTATATGGGAAAAAACAGACTCCTGGGAGTATTCGCAGTGCTCACTGCTTTTGTGCTCTCGTCCTTTGCAGGCCTTGCACAGGATGCGCAGAAAAAAACCATTACCGGAATCATTACAGACCAGGCTAACACTCCGCTGGCGAATGCTACCGTTTCCGTAAAAGGAAAGAGGAACATCAGCGCCGTAACGGATGCCAATGGCGCGTTTAAGCTTTCCGTCCCGACTACTACCAAAACACTGGTAGTTAGTTATGTCGGGATGAAGGAGCAGGAAATTTCCATCGAAGGAAAAACCAATGTCGTGGTTGCTCTCGACGCATCGGCCTCCAAACTGGACGAGGTGGTGGTGATTGGATACGGAACGACCAAACGTTCCGCCATCAATTCCGCCATTTCATCGATCAGCGCCAATGACATTAAAGATTTGCCACAGGCGGGGCTCGACCAGATGCTGCAGGGCAAGGTGCCCGGTGTATCGGTCGCTTCCAATACAGGCCAGCCCGGTGGTGGTGTTTCGGTTCGTATCCGTGGTATTACCACGATCAATGGCAATGATCCTCTGTATGTCATTGATGGCGTTCAGATACAGAGCAGTACGTCCAGTACTCCCCAGGACCAGTTGGGCGGTGTACCCGGCCAGTCGGTTCAGAGCCCGCTGGCGACGCTCAACCCGGACGATATTGCCACCGTGGACATTCTTAAAGATGCGTCCGCACAGGCCATTTATGGATCTGCCGCCGCCAACGGGGTGGTATTAATCACCACCAAGCACGGCAGGGCAGGAGAAGGTAAACTCAATTACACGACCTACCTGGGTACTTCAGAATTGTATAAAAAGCTTCCTATAATGGATCTTTCGCAATATGCTTCCTATTATAATTCAGTGCAGGCCGAACAGGGCGCACAGATAGGGCTGGACACCATCGGGGAGTTCAAATATCCCAACCTGCTTGGTAAAGGTTCCGACTGGCAGGGTGCGGTTTTCCAGAAAGGATTTACGCAGAACCATCAAATAGCATTCTCCGGCGGTGCGAACAAAACCACCTATTACGTGTCCGGTAACTATTTCGACCAGACGGGTACCTTAATCGGGTCGTATTTTAAACGGTATGCCTTTAGGGGCAGCATCGACCAGCAGGTAAAAAGCTGGTTGAAAGCAGGCATCAGCACCAACTTCTCCGGTACCAACCAGAAGATAACGGTGACCGACGGGCAACAATCGGTTATTCCCCTGATGTTGTACAACAGCCCGGCGACTGCTATCACGCTTCCCGATGGCAGCTATGCCACCACCCAGAACATTGCCGGCGTAGCTTTTGGTAATAACAACAACCCGGTGGCCCTCGCCCGGCTGCGCGATACAAGGGCAAAGCAGTACAAGGGCTTCGGTAATCTCTACGCGGATATCTTTTTCCTGAAAAACCTGGACTTCCGCACGCAGTTCAACTACGATTTTCAACTGAACATGAATACGGCGTTTCAACCTTCCATTACGAATTCGCTTGGGCAAACCATCCTTGCCCCGAGCGTTATCCAGGAAACGCGGGGTACCAATATATATGTAGCGCTTCAGAATTATCTTACGTACACGCCTACTTTCGGCAAACATCAAATCAACCTGCTGGTGGGGCATGAAGCATCTACCAACAATTATGATTATACCACCACTACCGCCAACTCGCTCGTAAATAATATCGAGTCGATAGCTGCAGGAACGATTGTAGCGACTTCTTCCGGCGGTGGTAAATATTCGGGCGCTAATGAATCGTATTTCGCCCGGGCTACCTACACCTACGACAACAAGTACTCTGTCACCGGTTCGGAAAGAAGGGACGGTTCATCCAACTTCGGCCCGAACAAACGGATCGGTTATTTCTCCGCAGGTTCCGCCGGCTGGACTATCAGCAACGAGAACTTTGCTAAAAACTGGTCGTTTGTTAAATACCTGAAACTTCGCGCAGGTGTTGGGCAGACGGGTAATTCGAATACGGGCGGCAACCAGGTGTACAGCACCAATATACGGCTGGCCACCAGCGCCGGCGGTCTTTTTGGAGGCACCGGCGGCGTACCGGGCGTACCTGCCAACGTGGGCAATCCCAACCTGCAGTGGCAGGCGCTGATTACGTATAACCTGGGATTGGACGCGACCCTGCTTAACGGGCGCATCGAAGCTTCTGTGGATGTATATAAGAAGGTAACGTCGAAAATGATTCTTTCTACCGTACTTCCCAGCTTTGCCGGCCTGGACCCCAATCCTCCTGCCAATGCGTACAATCAAATAGAACCTCCTGTTACCAACGCAGGACAAATGACCAATAAGGGTATCGATATCGGGATCACTTCGCACAATATCGTCAGCAAGGGATTCGAATGGAAGACAACGTTGGAATATAGTATGTACAAGAACGTGCTGGACAGGTTGACCAATCCCGGAGCGACATTGTTTGGCAAGAGTGCCGACTTTGCGCCGGTGACACTGACCGCCACCACGGCCGGCCAGGCGGTAGGCCAGTTCTTTGGATACCAGACCAATGGACTTTATCGCACGATGACCGACCTGAACAACGGGCCTACTCCTCAATTGCCTGTCGGGTTAACAGGTACCTGGCTCGGGGATATCCGGTATAAGGATCTCAATGGTGATAAAAAAATTACCAGCGCAGATGAAACGTTTATCGGCAACCCTAACCCGAAATTTACGTATGGTATGACAAACAGCTTTACGTACAAAGGTTTTGACCTCAGCATCTTTATCTCCGGTGTGTATGGCGACCAGATCTTCAATTATTCGCGCACACAGGATGAAAGCCTGTACAACGTGTACCAGAACCAGCTCAACACGGTCATGAACAGGTACACGGCTACCAACACGGGCGCCAAACTGCCGAGGTACAACCAATACAACCAGGACAACCTGATCATATCCGACCGATGGATTGAAGACGGTTCCTACCTGAGAATTCAAAATGTGACACTCGGATACAATGTACCAGTCAAATGGGCAGCGAGGGCAAAAATGACCGCCTGCAGGATTTACTTATCAGCACAAAATCTGTACACCTTTACCAAATATTCAGGATATGATCCTGAGGTAGGGGCTTTCAATGGAAACATTGAAACGATGAATATAGATTACGGTCATTATCCCAACCCAAGAACCTTAACCATTGGCGCTAACCTTGAATTTTAAGCGTTTGACACCATCACATTTTAAATCGAACAAAATGAAAAATAACCATAGATTACTATACATACTGATTTTGGCGGGAGCGATGTCATCCTGTTCAAAAACATTTCTTGACCGTCCTTCGCTTAACGGCCCGACGGAGGATACGTACTACAAGACGGCAGCCCAGGTAGAAAATGCCACCGGCTTCCTGTACAACCAGCCCTGGTATAATTACCTCGACAAGGCCTATCATTGTATCGGGGAAGTATATAGCGGTAATATGCTTACTTCTGCGGGCGATCCAAACTATGGCAGCAACGCCTACGTATATATGACCGTACAGGGAACGGACGGGCAGGACCTGAATGCATGGACCGCGCTGTATCAGGTAGCAGGCAATGCCACCGTGTTACTGAATACACTCCAACAGGTGGGGACGGCGGACTACCTGACACAGGGCGAGGCTGAATGCCAGTTCATCCGTGGCTCCGCCTATTTTTATATCGG
>DASYCT010000128.1:0-4523 GCA_036500065.1 Chitinophagaceae bacterium | reverse complement strand
GTAATCAAAGATGGCGTCAAAGGCGCCCGAGAGGGCGCTCCGGCCAATGAAGCCAAGGTTTTCCCCTTCCACCCGCAGCTCGCGCGTGTCTGTATAGTCCGCGCGAAGACCGAAGTTAAAGGAGTGCGCCTGGGTGGGGGTATAGGATACATAGGCTTCCTGCAATACATTGTTAAAGGAGCGCGCGCCGGTAGCGGCGCTCTGGTAGTTGCTGCCAAAATCCAACCGCAGGTTGAACTCGATTTTTTTGTCCATCAGGCTGCTGAAAAGTGAAAGCCTGGCCCTGTTGATGGCGAACTGCGAGGACAGGCCGGTAAAATTTTTGTTGGGTGTGCTCACCCCGTACAATGTTTGAATGGACTGGCTGATGTTAAAGCTGCCCGCGGGGCTGTGCAGGCTGATACCCCTGCCCAGCGTATAGCTTTTTCTCAGCCGGAGCAGTGACACTTTCTGGGCGGCAGCCTGGTACTGGGTGGAGTCGTCGTCGTCCTTCTTATTGTCCTCCTGCGAGAAGAGGGAGCCCCACAGCAGCAAGCCCGCCAGCAGTAAAAGCAATGGTCTGATTTCCTTTTTCATATATGGCTAGTTGTGGTAATCGTTTTATCCGTTTGTGTCAGCGCCGCACTATCTCCCGGTTGGCTGTTTGCCATGACCGCTATAACAGGTTTCTTTTCCACCACCCGGTTATAGACGTCCATATCAATTGATTTTTCATTACGGGCGATGATAACGGTGGCTACGGTATTGCCTATTATGTTGGTGAGCGACCTGCACTGGCTCATAAAGCGGTCGACGCCAATGAGCAGCGCTGCCCCCTCCATGGGAATGGTTTTGATGGCGGCCAGGCTGGCTGTGAGCACAATGAAGCCGCTGCCGGTAATGCCGCCGGCGCCCTTGCTGGTGATGAGCAGGATGCCGACGATGGTAAGCATTTGCCAGATGTCTATATGAATGCCAAAGACCTGGGCTATAAACAGTATGGCCATACTCAGGTAAATATTGGTGCCATCGAGGTTAAAGCTGTACCCGGTGGGAATGACCAGGCCCACGACGGTAGGGCTGCAGCCCGCCTTTTCCAGCTTTTGCATTACGTTGGGCAGCACCGATTCACTGCTGCTCGAACCTGCTACAATGAGCAGCTCTTCCTTGATAAACACCAGCAGCTTTACAATGCTCAGCTTATAATACCTGAGCAGGAGGCCCAGCACTACAAAAATGAATAACAGGGAGGCGCCGTAGAAGGTGAGCAGCAGCTTACCCAGGATGGCAAGGGTGGCAAAGCCGAACTTGCCGGTGGTATAGAGCATACCGCCAAAGGCGCCCAGGGGGCTTAGCCAGGTGATGATGTTCAGGATGGAGAACAGCACCTTGTTGATCTTTTCAAAGTTGGCGGTGAGTGATTTGCCTGTGCCACCCAGTTTGCTGAGGCCGATGCCGAAGAGCACGGAAAAAACAAGTACCTGCAGTATATCGCCTTTTGCAAAGGAATCCACTATGTTGGTGGGTATCATGTGCAGGAAGAAATCCGACCAGCGGATATCCCTGCCTGCCTGCACATAACTGTCGATATTCCCGTTGGCAGCTGTTTTTGTACTGACGCCGGTCCCGGGGTGCACCAGTTCTACAATGACAATGCCCAACAGGAGGGCTATGGTGGACACGATTTCAAAATACAATACGGCCTTGCCGCCAATGCGACCTGCCTTGCCCAGGTTGCCGGTGCCCGCTATACCCGTGGTAATGGTAAAGAATACCAGCGGCGCTATCAGCATTTTGATCAGGTTGATATAGGCATCGCCTATCATCTTGCCTGCGCCGTTCCAGCCGGGAAAGATATAACCTGCCAGTATGCCCAGCACGGCGCCGATGATCACCTGTATGTATAGCTGCCTGAGGAGTTTCATTGTATAAGACCGGGTTTATTGTATGTTCATGAAGAAAAGCGAGAAGGCAAACCTGCCCATTCCTCCGTTGTCATGCCCCACGCCCGGCACCCATACCTGGGTCCAGTTGAGGGGCTGCTGCAGCGCTGCCGCTTTGGCTACAACGGTTTTGTAATAGTGCTTTCCTCTTTCAAACCTGTTCTTTCCCTGTTCGTCGGCTTGGGCGGAGGCGTTGAAGTCTTTGCTGTCCCTCTCCGTATCAGCCATGCCCAGCAGCACAAATACTTTTTTGGAGAAGGCGGCGGCCAGGTTTTCATCAGGAATGGATGCTTTTTTCAGTCCAAAGGGATATTCGGTATTGTCCAGGGCCGTATACCAGCCGGCGTTGGCAAAAGCCACTTTCAGTGCGCGGTTATTTTTTACATACATAATAAAGCGGTGCACGAATTGGGCGCCGCCGGAATGGCCGTAGAGGTAATAGCCGGTGCAGGTACTTTGCGTTTGCCTGACAACGGTATCAAACAGGGGCTCGATAACGGAGAAGCTCCATTCCCCGGGCGTATTAAATTTTCCTGCTTTATTATTGTATACGTTGCCCAGGTTATAGCCATTCAGGCCGGGGAAATCTTCCTGGTCAAATTCAGGGGCTATTACCTTGCAGTGGAAGAGGCGTGCGGCGTCGATGATATCGTCCATATAGGCGGAGGCGTCCCGGTGGGCGCCGTGAAGCAGGATGACGATGGGCAGGCTGTCTGCATTGGCGGCGGGGCTGAAGTAAAATACCTTCATGGGGCTTTTGAGCAGGCTGTTATGGAAGTAGAAGGTCTGCTTGCCAACGCTGGCGCGGTTGATTTGGGCGGAGGCGCTGTTTATGATGAAAAGCGAAAGCAGGAGGGAAGCGAATACTGCGGGCGCCGGTTTTACCCGGGCCTGGACGGAAAACTTTTTCATACGCAATTGTTTGAGCAATAATTAGCAGGCACAAAATAGACAAGCAAAAAGTTTTTAGCGTCATTTCGGCCCTTCCGAATTAATACTAAAAGCATTACATTCGTTTCCGAAACCGGAATTGGCGTTTTCGAAATATTGTAATTTTCTGATTTTTAGCCATATATGGGAAAAATTAAATCAGGCAAGGACGAAATCATCTATCTGCTTTCCAGGGCTATTGAGAAATACAAATCGGAGACGGGGTTGGAAATTGTGCAAAATACCAACCGGAAGAACTATGAAGGCCTGGCGGTTGTGCTGAGCGATATCAGCAACCAGTTTCCCTACACATCCGATGCACTGGGCACGGAAAGCTATCCGCCGGATCCCCACCAGGCGGGCGGCCACTATCCCCATCGAAAATACGATATCACGGGCGGGCAGGTAAAGGACGCCCTGGCAGGTGTGGTGTCCCATCCCCGTTCCTTTCTTATCGATGCCTGCTATGTTTACCTGTATAATATGGGGCGAAAGGCGTTTGAAAAAAATCCTGTTGACGACAACCTGGTGGAGCGGGTGGGAGCCGATGAGGACGCTTCGCTGAGGGAGCGCTTCGACGCATTGAGAAAGAGGAGTGGCGGCTGGAAAAAAAGCCGCGATGCTTTTATGGTCCTCTCTGTGGTGCTGGCCGTTTTGCTGGCGGCGATGCTGTTTCTTTTTGTACGCAATGAAAGGGACTGGCAGGCCATTAAAACGGACATGAGCATTATGCCCTACCAGCCCACGCAGGCGGAGATAGACAGCCTGGAAGGCATCTGGCTGTGCTATACCGGTTCCCCGCAAGCGAGGATGTCGGACCCTGCACGGTTTCATAAAGTGGTGCCCAACCTGGTGGAGATAAAATATAAGGGCGGCTATTTTACGTTCAACCGTTACGGCGCCAGCTTTGATCATGTGGGGTATATGCAGTTTGAGGCGCCGTATATCGTTTCTGTATACTCCAGGGTGAAATCCGATTCGCTGCTGGTCAAATCGCCCAGGCATTCCCTATTGAACCTTGCCACCGGCAAAAAATACCTCAATGCCATTTCCGCTTCCTGGAGCTTCGACGTGGGCGAAAACAATAAGATCATCGGCATAAGAGAAGTGTATGTCAAGCTGGGCAAGGGCGGGACGATAGAAGAAATGATCAATGAAATTGAAAATGCCAGTTGCCAGTGCAAAATCATCCGTTGGCATGAGCCCGGCAATAAGTCGCGTACTTTTTACCTGAAAAATGTATTGTTGGATTCGCTCGGTTTACCGGAGTTGCAGGCGCTGATAAACGAGAAAAGCATTCTTATGAGTGACCCGGAGGATGCTTCGATCATACGCAGCGAAGGCAATAATAAATAAGCTGTTCCTATACAACGATTTGAATATTGGGTAGTCAAAAGGAGGAAAATGGTTCGAACTAAAAAGGCTTCAAGTCCGGTGACTTAAAGCCTTCTTAATTTTTAGTACCCCACAGTGGAATAAGTTCGAACCGGTTTCAAGAGGATTTGATGCTTTTCTTCAGGCTTAAATCGTTTATTATCAAAAAGCAGGATAGCGCGTGTCCGCATTGTAGATTTCATTTCCTCTCAAAAACAATCATTTTATCCCTCATTTTGATAGGAAAAAGCAGGCTATAATGAGAGGAAAGCCCTTAATTGGAGAATTCTCAATATT
>DASYCT010000127.1:0-4211 GCA_036500065.1 Chitinophagaceae bacterium | reverse complement strand
TCGTAGGCGCCATGTATGATGAACTTAAACGATAAACAAACAATTTTTAAAAATATGAAAAGATTAAAGATCACTTATTGGGTCAGCACTATCTTTTTTGCGACTATTTTCACGACCACCGGAATATTATACCTGCTTCATTTTCCGGCCATAGCTAAAAGAACACTCGACCTGTATTACCCGGCCTACCTGCTTGATATCATCGGTACGGCAAAAATTCTCGGAGCCGTTGCGCTGGTTACTCCTAAATATAAACACCTGAAAGAATGGGCTTATGCAGGCTTTACGTTCGATTTTATTGGTGCGATGTGGTCACATTTTTATGTTCAGGGCATTAACAAATATGTCCTGATAATAATACCCCTGTCGATCCTCATGGTATCCTACATCACTTACCACAGATTACAGGCGGGACAGGCGCGGCTATTGTTAAATGAGACAAACTAAAAGCAAACTTATGATCAGAATTTTCATCGTTGTCATTTTTACCTGCGCCGCTTTATCTTCTTTCGCCCAACGACAATTCACCATCAGCGGCATCATTAAAGATGGCTCTACCGGCGAAACGCTGATCGGTGCAACAGCCAGGTTGAAAGAGATCCGGCACAGCGGCGCCCTTGCCAATAATTATGGATTTTATTCACTGTCGGCTCCCCCCGGCAACTATACCATCATCGTAAGTTTTGCCGGTTATGAGATCTTTCAGCAGCAGGTAGCATTCAACAAGTCCCTGAACCTCGATATTTCTCTCTCAGAAAAAAATCTGTTGCAGGAGGTCGTAGTCGGCAGCAAAAGACCGAATAATGGCCAGATCGTTTCTCCCCAGATGGGCGTTGAAAAGCTGAATATGTCGCAAATCAATACTGTTCCGGTATTATTTGGCGAAAAGGACATATTGAAGACGATCTCATTACTCCCGGGAGTCCAGGCCGCCGGCGAAGGCAACACCGGTTTCTTTGTGCGTGGGGGAGGAGCCGACCAGAACCTTATCCTTTTGGACGAGGCTACCGTCTACAATGCCTCCCACCTGCTCGGCTTTTTTTCTACCTTTAACTCCGACGCTATTAAGGACATAAGCCTTTATAAAGGGGGAATGCCGGCGGAATTCGGCGGCAGATTATCTTCCGTCCTCGATGTGAAAATGCTCGACGGCAATAACAAAAAGTTTGATGTCGAAGGTGGACTTGGGTTGATCTCTTCGCGTATCAAAGCCGAGGGCCCCATTAAGAAAGATAAAGGGTCTTTCCTGGTAAGTGCACGCCGCAC
Source organism: Chitinophagaceae bacterium (assembly GCA_036500065.1). GTDB lineage: Bacteria > Bacteroidota > Bacteroidia > Chitinophagales > Chitinophagaceae > JACMLD01. The sequence continues at coordinate 2,945 of DASYCT010000127.1, read as the reverse complement.
CTATATCGACCTGTTCACCAAAGTGTCAAAAGACTCCCTTGTGAAGGGGAGCTCGTTGTATTTCTATGATATAAATGTAAAAGGCAACTATCATTTCGACAATAAGAATGCACTGTTTATTTCCGGGTATTTTGGTCATGACGTTATCGGATTGAAGAATACTTTTGGTACAAATTGGGGGAACGCTACGGGAACGTTGAGGTTTAATCACATTTTTACCAATAAGCTGTTTTCTAATACATCCTTGATATTCAGCAACTATCATTACGATGTCGAAAGCTTTCTTACGAACGATGATTTTCAATCCGCCTCCAAGATCACCGACATAAATTTAAAAGAGGATCTTCAATATTCGGCGTCGGATGCACATACTCTTAAATTCGGGCTCAACATACTTCGACATGCCATTGCGCCGGGAGATATCACCTCCTCCGCCACCTCCAGCATCAACAATACCAGCGTTGAAAGACGTTATGGCTTTGAGAACGCCGCTTATATCAGCGACAACTGGAAAGCCTCCGATAAACTGACGATCCTGTATGGCTTGCGGCTGAGTGGTGTAGCGTTATTAGGGCCGGGGACTTTCAGCACCTATGACCCGAACGGAAATACGACATCTTCCGCACCCTATTCGTCGGGCTCGCTGGTAAAAAACTACGTAAACCTCGAACCAAGATTCTCTGCAAGTTATCAGCTGAATGAGGAGAATTCTATAAAGACTTCTTATAACCGGAATACCCAGAATATCCACCTTCTCAATAATTCAACAAGCAGCACGCCAACAGATCTCTATGTGCTGAGCAGTAACAATATCAGGCCGGAGATAGCAGACCAGATCTCGGCTGGCTGGTTTAAAAATTTGCACGACAATCTATTTGAATTTTCTGCGGAAGTCTATTATAAATGGCTGCAAAATCAGATCGATTATAAGGATGGAGCTAACCTCGTGGCCAATCAGAATGTGGAATCGCAGTTGACATTCGGATCGGGCCGGGCCTACGGTTTGGAGTTATACCTAAAAAAGAAATATGGACGGTTCAACGGCTGGTTGAGTTATACCTTGTCACGAACGGAAGACAGGTTCGCTGCCATCGATAATAATAAATACTTCCCGGCTTCTCAAGACCATACGCATAATGTCTCTGGAGTCGGTATTTATAAACTGAGCAGACGATGGACACTATCCGGCACATTTATTTATAATACAGGTAACGCCGTGAGCTATCCTACCGGTAAATACAACACCGGGGGCCTCACCGCTTTTTCCTATTCGGAGCGAAACGGCTACCGCGAGCCCGCTAACCACAGGCTAGACCTCGGAGCGACACTGGAGGGTAGGGAACATAAGAAATATCATACGAGCTGGACATTTAGTATTTACAATGTCTATGCTCATTGGGATCCTTATTCCATCACTTTCAGAGATAGTAAGACGATTGCTAATACAACGGAACCCGTAGAGACCAGCCTGTTCCCAAAGCCGGTTCCTTCCATCTCATGGAACTTTAAATTTTAAAGAAGACTTATGAAAATGAATTTAATTTATAGCATTGGATTATTAGCGGTTTTTACTCTGGTCAATTCCTGCACAAGAGTCATTGATCTCCAATTACGGGACGATTCAGGCCAACTGGATATTGAAGCCAACCTGACCAATGTCAACGGCCCTCAATCTGTTATTTTGAGAAGGAACGTACCTTTTTCAAGTACCAACGATTATCCTCCTGTCACCGGGGCGACCGTTACACTTACTAACCAAACTGGCAATACGTTCCGTCTTGCTGAAGAACAGCCGGGGAACTATACCATCAATCCATTTTGGGGAATTGCGGGCAATACCTACACCTTAAATGTAGTAACCGGTGGCCAGGTTTATAGTGCGGGTTCGACAATGCCTGCTGCGGTCAGGCTGGATTCTCTGAGCGACAAAAACAGGCCGCTCAACCGGGATCAGGGGCAAAAAGCACAGAAAGTTATCACGGCATATTACCAGGATCCGCCAGGCGTGGCTAATGAGTACCGGTTCATAGAGTGGGTAAATGCTGTACAGGTAAAAAGTGTTTTTACATACGATGATCAGCTTACTGATGGAAAGTACGTCATTCTCGACTTGTTGGAGCAGGACATTGACATCTATCCGGGTGATACGGTAAAGGTAGAAATGCAGTGCATTGACCGCCCTGTTTATACCTATTGGTTCGCGCTGGAGTCCCAACAAGCCAATAATTTTAATGGTGCGGTTGCGCCGGCTAATCCTCCGACAAATGTTGCGCCGGCAACCCTTGGTTATTTCAGCGCGCATACAGCACAAACGATAATATTCATTGTAAAATAAAATATCAAAACGCATGAATATTGCCTGATTTTATTATATTTGTTATACCCAAAAACAATTCAGTTTCACTTACCCCCAAGTCCTTCCTTCTACTTAGAACAATTTGCCGCAAGGTTAGTGTACCAATTTAAGCTGGTTTGCATTTTTATCTCTGATTAATAGTATTACCTGGACAGAATTCCTTCTGATATCCACTGGAATAACTATTTGCATTACCGAAAAATGTGTTAACCCAAATTTGGCATAATCTTACGACGATGAATAAATTTTATACAAAAACAATCTCCACATTATTTTTAATTGGCAGTTATCTGGGCAGTTCCGGTCAGGCGACCCTGCCCTACACCCTGGATTTCACCAGCGACGATCCGGGAGCCTGGGGCGGCGGCATCGCACAGGATGGGACTGGGGGTACCCAGAGCATAGCTGGTGGATTACACATAGAGATCTTTGCAGCGGATGCATCCTTCCACCTATTATCCGGGTCTACCATAGTATGGCATGACAACAGCTATTTAGCCAGCGCAGATGGAGGCTATACCGCCATTACACCCGGTCCGGACGTTACGGTCACAAATAACGGGGTGCCAGCCATGGTGATGAAAAGCAC
>DASYCT010000126.1:0-7263 GCA_036500065.1 Chitinophagaceae bacterium | reverse complement strand
GTACAGCGTCACCTGGTAGTCCTGGCTTTTGGCAAAACCGCTCACGGTTATATTGTTGTTGTAATAAGAAGCTTTGGATTGCCGGCTGGTGCTGGCATTGATTTTATACTCCGCCAGCACATACAGCAGGTTGTCCGAATTCGGCAACGTATAGGTGATCGTCGAACCTCCGTCGAAATTGACGGTCTGTATGCCGGTCACTGCGCCCGGTTTGGTCATATCCGTAGACACTACCGTATTGTATCCATCCGTTTTCTTACAGGATGGCTGTATAAACGACAGGGCGATCAATAAGACCGGCAGTCCGCGTAAACGATTATATTGATATTTCATATTTAAGCAATTAATGATTGAACAAACATTCGAGCGGGTGGGTCATATCCGAGGGTGAGCCGCCCAGGGGGGCGACCCACCCTGCGCCTTACCAGTATTGTGTCTGAACCAGGTTAGGATCTATCAGCACATCATAATCCTGTATCGGGTACAAATAGTTTCTTAAACCAAACACCGGTTCGAACACGTTGATCAACTGGTAATAACCAGCCACCGTCCTGTTGAATACATTCCATCCCTGCACCGGGCTGCTCAGCACGCTTTGCAGTTCCTTCCACCTGCGCAGGTCCCATCCCGCCTGTCCTTCAAACGATAATTCTATTCTTCTTTCCTGGTGGATGATCTGTCGCAAACCATCTTTGGTGGCAGGTTTCCCGGGGTTGTTGGAATAGTTGGCCCAGGCGGACTGCACACCCGGCAATCCCGCTCTCGCCCGCACCTGGTCTATCCAGGTGTACACACTCGCGCCGGGACCGTTTACTTCATTCAGGCATTCCGCGTATAAAAGCCATAGCCCGGTAAGCCGCATGAAAGGCCATGAGTAATTCTGCCATACGCTGTTTTGACCGGCCACCGATTGATAGGGCACCAGTTTCTTTGCCCAATAACCGGTAGCGTTAAACCGCAACTGGTCCGGGGGGGCGGCATACCCGTTGACGGCATTGATATAATTGGCATTATTATCATCCGTGATGCCGGAGCCAAACCAGGTACTGCCGTCAAAAGCCACGTCGGCATAATAGCGTTGCTCGCGGTGAAAGTTTCCTTTTGCGCAGGGGTAATTGTATTTGATATAATAGAAATGAGCCGAGTCGCCATTTTGCACCTGGTACCTGTCCTTGTAATCCCAGGTTTTATCTTCGTTGATCGGCACACCGTTACTGGTATAGAAGATTTCCGATTCGGCGATGGGCACCGAGAAATTGGAGTAAACCGCAAACACATTGGCCGCCGCGTCCGCCGTCACCCGCGGGCTTGCCATATACTGCCAGCCGAACTGCGGGTTCAGCGTCCATACCTGCTCCTGGTTCCAGCTATCCGTAAAAGCACCTTGTATCGTAAGCAGCTTACGCGTACTGTCCGATATATGTACCACGTTGCCGGTCAGTTTTAGCTGGTATAATATATTGCCGGCGGAAGTGGCGGCATCGATGGCAGCCTTACAGGCGTTCATCGCATTTACCCATTTGTTGGGATCGGCTGTAGTGGAAAATAAATGTTGTCCCTCCTTGCTCATCATGCCGGCATAATCGGGATTACCATTGAATAAGGGGCTCGCCTGCGTAGCCAGTACCTCGGCTTTTACCGCCAACGCAATCACCGAAGTAATTCTTCCTTCCTCCGCGACCGTATTCTGGATCACGGGCGGAAGATCAGGGATAGCCTGGTTCAGCAGGCCCACCACGTAATTGAAACAGGAATCGACGGATTGCTGTTTCACCCTTACCTCGTCTGTCGTGGCATTTACCGGGAGATTCACATCGACAATGGGAATCGGCCCGTACATTCTTATCAGCCAGTAATGGAAATATGCTTTTAGAAATTTCGTCTCGGCTATCCATCTTGCTTTATTAAAGGCTGTCAGGTCCGGTGGTGTGTTGATATTATCCAGCAGCGTATTGCACCGGCGGATAGCCTGCCATAAGTTCAGGCCCATATTGTAGCCGTCCCAGAAATTAAGCAGCGGGTTGGCGCTGTTCTGGTTTCCGCGCAGGATACTGAAACCATCGTCGCCACCAGCGCCGCCCAAAGTGGTCTCGTCCTGCAGCGGGTAGGGAAAGATGATCTCACCCGAAGTGGTGAAACCGGCATTGCGCCGCACATCGGCAAGGGCCTGCAGGGTGGAATAACAGCCAAACATATAAGCCTCTGTTTCGTTGGCGTTGGAAAAGGCGCTGTTTAGCGTAGCCACATCGTCCGGCACCACGTTAAGGTACTTCTTGCACGAACCGCAAAGCAGGGCCACCGGCAGCAATACGGCAAAGAATATTTTTATAAACGTTTTCATCCGTTGAGATTTTGACATGTTAAAGTTTGACGTTTATTCCAAAATTGAAAACCTTCTGGATAGGGTATCCAAACCCGTTACCCGACTGCTCGGGGTCCCATAACCCGAAATGGCTCCAGGTCAACGGGTTCAATGCGTTGAAATAAATACGCATGCTTTGCAGGTACATCCGCTGCGCGAGCTTCACGGGAAGAGAATACCCTACTTCCACCGATTTTAACCGCAGGAAACTTCCGTCACGCAGCCACCAGGTGCTTTGTTGTTCATTGTTGGCATTATCGATGGTAGACAGGCGGGGCCACAGGGCGTAGAGGTTTTGATTTTCTTCCGTCCAGTGGCTGTCGGCATAGGCTTTCAGCACCTGGGCGTTGTTGACAAAAGGCGCTGTACCGTAAATACCATTATAACGGTCGTCGGTAGAACTGGGATTGATAAAGAACGATTCACGGGCCAGTCCCTGGAAAAAAGCATTGAAGTCAAAGCTCCTGTACCCGACGGAAAACCCAAACCCGTAAATGATCTCCGGCGTCGTTGGCAGCCCGATGGGCACCTGGTCGTCCTGGTTGATAATCCCGTCCTTATTGATATCCCTGTATTTGATATCGCCGCCCTGCGGAAGTACGCCAAATGGCTGCGGTGGCGAATTGGCCGCTTCCTTATCGTCTACGAATAACCGCTCGGCGATATAGCCGAATGGCTGGTTAATCGGTTGGCCCGACTGGAAACGCCAGGGGTACTGGTACTGTGGTTCTTCATAATGCCCGTACTTGCTGGAAGTAACGGTCAGGTTGCCGAGTACCGAAGCCCATAAATGTTTTGAAATATCCTGCCGGTAATCCACATGAAGGTCCAGCCCCTGTGAATACGCGGTGCCTACATTGGCTTTGATGGGCGCTTCGAGGCCATTGGTGACAGGAATATATCCGCGCGTCTGCAATATATTATAACGGTACTCGTGGTATATCTCGGCCGTTATGTTGAAGTTGCTCAATATCGTCATCTCCACCGCCAGGTTGCTTTTGCGGGAAGTCTCCCAGGTCACATCCGGGTTGGGATAGTTCTGTATGCTGGTGCCCGACAGGGTAAAGCTGTTATTCGTGCCGAAGCTGGCCGAGCCGCCGCCATCGGGTGTAACGCCCGACAGGTAATAGAACCGCGTATTGTCAATATTATCATTCCCTACCAGGCCATAGCTGCCTCTCAGTTTGAAACGGGTGATCAGCTTGTCGAATCCCGATTTTTCCCAGAACTTTTCATTGCTCACCAGCCACCCGGCTCCAATCGTGGGAAAGAATCCATAACGATGCTGTTCGGAAAAACGTTCCGACCCGTTGTACCCGAAATTGCCTTCCAGGAAATATTTACCGGAATAGGAATACGTGAGCCGCCCGGCCAGGCCGATATTCCGGTAGGGAAGTGAAAGCTGCAAACTAGGCGCATTGGCCGTCAATGTTTGCTCACGGGTAGCTACCAATGCCGCGCTTACCGTATGATCGCCAAAACTACGGTTGTAGTTCAGCGTTCCCATCATATACACATAGGTATTGATGATCTTGTTGCCCGGGTTGTAATCGAGAAATTCACGGGCCGCACCCGGCTGGTTGTTTAGCCAGTTAAGCGTGTATTTATTCGTGGTTTGATCATAGCTCTGTATGTTGTAATAGAAAGGCGAGTAGCTCCGGGCTAAATCAAAATAAGAATACCGGTTGGTGCTGAACAAACCCTGGAAATTCAACCCCTGCGTGATAAAGCCGAGCTTCTGGTTCATTTCAAACTGGGCCGACATCCTTGACTCCGCAAAATTCTTGTACCCGTACATCAGGTCGGCATAAGGGTTGTCCTGCAATGACCCCAGCAGGGTGGAATTGCCGAACAAAATATGCTTGGAAAGTAGATTGGCGCTGTCGGCGGGATAATAAGCAGGAAAAGCAACCGGGCTGGTATGCAGCGCCCGATCATAGAGGTCGGTGGCAAGACCTGACTGGTCACTGGTGATCGGCCCGGTATAATCATTGAAATTGCCCCAAAGCCGCACCATCACTTCGGTCGTTTTTGTCAGCTTCATGTTGATATTCGACCGTAGCTGGTAGTTTTCATATTTCATACCCGTATTGAAATTATTCACCGGGTTCACCTGCAGGATGCCATTGTCCCTGTCGTACGATCCGGCTATATAATACTTGGTGGCGTCATTGCCGCCGCTCACGCTGAAATTGGCGCGCTGTGTCGTTGTTTGACGTTTGAATAAGGTAGACATCCAGTCCACGGCCGGGTTCACATACGGGTTGCTGCCCTGCGCGTGGTCCATCGTGGCCTGCGTGCTTATTATTTGGTTGGGTGTAAACTGGGGCGTTGCCAGCGGGTTGCGCGTGGTCAATGCTTCATTGTACAATTTCATGTAGGTGACAGGATCGGCGAGCTTCACCGTTTGCGTGGGCTTTGAAATAGAATTCTCATATCGAAGGTTTACCGTTGCCTTTCCCGCTTTCCCTTCTTTGGTCGTCACGAGGATAACGCCATTGGCGCCTCTTGCACCGTAAAGGGCCGCGGCGCTGGCATCTTTCAGGATGGAAAAACTGGCGATATCATCCACCTGCAGGCGGGCCAGGTCATTGGCCGTGAGTTCTATATTATCCACCAGTATGAGCGGGCTGGCGCTGTAGCCAAAGGTGGTAACGCCGCGAATAAAAAACTGTGCGTTGTCAAGTCCCGGCTGGCCGCCGCGCTGGAACGCTATTACACCCGCAATCTGTCCCGCCAGCGCATTGGTCAGGTTGCTCGCCGGGATTCTCAACTGCTCCGGGTTGACGCTGGACACAGAACCTACCACGGCTTCCTTCCGCTGCTTCTGACCATAGGCGGTGATGATAACTGCTTCCCCGGCCGCCGCGGCCCGGAGCGCCACGTTGAACGAGCGTTGTGCCGCAGTGGCGGTGATCTTCTGATCAATATATCCTACATAAGAAATCGTGAGCACCGTACGGGGGTCGACATCGAGAATGAACCGCCCGTTGGCATCCGTGACGGTACCGTTGTTCTTCCGGGATTGGGACACGATACTTGCGCCCTCGATCTTTTTACCGGCGGAATCCGTCACGGTCCCGGTAATGGTAATCCTTGGTGAAACAGGCGGTGTTGTCTGGGAGAAAGCGCCGGAGCAACCGGCAAGGGCAAAAAAAAGTAAAAGGCACCGGAGCCCGAATGGTGCCGGAAGGCATTTCTGGTTCATAAAACAAGCGTCGTTTTGGTGAATTATAGTAGAGCCTTAACCAATTTAAGTATGAGATAAAGTTATTATGAGATACGACGGGTAAAAATAGTGGATTCATTTATTTTGATGGATTATCCGCTGATTTTTTACCTTGTGGCATAAAACAATAGTGCATGCATACAATTAAACGACGGGATGGATTTGAAGGAGAGCGGCTAATAAGCCTGCCCGAATCGGTCTGGAAGAATGCTATCAAAGCCAACCCGGTGCTGAGCCAGTTGTACATTACCCACATTGGTTATTTTCCCAAAGCTGCCCACCATTACCGCGAGCGCAGGAGTGGCTGCACGGATAATATATTGATTTACTGTCTCAGGGGGAAAGGCTGGTTTACCGTGAAAAACAAACGCTTCGAAATAAGCGCCAACGATTTCATCCTGGTGCCCGCGACAAAAGAACCGCTTCGGTACGGCGCCGATGAAAACGATCCCTGGACGATTTACTGGGTGCATTTCAGCGGCCGCGATATGAATACGTTCAATCGCTGTTTCGGGATTGGTTCCTTCGATGGACCGCAGCAAATAACGTTCAACGAAAAAGGGTTGCAGTTATGGGATATGATGTACAATAGCCTTGAAATGGGCTACAGCAAGGAAAACCTGGGCCATGCCAATCTTTGCCTGTACCATTTCGTGGCGACCTTTCTCTTTCCCGGGAAGCATCTCAATGAAAAAAAACAGGATGCCCGAGATATGATCAATGAAACCATCCTCTACATGCGCAGTGAATTAAGCGGCTATCTTACCGTTAATGATATGGCCAGGAAGAACAATCTTTCTGTCTCGCATTTTTCCAGCCTGTTCCGTAAAGCAACGGGCATGTCGCCGCTCGATTATTTCATCCACCTTAAATTGCAGAAAGCCTGCCTGTTGTTGTATAGTTCTGAAATGAAGATCAAGGATGTAGCCATCGCGGTGGGATATGACGACCCATATTATTTCTCGCGGCTCTTTAAAAAATATATGAACGTATCGCCCGACAGGTATCGCGTGTTGAGAAAAAACAGTGCTTAACTTCTCCGTTCGATACTATCATAAAAAAAGTCCATCCGCATAGCAGATGGACTTTTGCATGTATTTTTAATCTTGTTAGTACACCCGTTTAAGCCATTCGCCCGGAACAGGGATAATGCAAATATTCATCGACTTATTATCCTCCGACAGCATGGCCGATTCAATTTCTATCCTCGTGCCATCGGGGCTGAAGGTCGGGTGTGGGTGATCCGCCGCCGTTGGTTTGTGGCCGGTAGAAAGCATGAGCATCTCCCGGGTATGCCGGTCGATAAGATAGATACTGCGCGAAAAATCGTCTCCCACGGCCCACCTGCCATCGGCCGAACCGTTCACATGCCATAGCCCGCTGCCGGAAGGCGTCTGCCCGATAATAACCATCTCCCTTGTACGAAGATTCACGATGCCCAGCCCGGTCGGTTTTTCACGGGTGCCCGAATTGCCCCAACCCTTTTCCTGCCCGGGATTGACGGGGTTGATGACGCCGCGCGGGTCGGTGCCGGTGGTAGCGGGTGCATAATCGGTACTTATTTTCCGGTGCCCCATAATGGCGATGGCGACTTCATCTTTTGTTATCACCGCTTCATGGGTCACCCACTCATATTCTGCTTCAGGGTACAAAGGACGCAGACCGGTTCCAT
>DASYCT010000125.1:0-5868 GCA_036500065.1 Chitinophagaceae bacterium | reverse complement strand
AAACAACCATCTCACATTTCCACATTAAACCGATATTTCATGCAGGAAGCCTATATAGTAGCCGGTTACAGGACAGCAGTCGGCAAGTCCAAACGCGGCTTTTTCCGTTTTACCCGTCCCGACGACCTGGCTATTGATGTCATCAAGGCCCTGCTGGCCTCGGTCCCTTCGCTGGACGTGAAGCGGGTAGACGATGTTATTGTGGGCAATGCCGTTCCCGAAGCAGAACAGGGTTTGCAGGTCGGCAGGATCATTGCCGCGCGTGCGGTGGGCATCCATGCCCCGGGCATGACGGTCAACCGTTACTGCGCCTCCGGTCTTGAAACGATTGCCATCGCCACGGCCAAGATCCGCTCCGGGCAGGCGGAATGCATCATCGCCGGCGGCACGGAAAGCATGAGCCTGGTGCCCACGGCGGGATGGAAAACAGTGCCCGCTTATTCCATCGCCAAAGAAGAGCCCGATTATTACCTCAGCATGGGGCTTACGGCCGAAGCCGTAGCCAAAGAATACAAGGTGAGCCGGGAAGACCAGGATATGTTTTCCTACCATTCACACCAGAAAGCCATCAATGCGATAAAGAACGGTTATTTCAAACCCGGCATACTACCCATTACGGTAGAAGAAGTGGGATTAGATGCAAAGGGTAAGAAACAAACCAAAACACATGTGGTGGATACCGACGAAGGGCCCCGCGCCGATACATCGCCGGAAGCGCTGGCAAAACTGAAACCGGTATTTGCAGCAGGTGGTTGCGTCACCGCCGGCAATTCGTCACAAACCAGCGATGGCAGCGCCTTTGTCATCGTTATGAGCGAGCGCATGGTCAAGGAACTGGGATTAACACCCATTGCCCGCCTCGTGGCCTGTGCTTCTGCAGGTGTGCATCCCCGCATCATGGGCATAGGACCGATAGAAGCGGTACCCAAAGCATTAAAACAAGCCAATATGAGCCTGGGCCAGATCGACCTGGTAGAACTCAACGAAGCCTTTGCTTCGCAGGCGCTGGCAGTCATTCGTGAACTGGGCATGGACCCGGCTATTGTAAATATCAACGGCGGCGCCATTGCGCTGGGGCATCCCCTCGGTTGTACCGGCTGCAAACTCACCATCCAGATTACCCATGATATGAAGCGGTTGAAGAAAAAATACGGCATCGTGACCGCCTGTGTGGGTGGCGGGCAAGGCATTGCCGGCATTATCGAGAACCTCAATTAGTACCATAGCTATAAGTCAGACAAAGGCCGGGACACCCCGGCTTTTTTCGTGTGTGTATGCAAAAGGGTGAGCAGTCATGTGTAGGTTCGAATCCTCTTCTGGCCACAATGCCTTGTAAGTTAATAACTTACGAGGCCTTTTATTTTACCCTTCCTTCTAACCCTGCGACATCTTGCCCCTTTCTTGCCTATTTCTTACATTTGTTTATGGCAGATTATAAATTCGACAGAACTGCATTCAAGATGATGACCTTTGAAGAAGCAGATGCCGCAAACGTATACAGTAAGAATACCTCTTATTCAGAACGTTTACGCCAGGCGTATTATCTTATCTCCATGGCCTATGGCTTTTCTATGGATAATCAACCGAAGATCGATAGAGCCTGTTTCTCCAGCCGGAAACTTCCTAACTAATGGGCAACATTTTCAATGATGATTTCAGGGACTTTATTCAGGCATTGAACAAACATGATGTACAATATATCCTGGTAGGGGGTTATGCCGTAATCCTGCATGGATATAGAAGAATTACTGGTGACATGGATATTTGGGTTTGGTCTTCCCCTGTTTGACATGACGGAGCAAAAATTCATGGACGCTGATACTGTTGATGTTTTTTCTTATGGGCGCCCGCCGGTAAGCATTGATATTATTACAAAGCTCAAGGGTGTAGAATTTGATGATGCTTTTGCCCAGGCTCAGCTCTTTAATGAAGAGGGGTTATTAATTAGATTTATACATCTGAATAACCTTATTCAGGCTAAAAAAGCGGCAGGGCGCCATAAAGATTTGGACGATATAGAAAAGCTAACATCCGGCAACTGATCATTGCTTATTCAACCCTTTGAGGACGGAAACAAAAGAACAGGCCGGATCACCGGTTGCCCCTTTTTCTATAGAAGCTAAGTGTCCACCCCATCCTACTTTTGATAATGAACGATTTAAGCCTGAATAAAAACATCCAATCTTCCCTGAACCCGTTCGAACTTGTTCCACTGTGGGGCACAAAGATTTCCAACGAACGTCCCGGGAGATTTTGACCCCGGCCAGGTGGATCGGCCCTTCCAGGCGGCTCACTACATTCCGATTAAAAGGATGAGATTATAAATTAATATATGTAAATCCCCCGCAAGGGCTTTTTTTGTTAGTTTTACCCTATATTTAGTCATAGCGACCCCAATCCCTATCAGCACAAAACTGGTATTATTAGCATGCAAACCCAAAATCTGTCAGCACACGCATGATCCGTGTTTTTATAGTAGAAGATCATGAAATGTACCTGGAAGGGCTCGCTCTGTTGTTAAAAAAACAGGAGGGTATCGATGTAATTGGTACCTCTTCCCGTGGAAAAGAGCTGTTGGACTTGCTGCCCGGGCTGGACATCGATGTGCTGCTGCTGGACGTTCATTTGCCGGATATCGAAGAAGAGGACCTGCTCAAACAGGTACGCACGCTTAAACCCACCCAGAAAATCATTTATCTTACCCTGATGCGCGGCACCCGGTATGTGCATAAGCTCACCCGCCACGGCATCCAGGGATATGTATTGAAAAATGTGCCGGTGCAGGAACTGATAGAAGCTGTGCAGGTGGTGGCTGGAGGGGGAACTTATTTTTCCAAAGACATCGACATCATCAGCGAAAGCGATTTCCGCAGCACTATCACGCTGGAGGATAAAAAAGTAAGTGAAATACTGTCAAAACGCGAAATAGAAGTGCTGAAAATGGTGTGCAGGGAGTTCAGCAATGCCGAAATAGCGGAACGATTGTTTTTAAGCGTCAGCACGGTGGAAACGCACCGCAAGAACCTTATCGCCAAGCTGGGTGTCAACAACACCGTTGGCCTTGTGAAGTTTGCGTTGAAGAACAAGCTGATAGAATAAAGGCATAAGTTTACTACGTGAAATATTGGTTTTTACTCCTCTTTCTTATTGCTCCTTTCGCAGCCCGGTTACAACCGGTGGATACTTCTTACCTCAAATCATTGTACGATCGCTGTATTGACATGGATGAAAACCAGGCCGATTCCGTTGCCTGGTACGCAAAGTTCATTGCACAGGAAGCGGCCAAACTGAAATTCAATAAGGGAGACGTGCTTTCGATGCGGTTGCGCGGCATATCGGAAGACCTTAAAGGCAATTACGATGAGGCGCTCAACTGGTACCTCAAATCGCTGGATGCAGCCCGCAAGCTCGGCGACCCGATATACATACTCGGTGCATTAAACGATCTTGGCTACCTGTATGTAAACGCCAAGCAGCCTCAAAAAGCAAAAGAAGCCTATCTCGAATGCGCCCGGATGGCCCCGGAAGGAGGGTCTTACCATTCCATCATCACATCGTATATCAACCTCGGCGGCATCTATAACCAGTTGCGAATGCACGACAGCGCCCTGCTGGTCCTCAACGAAGGTCTTGCCCTTGCCGAAAAACACCATGATAAGCGCAGCATACATTCGCTGTACAACAATATCGCCAATGTGTATTACCGGAAAAATGAATTTTCAAAAGCCCTGCCCTATTTCCAGCGCGATTACCTGTATCATTTGACCAAATCCGATTCGGCTGATATATGGCTGGACGAGCTCAACCTGGCGGATGATTTTACCCAACTGAAAAAATTTGATTCCGCTTCTTTTTATGGCCTGCGAGCATTGGCCCTGGCGCAACGGCTGCAGGCAAAGGAAAAGGAGTCGGAGAGCTATGCCATCCTTGCCGTGCTTTATTCCATGAAAGGCGAGTATAAGAAGGCCTACGAAAACCAGTTGCAATGGTACACCCTCGATACCAGCCTGGTGAACGGGGAAACGAATAAAAATATAGCCGGCCTGCAGGAACGCTTTAATGCAAAGCAACGTGAACAGCAGAATCGCTTACTGAGAGCCGAAATAATGCAGGCCATGCTGCGCAGCCGCATCACTACGTATGTAGCCATTGCCGCCGCCATCATCGCCCTGCTGATCGCCGTTTCCCTTTTCCTGAAGCGCCAGGCCAACAAACGCCTGAAGCAGCAGAATGAACTGATCCGGCGGCAGAATGAAAAACTCGCGGAACTGAATTATGAAAAGAATTCGCTTATCAGCATTGTGTAGCACGATCTAAGCAGTCCCTTCTCCTCGATCAAAATGTGGAGCCAGTTGCTGGAAGCGGATAAGAGCAACCTTACGGAGGAACAGCAAAAAGCCGTACAGCGCATCCATGCGTCCACCCTCAAGGGGGAATCGCTTATCCGTACCATTCTCGATGTGGAGAAAGCCGAGACCAATAAACACGTGGTGGAACTGGAAAATTTCAACCTGAGCCTGTTTGTCGAAAACCTGGTGGATGATTTCAGGCCTTCCGCTTCCGGCAAAAATATCCAGCTGCATTGCGAAACACCCGGTAACCATGTCTACCTCGTAAGCGATAAACACCTGGTGGCCCGTATCTGCGAAAACCTGGTGTCCAATGCCTTGAAATATACAGCGCCGGGTAAGAATGTCTGGATCAGCGTGTCCGATGAACAGGACGCCGTCAATATCAGGGTGAAGGACGAAGGGGTAGGGATCGAGCCGTCCGAGATGCCCCATCTTTTTAGCCGTTACAGCAATATTTCCTCCATCCCCACCAGTGGCGAAGCCTCCACCGGGCTGGGGCTTTCCATCGTAAAGCGCATCGTGCAGGAGCTGAACGGCAGCGTTTTCTGCGAGAGTGAACCCGGTAAAGGTTCCCTGTTCACCATCGTACTGGGAAAATGACCGGATTTTCACACCAGCGGTAAATGGATATTCCGCTTTAACCCCTAATTTTGCAACAAAGTCGCAATTCTATAGTGTTTTATCGTCCTGTCATACGTCAATTCCTGGCTGGGTTACTGCTGACCGTTTTCGCGTTCAG
The DNA here is from genome assembly GCA_036500065.1 of Chitinophagaceae bacterium. Classification (GTDB taxonomy): domain Bacteria; phylum Bacteroidota; class Bacteroidia; order Chitinophagales; family Chitinophagaceae; genus JACMLD01. Next base: position 777 of record DASYCT010000125.1, on the reverse strand, counting down.
CATTACACCCAAGCAGGCATTGCACGACTGGCTGGCCAACCACACCGATAAAACAAGTAGCAAGCTGGCAGGTGATAAGGCCCTTGTAAGTACGGCCGGTTTTAATTGCGATTGCGATAACCTGGTCGCGGAATCACCTTTTACAGCCACGGTTAGCCAATTTGAATTTACGCCGCCGCAGGTGTTTACGCCCCGGCAGGCCTTTCATCCCCATACCTTTTACGCGGTTACCCAATTCTTCTTCTCCCTGCGCGGACCTCCCGCAACCCGTTTCATTTGATATACAGCACCGGTTGCCCGGTAGCTGCTTTCCGGCATTCATAACCCATGTATGCCTTCGGCAATCTGCTTTACACGCATTTACAACAAAAAAAATAGTTGAAGAATGAAAACGGTTATTGTTAGGAGTTATCTTATCCTGGTTCTTTTAGCTATCTACCAGTTGGCGCCTGTGCAGGGCATAGCTGCCGGCAGAGCGACTGATCCGACTACCGGCACCTTATCGGGCAAAGTGACCGATAAGAAAGGGGGCGGCCCGCTGGCCGGCGCCACGGTATACATTGCAGATCTTAAAATAGGGGCGGTGGCCGATAACAACGGGAATTATAGTTTTAAGACGCTCCCTTCGGGCACCTATCTCATAGAAGCGCGTTATGTAGGCTATAAAGCCGTGACGCGTAATGTATCCATCAGCGGAGCCGTCACGGAAAATTTTGAACTGGCCGACAATGCGGTGGAAGAAAGCGTAGTAGTGGTGACCGGTTTATCCAAAGCCAC
>DASYCT010000124.1:0-10329 GCA_036500065.1 Chitinophagaceae bacterium | reverse complement strand
AGTATGGCCATAAAGGGAGTAATACCCGCGCCCCCGGCAATAAAATAACCCGGACCTTTATAGGAGATGGCTCCCCAAACATCGTGCAGTATGAGTTCATCACCCGGGTTCAGCCGGTGCAATTCATCCGTCACCCCGTGATGATCGGGATAGCGTTTGATCGTAAATTCAAGATAAGGCTCTTCATTGAGCGAGGTAAACGTAAACGGTCTTCGTTCTTCTTTAAATTGCTCTTTATTGATACAAACATCGGTTGCCTGCCCCGGCGTAAAGTGATACCCTTCCGGCTTTTCCAGCCGAAATCTTTTTACATCGTGGGTGACGGCTTTTGTCTCTATGATCTTCGTTATGTATTGTTCTTCCATATCCTGTTAGATAATTTCACAAGAGGAAAGTTACAAATTAGTTAGGGTTTATTTACTCATTACGATCACACCCACATCATTGGGCTTTCCGTCCGCCACCAGTATGCCATCCCTGATACTGTTGCGATAGGGCGGCCTGCCTTCGATAAACAATTGGTAACTACCGGGCTTCACGGTCGAAAACTCAAACCTTCCCGTCGTGTTATCTACATTGGTGCTGACCGTGTCCGTGGTGGAATAAAGAAAGGCATGCAGCGCTCCGTCAATCGGCTCCACATTACCTGATACGGTCGTCGGTATCCCAATAGCTGCTCCGCCTGCAACTCCCCCGGGTGCTGTAAAACCTGTTGCCATCACAAAACCCAAACCAGGTACAATGACTGCTGACCAAAAAAAACGGCTCATGGAAAAAGGACTGCGCATAAAATAATTTGTTGGTTCAAACAGCATAAATGCAATTCCTATGCCCCCGCTATTCGTTGCGCAGGGTTAAAAAATTCCCCCTTGCCATTTGCTAACTCCCTCTAAACCAATGGCTCCATTTTTACCGGTCAAACTATTGTTGCAAAAAAAGAAAATTAACAGTAAGTTTGTTTCCTTCCACACCATTTTTAGCCTGTATGTATTTAGAAGATCCGCTTTGGTCTGGCATAAGAAACGGCAACATGACTGCTTTTACAAACATGTACAAAGCATACTACCAGTTTCTTTTTTCTTATGGATTCAAAATCTCCGGCAACAAGGAGATGACCAGGGACTGGATTCATGAGGTATTCCTTGAACTCTGGGCGCGTCACGAACAACTTCCCGCTGTAGAACATATCGGTTTTTACCTGCGCACCTATCTGAAAAGAAAGATACTGCGCGAATTGCCCAAGGAACAAGCGGCCGCCAAAGCACTGGAAGCAAACGAAGCCTTTTCTTCCGGTCATTCCTACGAGGACCTGCTCATCCAACTGCAAACCAGCGCCGAAGTAAAGGATAAAGTTGAAAAAGCGATGGGCCAGTTGACCCGCCGGCAGATGGAAATCATCCGCATGAAATTTTTCGACGACATGAGCTATGAACAGATAGCCGCCACCGGCACCGCCAGCCCCCGCACGATTTACAACCAGGTCTACGAATCCCTGAAAGTCCTCCGCCGCCACCTCGCGCAAATCAGTTTGTAGTGTGGATAGTGAGTAGTGAACGGGCCAACCGCAAACCGCCTGCGAAGCAAACGACTCACCACTGACCACTAACTATTTTTTCTTTTTTCATGGTAAAAATTCCTTGTTTCCTGCACTTAGTAGTATAAACAGCACACCGTCATGGACCATTCCCTTTACCGCCCGGAAGATTTCGCCTGCGACGAATCCTACCTGCGGTACTATTTCAGGATCAACGATAAGGACATCAGCTATTGGGAGCATTGGATACGTACCCATCCCGAAAAACTGGATGTGGTCATGAGTGCCGATCAACTGATTGGCTTTTTATCCCTGCAATTGCCCGAAGATGAGTTCCAGCACGAATACGAGCGGTTTACCCGGGCCATTGCAAAATCCGCTTTGCTGGAAAGCGCCCGCTCCACCAAAGGCATTGAAATACTGCCATCCTCGCGCAGGCATTCCCGTCGCCGCACGCGTACCGGGGGCTGGCTGGTGCTGGCTTCCGTGTTGCTGGTGGCCGGCAGCGCCTGGCTTTTTGAATACCGGCAGCATGCCGGGCCTGCTGCTTCCGTCCTGGCAGGCAATACGCTTACGCGCAGTAATACGACCAATACGGCCATGGGTTTCACCCTCGAAGAAGGAACACAGGTAAAACTGGACCCCGGCGCCCGTTTATCCTGGCCCAACCATTTCCCGCCGGGCAAACGTGAAGTGGTGCTCGATGGCTCCGCTTTTTTCCAGGTCAGCAAAGACCCCCACCATCCTTTTTTTGTGTATTGCCACGATCTCGTGCTGCACGTGTTGGGCACCTCCTTTCTTGTCACCGACGGCAAAAAAGATAATACGATAGAGGTATCCGTTAGCTCCGGCAAAGTAGAAGTGTATGAAAAAACAACCACCGCGCCCAAAGGCGATGCTCCCCGCAAAACGGCCAACGGCGTGCTGCTGACCCCTAACCAGGAACTGGTCTATACCGTCAGCAACCGCACGTTTGAAGTCACGCTGGTCGATAAGCCCCTGCCGCTGGACACCAGCATCACCAGCAGTTTTCAACAGGCGCGCCTCTATGAGGTGATCCAGTCATTGCAGCATATTTATGGGATAGAAATAGAAGTGGAAGAGGATGCCCAGTACAATTGCCGTTTTTCCGGTAAGCTCAACGGCATGGATCTCTTCACGGCGCTCAACGCTCTCTGCCGCCCCCTCGGCATGAACTGGGAAATAAAAGAAACAAAAATACTGCTCCGCGGCCCGGGCTGCGATACACCCTGACAAAAGAAGTGGGTCGCCCTTTGGGGGCTTTTCAACCAACCGGCCGGTCAACAGGATTATTGACGGATTATCGTGATTCGTTTCAGGGGCTGTGCGCCGCCGGTTGAAATATGATAGATGCCTGCCGGGTAGCGGCTGATATCCCATTGAAGGGTAGTGGTGCCCACCGCGCAATGCAGCTCCCTGCTTTGCAGGATATTGCCCCATTGGTCGTACAAGCTCAGCGTATAGTCTGCCTCGTGGTCGCTGTTCATCGTAAGTGTCACCGTATTATGTACCGGGTTGGGGTATCCCTTCAGCACAATCGCGGCGCTGCTGCCGGGGAAACTGCTGCCGCTGACGGGTATCGTTCGCGCAATAGCTGTTCCGTTGCTGCTGTTAAACAAGGAATAGCGGGTGCTGAACGACGGGATACCTGTTTTTAAAACCCAGTTGGCAGTTGTGTTGATGCTGTCCTCGCCCAGGTAGCTCCATACCGCAAACTTGCCGCCGAGGGACCACAGGTAAAGAGAAGATTCAACCGACCTGTCCAGTTCCGCATCCAGGTAATGAAAGCGGATGCTGGCGTTCAGGTTGCTGTTGACCGTCGGGCTGATGGCAAAATAACGGCCGATGCCCGGCACGCCCGTCGGCAGCGCTTGTTGCGCCTCGCCCCGGGTCACCGTTACCGTACCCAGGTGCTGGCTGCTGCTGATCTCCACCCCGATATTGCCGGGGTTGACCGCATGGGGAGCCGATAACACACGGGTCGCCGTTATAGTGCCCGTGCCAAAATCGGTGATATACGACTGGCTCCCTTCTCCCGATATGCTCCCGGTGCCGCCCAGGTTGAGCGTGTGATTGTTCAGTTGCAGGTTATGACTTACCATCGCCAGCGTACCGGTTACCGTCACCGTGCCGCTGAGAAATACATCGCTGGCCGATTTATTGACAGTGAGATTATTAAACAGCAGCGTGCCGGTGCCGCCGATAACCGTTCTGCCGCTGTGAACGCCGGTGACGATCACCGTGCTGTTGTCCGGCGCTACCAGGCCATTGGACAGCAGGCTGGCATCGTTCAACACCAGCACCGGCGCGCCGTTCATTATCATATAGGTCACGGGGCGCATGGTAATGCCCTGCGCCCGCAATCCCCCGGGCTGCCATGCCGCCATGGCAGGCAAAAGAAATGCCCATACTGCTACAGCATGTATTTTCATCTGTGTCGTTGTTGCGTGAAGAATTTATTTCCCGGCCCGGATCAGTTGCTTTAACTCATCTATTTCCTGCTGCATCGCATCCAGCTTTTTTTCCTGTTGCCGGATGATCTGCTGCTGCTCCTGCACCGCTTTTACCAGCGGCACCACAAACGACTCATAGCTGAGACTGTAATGATCCGCTTCGGTAGCAGGTTTGACGATACCGCTGAAATCATACCCCGACGACTGCGCGGCTTTCTCCACTTCCTGCGCAATAAACCCTGTGCGCCGCACCCGCGCGGCGGCATCATAAGAAGCCTGCATAATATAACCGGCGTCAGCGGCCCCGGTGGAACGCTGCTGCGCATCAAAACGCTGTACGTCGAACTGGTACGTCACCGGCCGGAGCTTCAGTATAAAATCCAGTCCCTTTACATTTTCCTGCACATTGTATTTGAAACGGCCGTCCGAAGGCGTCGTAAACGGCACCTGTCCCTCGATAACCGTTACCGCGCTGTTGCCCAATCGTATTTTGTTGGAAGCATTTACCGTAGCTCCATAGCCGATAGCAGTGGCATTGGTAAGATTGGTGCCCGCGCTTCCCAGTGCTGTATTGGCTTCACTGCCGACAGCCGTATTATAGCTGCCCGTATTGTTATTGCTCAGCGCGCCTTCCCCATAAGCAACATTGTAGCTGCCGCTGGTATTTAAATACAGGGCCGTATAACCCGTCGCGGTATTTTCATTACCCGTGACATTGTAGTACAAGACTGCTGCGCCGGACGCGGTATTGAAATAACCCGTATTGTTGCTGTACAGCGCGTTGATGCCGGTGGCCGTATTTTCAGAACCAACCGTATTGGAATACAGCGCGGCATAGCCGCTGGCAGTATTAGAATTGCCAATTATATTACTGTGCAGTGAATAGTCCCCGATGGCGGCATTGCCCCCTGCATAGTTTTTCATCGTACCCCCAAGCGTATCCTGGCTGCCCGCCGCCCCTGCCTTGTATCCCCAGGAAGCATTATGGTGTACCGGGTCGATGCGTCCCGACAGGAAACTGTTCACCTTTACGGTAAAAGCCGAATTGCTGATCGGACCGATGAAATGAGTGGTATCCATTCCCAGGTCATTGCCGTTCAGCCCCCAATAACTGCCGGAAACAGGAGTGGTCGTCGTGGCGATGTTCAGCCAGCCCGACCCGCTGTTGTACCAGAAGCCGCCGGTTGCCGTATCAAAAACCAGTAAACCCCTTGTATTGGGAAGCGCCAGCCGGGCCGCCGTGCTGATACGCGGTATCAGCAGCCCCTTGTTGGGCGAACGGATATCCAGCATCGCGCTGCTGTCCGGCAACAGCCCGTCGGTATTAATGCCCACGTTTTGTGCGCTGCCCCGCGTTATCGCCAACGCAAGCACACAGGATAAGAGTACAAATTTGTTTTGCATAGAAAATATTCGGTTTATAAAATAGGTGCAACCACAAAAAGAGTGATAAAAAGGCAGGGCTCATAGCCCCGTTTATCCAACGGCGTTGGGGGGAGAAACAGCGGCAGCTTGCAACTCAAAAAAAGAGGGACCGCCTCCTTAAAAGACAGTCCCCCCGGGACGGTTATACCCAGTTGAAATCAGAGCCCATAACCCAGGCTGGCCACCCGGCCGGTCATGAGATAAATCATGCTACCGCCAGCCGCCTGTGACGGACATGCAAAGCACGAGAAAGCCGGCCGTATTTATAAAGGGCAATTAGTTGGCGGTTGTATCAGGGATTTAAAGGAGGTGTTTGCTGATCAACGCTTGCGGCCGCTCCCGTCTTACGCTGGATGCGCAGTACCACGCTGGTGCCGGCAGGAGCGCCCGCCGCATCGTAAAGATCAGTGATCCCGATAAACACCCCATCCTTGACCCGGTTGTATTCCTGTAATCGCCGCCCGGTAATATCCATACCCCGCGAACCCTTATGCGTTCGGGAAGGTTTATACCCGGCCGCCGCCAGGCGGCCGATACCATTATCCGCCACGCAGATAACCAGCCATTCACCCTCGGTCGTAACGGTAATATCCAGCTTTTTTTCTCCTTGCTTCCGGCTCAGGCCATGCCATAAAGCGTTTTCGGCAAATGGTTGCAGCAGCAGCGGCGGCACCAGCTCTTCCTCCGCGTCGATACCGGCCGCGGAACGGATGCTGTATTGCAAATCCACGTGCAGGCGTAGTTGCTCCAGCTGTATATACAATTCCAGCGCTTCCAGCTCTTCCTGCAGGGGAATCAGCGGCTGCTCCGAGTGGTTCAGCACCTGCCGCAGCAGCCGGCCGAATTTGCTGATGTACAGCGATGCCTCTTCGGGCTTGTTGCTAAACACCAGCGCCTGTATCGAATTCAGCGCATTGTAAATAAAATGCGGGTTCATCTGCGCCCGCAGCGCTTTTAATTCCAGTTCGCGCAACTGCTCCTTTACCTGCGCCTTGCGGCGCACTTGCCGTATACGGCTGCGGAAGATAAACGCCAGCAGCGCCGTCGCCAGCGCCAGTATACAGGCGCGAAACCACCAGCGCTCCCAGTACGGGCTGTTGATGGTAAAGGCAAAAGCAGCCGGCGCCCCCCATTCCGTATTGGATTTGCGCGCCCTTACCCTAAACGTGTAATTGCCCGGCGGCAGCCGCACAAACGATACGCTGTTGTCTTTCGACGCATTGCTCCATCCGCTGTCCGCACCTTCCAGCTCATACGAAAATTCAATACCCGATGCCCCATGAAAACAGGGAGCCTTGTACGACAGGCTCAGGTTGTTGAGATAATACGGCAATTGCACCTGCCGTGGCAGCTGGCGATAGCCGTACAATGAATCGGCCCAGGCGCCCCATTGCGTGGGATGCAGGTTCAGCTGTATATCTTCCATCGCCGCCGCAGGCGACGTATTATCAAATTGCACGCCCGCAGGGTCAAACCGGTACAGGCTGTTTTGCAGGCTCATCCATACAGCACCTTTGTCATCACTGGCAATACGCGTCCCGATCCATTGATTGCAATAAATACCCGCTTCTTCACTAAGCCGGTGTACAATGGGTCGCTGTTCCGGGCCGGTACCCGGCTCTATCACCACCAGCCCCGAACGCGTCAGCGCCCAGAGCCGGTGGAAAGCATCCATCGCCAGGCCGTGTATGGCATCACGGGGTAAACCGCCGCCGGGCATTGATTCCCTTACCGGTTGTTGCTGTTCATTCCAGTGAAAACGTAATAAGCCGCCGTTGTACGCCAACCAGAACCGGCCTGTGGGTTCCGCATAAATGCGAATCCCTTCACTCGCGCCGCCGATAGGCATATTGGCCGACACATTGCTCATCCTGTCCTGCGCATCCAGCAGGAAGAAGGCATTGTCGGCCGTGTACACCAGCGTAAGTCCGTTGGAAAAAGAATAAACCGATCGCGGACGCAGAATATATTGCCCGCTATTCGCCGCGCGGAAAGGAACAAACCCCTTTTCATTTCCTTCAAACAGGCTGTCCGAGCAGAGGTACAGCTTTCTGTTCTGCTGGTTGAACGTTATCTGCCAGTAAATATCCCTTACCGGTTTCGGTACCAGGGCCGACATATCCTTTATCGTATGATGATCGAGTAGGTACAAATGCTTGTTCCGCATGGTCAGCCATTGCCGCCCCCGGTCGTCCGTACAGCAGTCGTCTACAATATCCTCCGAATGCCGGCCGCTCACCAGTATGGCCGATCCCTGTAAGGGCAGGCCCTGTAACACTCCCTGCCGGCATTCCAGCAAACCGTAGTTGGAGCAGGCAACAATGCCGCCATCTGTTTTTATTATATTACGTATATCGCTGCCGCCCGCCGCCGGCCGGTACAGGCTGTAATTCACTTCGCGCACTTTCATCAACCCGTCTATACAGGCTATCCATATATTGCCTTCACGGTCTTCGTAAATGCCCGATACCAGGTTATAGGTGGTATGCAGCGTATCCGTTACCCGCCCCGGGTTGCCGGGGGCCGTGACAAGTATCCCGTCGTGCTCGGTGGTCACCCAGCAACGGTTCTTTGAATCCATAAAGAAACCCCGGATAGGCATATGTTGAAACGTATGCGCAAAAATGGAAACCGTATCGGTTTCACCTAACCGCAATACCCGGTCGGGGAGGTGCAGGTACACCTGCTTGTTAAAGACGGTAATCCCATCGTAGTATTCTTTGGAAGCAGCTATCGCCCCGAGCAGCTCAAATTGGCCGTCCTTTCTTTTAAGCACCACACGGTCGCCGTAATTGATAAGCAACCCGGCCCCGGTTTCAACTATATTGCGGCAGCACTGATTTTCCATACCCGGGTACAGCGCCAGCTTCTGCCAGTGATTGCGGTCAAAGCGGTACACGCCCTTGTCCGTCATCGCCAGCAGGTCGTGGTTGCCCAGTTCTTTGATGCCGAACACAAATGCAAGAGGAAGACTATCGCTGGTTGGATACGCGATACATTTGCCGCCTCTTATTTCCACCATGCCCCGCCGGGTGCCGGCCCAGATACGTTTGTTGTGATCCTCGTATACCTGGTCCACGCGCAGGCTGGGCAACCCCTCGGCATACCCGTAGTTAATAAACTCTCTGCCATCGAAGCGGCTCAACCCGTTGATGGAACCCACCCATAGAAATCCCTCGCTGTCCTGGAGAATGCCCAGGATATACGAATCGCTCAACCCGTCGTTGACCGTGTACTTCTGCACATAAAAATGCTGTGAATAAACAGGACGGGCAACAAAGCAGGAGAGGAGAAACAGCGGCAGCAGGCGGTATAGTGTGCGGGGAGTGACCAGGCATTATCCCTTAAAGAGGTTCAGGAAGCTGGTTTTATTGCGCCGCGCAATTTCAATTTCCCGGCCATTGCTCATGACGGCGGTGCCGCCCTCGCCGCGCCGGTACATTTTTATATGCTGCAGGTTGATAAGAAAAGATTTGTGTACCCGGAAAAAATGCAGGCCGGTCAGCATTTCATCGTATAGTTTAAGGGTATGGCTCGACGTGAGCTTCTGGCCGTTGACAAGATGGATTTCGGTATAGTTGCTTTGCCCCTGGCAGTAAACAATGTCCTGCACGGCGATAAACAACAGGCCGTCGGGGGTGGGCACCGCTATTTTGCCGGTAAATTTATGCGCCGGTCCCAGCTGCTGTTGCAATAGCTGCACCTGTTGGGTGGTATCCGATTGCTGTAATTGTATTTTTGTAAGCGCCCGTTGTACGGCGGTTTCCAGTTCCGTTGCGTTGATAGGCTTCAGGAGGTAATCGATGGCGCTGTACCGGAAGGCTTTTACCGCATATTCCTGGTAAGCCGTGGTAAAAATAAGTTCAAAATCAGTGCTGTCGAGCCTGTCCAATACATCAAACCCCGCTTCGGAACCGATATGAACGTCGAGGAACACTATCTGCGGGGCCAGCCTCCCGATGCCTTCCACCGCTTCGGTCACGCTGCCGGCTTCTCCTACAATTTGTAGCGATTTAAAATAATGATGGAGCATTTTACCAATAACCTGGCGGCTCTGGTATTCATCGTCAACAATAAATACGCTCACGGGTGCTGTCATAATAGATAAGATTATACGATAGGTTGACTTTCGTCAACAAATGTAATAATAAGTTATCCGTATGTATGTCGCAAGCGTAATTTTTGTAACCCCAATGGGGATAATACGAAAAAAGACGGTGGGTCGCCCTTTCGGGGCGGCTCACCGTCTTTTTTCGTATTAGTATTATATAACCTATATGATTTAATACCGTCTCCGGTCATTATCCCTGTCTCCATAACCACCGCCGCTGCCGCCGCGATCATTACCACGGTCGCCGCCACTGCCGCCACGGTCTCCACCACCACCGCCTCCGCGATCGCCGCCACGGTCATAACCGCCGCCGCCACCGCCCCGGTAACCACCGCCACCGCCGCGATCACCACCTCCGCCACCACCACGGTCGTAGCCTCCACCGCCGCCGCCACGATTGTAGCCGCCACCACCGCCTCCGCGGTCATAGCCTCCACCACCGCCGCCACCACGATAGCCACCACCACCGCCTCCGCCGCCACGATTATTATTCGGGGGCCTGTCGGCAGATTCCTGTACAGACATTTGTTTCCTGCCCAGGCCAACGCCGTTCAGCAGGTTGATGGTTTCAAGCCCTTCTTCACGATTGGGCATTTCTACGAATCCGAAACCACGGCTTTTCCGTGTCTCTTTATCCAGTGCAATTTTGGCCGATTTTACTTCACCGTATAGTTCGAACATTTCCCTCAGATCGGTGTCGTCCATATCATAAGGCAGGCCGGTAACAAAAAGAGTCATTTTAGATTTTTATGGTTAATGGTATCCCAATCTATTCAACGTAAAAT
>DASYCT010000123.1:0-24800 GCA_036500065.1 Chitinophagaceae bacterium | reverse complement strand
CGGCCCAGGCCCCGCCCGGCAGCGACGGGCTTTTGTTCCTGCCCTATATTCTCGGTGAGCGTGCCCCTCTCTGGAATCCCCGGGCGAAAGGCGTTTTTTTTGGTCTCGATATCAACCATACCCGGGCCCACATGATTCGCGCCGTGCTCGAAGGCATTATCTACGGCGTCTACAGCATCGGCCGGGTGATTATGGAAAACAACGATCCCACCGAAATATATGCCGGTGGCGGCTTCGCTCAAAGCAGTCTCTGGCTGCAGGTACTGGCCGATGTGTTCAACAAAAAAGTCATCGTGTCCGATGATGTGGAAAGCTCCGCTCTCGGTGCCGTCCTGCTCGGCATGGATGCACTCGGGCGAACCCCGGTACAAAACAGCAAGCCCCTTTCGCTGTACAAACCAAACGCAGAACAGCATGCGCTGTACGCCCGGCAGTTCAAAAAGTTTGAACGCCTGTACGAATTATTGAAAAACGAATTTATCGCATGACGACATCCCGCCCTTCCATCTTCAAGCTCCCGTATATCCTCGCGGCCATATTCCTGCTCACCTATATTGTTTTGTTGTTAACCGATCTCAACCGTTTCGGCGGCTGGCTGCTCTTCGCCTTTTTCACCAACCTCGCCATTGCCTTCCGAGGTAATGCGCTACTAAAAGGTTTTTCCTTTACCGTCATGATATTTGCCGTGGTGAGCCTGTCCATGTATTACCCGCAGTATTTTATCAAGGTCGGCGATTTCAGTCTTTCCGGGCTGATCACCCCGCTCCTGCAACTCATCATGTTTGGCATGGGCACCGAACTAAGCCTGAAAGATTTCGAGCGCGTATTGCGCATGCCCAAAGGCGTGGTCATTGGCGTGGTTTGTCATTATACCATCATGCCATTGATAGGCTTTGCCCTTGCCAGCCTTTTTCATTTCCCGCCACAGGTTGCCGCGGGTATTATATTGGTGGGCTGTTGTCCCAGCGGACTGGCCTCCAACGTAATGTCCTATCTCGCAAAAGCAAACCTGGCATTGTCCGTCTCCGTGACTACGGTGTCTACCCTGCTGGCGCCGCTCCTTACACCCGTGCTCATGAAATTGCTCGGCGGCGCTTTCGTGCAGGTGAATCTATGGAGCATGGTATGGGACATCACCAAAATGATCATCATTCCCGTGGTAGCGGGGTTGGCCTTTCATTACCTCGTGCGTGGAAAATTCAGGTGGCTCGACAAAGCCATGCCGGCGGTCTCGATGACGGGCATCGCGTTAATCATCATGATCATCACCGCCGCCGGCAGGGATCACTTGCTGGAGGTAGGCGCATTGCTGGTGCTGGCTACGTTTATTCATAACATTGCCGGGTTTACATTGGGCTACTGGTCGGCCCGCCTGCTGAAAATGTCGGAAAAAGATTCCCGTACCATCTCGCTGGAAGTGGGCATGCAGAACGCCGGCCTTGCCTCCGCGCTGGCCGGGCATATGGGCAAACTGTCGATGATAGGACTGGCGCCGGCTATTTTCGGCCCGCTCATGAATATCAACGGCTCCCTGCTCGCCACCTGGTGGCATGGACGGCCGCCCGATGGGGAGGAAAAGGAGTAGAAAAGGATAAAATATCATTTATGCTGCCGCGTAATAGTATGGGTAAGTAAAATAACTTTACAACAACAAAAACGATTGCGTATGCCGGGCGATACACTTCATATCAATAATAAAGCCGTTGGACAAAATACCTACCAGGCCATTGTTATCGGCTCCGGCATCAGCGGAGGCTGGGCTGCCAAAGAACTTACCGAAAAAGGATTGAACGTCCTCATGCTCGAACGCGGCCGCCCGCTCGAACACATCAAAGATTATAAAACCGCCCCCTACGATCCCTGGGATTTTCCGCATCGCGGCCAGGCTCCCCTGCAATACAAAAAAGACAACCCCGTCATATCGCGCGACTGGGCCATGTACGGCACCGCGGCGCAGGAAGGCGTGATGAACTACTGGACCAATGAAAAAGACTGCCCCTATACGGAAGTAAAGCCCTTCACCTGGTGGCGCAGCTACCAGTTCGGCGGCCGCTCCCTTTTATGGGGCCGCCAGTCCTATCGCTGGAGCGATCTCGATTTTGAAGCCAATGCCAAAGACGGTATCGCCATTGACTGGCCCATCCGATATAAAGACCTTGCTCCCTGGTACGACTATGTGGAAAAATTCGCCGGCATCAGCGGTTCCAAAGAAGGATTGGCCCACCTGCCCGACGGCCATTTCCTGCCGCCGATGGATTTGAATTGCGTAGAGAAGGATGTTGCAGCGCGGATAAAAGACTATTATAAAGGAAATCGTCACCTGTTTATCGGCCGCGTCGCCAACCTCACCGAAGCCATTCCCGGGCGCACCCAATGCCAATTTCGCAACCGCTGCTGGGAAGGCTGTCCCTTTGGCGGCTATTTCAGCACACAGTCTTCTACCTTTCCCGCGGCGCGGGCAACCGGCAGGATCACCGTCCGTCCCTGGAGCATCGTCACCCGCCTGCTCTACGACAAAGACAAAAAAAGAGCCACCGGTGTCGAAGTACTCGACGCCCTCAACAACATGACCCATGAGTTTCATGCCGACATCGTTTTTCTCAATGCCTCTTCGCTCAACTCGGCCTGGGTGCTGATGAACTCCGCCACCGATATATGGCCCGGTGGCCTCGGCAGCAGTAGCGGCGAGCTGGGTCACAACGTAATGGACCATCACTACATGCTCGGTGCGCAGGGCAGCGTAGAGGGCTACGAAGACAAATACTATTATGGCCGCCGCGCCAATGGTTTTTATATTCCGCGCTTTGTCAATTTCGGCGGCGACAAACGCAATTACCTCCGTGGTTTCGGCTACCAGGGCAGCGCCAGCCGCGAAGGCTGGGGCCGCGACGTCGCCGAGCTCAATATCGGCGCGGAATTTAAAGAAGCCCTCACCGAACCCGGCGCCTGGGCCATCGGCGCCACCGGCTTTGGCGAAGTGCTACCCTACCACGAGAATAAGATCTCACTCGATAAAAATGTAAAAGATAAATGGGGGTTGCCCGTGCTCGCGATGGACGCGGAGCTAAAAGAAAACGAGCTCAACATGCGCAAAGACATCATTAAGGAACTGGTCGCCATGTTTGAAATAGCCGGTATAAAAAACATCAGTACCTGGGATAAAAATTACGCCCTTGGCCAGGGCATCCATGAAATGGGCACCGCCCGCATGGGTCATGATCCAAAGACTTCCGTCCTCAACGCCCACAACCAGGTCTGGGATGCCCCCAACGTATTCGTCACCGACGGAGCCTGCATGGTCTCCAGCGCCTGTCAAAACCCTTCACTCACCTACATGGCCCTTACCGCCCGCGCAGTGGATTATGCCGTGGCTGAGTTGAAAAAAGGGAATTTGTAAACGGTGGGTCGCCCTCCAAGGGCGGCTCACCGTCTAATTACACCGCCCGCTCACCCACCCCCACCACCCGCATCCCATTGGTATGCGCCAGCCTCGAAACCTCTCCGTCTTCACAAGTCGCAGCCAGCATAAAAGCCACATACTTATCCGCCGAACCAGGTATCGGTACTTCAAATGAAAGTGGTTGTACGGGTGTTGTAAATTCAGTGACAGGCCCGTGTGCTGTTTCTTCCGTAAAGCCGCCTGTTTCCAGGTTGGGATATACGATGACCATCGACAACCGGTACTGAAAATCGCGCTTCCATTCCAGGTACGACCAGTCGGGATGTTCCTTCATCACCAGCTCTATACATAACTTGTCTTCCTTCTGCACAATTTGAACCTTGTACCACGTATTCAGTATCAGTCTATCCAAACTGAATTCTTTGTGGCATTCCATGCCCTTCAGGTCATTGATATGAAAGGGAATACCCGCTTTTAATTGTTTTCGAAAGATTCCCAGCAGTTTATTCCAGAGATACCCGTCTTTATGATGACTACGAACGGCGTTAAAAATAGCCCTGGCAGGCAAAACCGCAAGACCCAATTGCTGCGAGTTTTCCTGCAGGCGTTCATTGATTAAAGCCGGTTTGATGCTACCGCGTTTACTCCGGATATGTTCCTTGTATTTTTTGCTTTTTACAAATGTGATGCGGTCAATTGTTCCACTTAACCCATGTGTAATTATGTTCGATCCCTTTGCCATATCAAAAAGAATTTTTAGTTTTATACAGCGATACAAACGCATTGGACAACGTGATAAAATTAATTCCCTTTTTTGAGTACTTCTCCCCATCCCCCTGTCCTCATCCATCACTTTAAGACCCTTATAGCGCCCTTATAGGACCCTTATAGCACCCTTATAGGGCCATTACTTAAGTGTAACAAGGGTGTAACACCGGTGCAACAAGTATCTGTCGGTTAGGGTACTACACTCCAACAAGTCTGATTTTTACCTCCCGGAACAGCCGGGCGCTTATACCCGCGCGATTTTAACAAACAAATTTCTGCTTGTCCTCCTTTTGTCTACTTTCTTGATCCCCTTTGTCTACCTCAAATAATACCAAAAGCCGGTATCTTGACTGAAAAACTGGAAAGTGCCAGAAAAGTGTGTAGTTATAAGAATGGACGCTGAAGCGGTGTCGTTAACCATCTTATTTCAAAAATCTGATAGCCAAATAATTGTAATTGTGACAATACTGTTGTCACAATTACAGTGGTCTTCACACTTTCATATAATGACGCAAACAAAAACAGGAATGATCTCTCACCCCTGTTTTCTTAATTCCCTCCGGCTTGTAATCAATACCCCGGATTCTGGTAATACAGCCCCGGTTTAATATTCAGCTCGGGCTGTGGTATAGGATAGATGTATTGCGTTTGCGTCATGCTCGTTTGGTAATTGGCCTGCAGCCAGGGATTCATCACCGTCATATACCGGTTGGTACGCACCAGGTCGTACCAGTACTGCCCTTCCCAGGCAAACTCATGCCTGCGCTCTATAAAAATGGCGTTGCGCAGGCTGTCCTGCGTGGGTGGGTTGATACTTACCAGTCCCGCACGGTTGCGGATACGGTTGAGTAAGCCAATGCTGGTGGAATTGGGCCCGCTGATTTCATTGCCCGCTTCGGCATTCAACAGCATCACGTCCTCCGAACGCAGCAGCGGGAAATTGGTAGGCCAGTCCGAACTGCTCTTGGTGGTAGATGCAACCGTCGAATCAAGGTATTTCTTCACCCAGCCCTTGCGTGTCACGACATTCGATTTATTGCGGTACAGCGTATCAATCGTGAGAAACTCGCGTACATCGCCCGGCTCATAGCTAAACACCAGGTCGGGCGAAGGCTCGCCGCTGATATAATAGGCTCCGTAAGGCAGGAGCTGCGTCGTCATATCGGTAGGCACCACTTCCCCGGGTATCGGACTTCCATAACCCTGCCCGCCGGAGATATATTGTACCTCGAATAAATTATACGCATTGTCATTGGCCACTTTAAACAGCCCCGCGTAGGTGGGCGAAAACACCCAGTTCACATTCTCCTGGCTCAGCACCTGCTGGAATGCCGTTTGTGCATTGGCATAATACTGTGTTTTGTTCATCGGGTAGCCTGCCATATACATATAGGCTTTTCCCAACAGCCCCAGTGCGGCCAGCTTCGATACCCGGCCCTTGTCGGCCGCTGTGGTATATTTATACGGAAGATCGACCGATGCCGCCTGTAGTTCGCTGGTGATAAAATTATACAACGTGTCGATGCCCACCCTTCCATAACTCAACGCATCCACATCGGTTATCACATGCTGCACCAACGGTACCCCGCCAAAGATTCGCGCGAGGTCAAAATAAGCATAAGCCCGTAGCACCCGCGCCTCCGCTTTTTCCCTTTTGCGCTTCGTGCTGTCGAGGAAGGTAATATTATCCACCACATCCAGTAGCTGGTTCGCCCGGCCGATCAGCTTATACGAATTGGTCCACGAGGTTTCCAGCATCGCCAGCGCGGGCGTTACCTGGAAATGGTTGATAGTATAATAATCCCGCTGCGCATCCACGCTTACGAGATAGAAATTATTCGAGCGGCATTCCGATAAATTATAATAATTCGCATCCGGGAAAGCCAGCAGCACATTGTACACCCCCGCCAGCGCCTGGTCGATATCCGACTCGCTTTTAAAGAAATTATTCGTGGCCTGGTTCGATATAGGAGTAATGTCAAGGTATTTTTTGCACGACCCCAGCGAAAGGATGATGATGATAAAAACGGTTATATTGATGAAGGATTTCATATTTTTCCCATTTAAGGTATTCTGTTATTGATTTGATTAAAGGCCCACATTGATACCAAAGCTCCAGGTGCGCGCTGTGGGATAGCTGCTCCAGTCCGCCAGGTTATCATACTGGAATGCCTCGGGCGAAAATCCTCCCGTATAATCGTCGTGCATCCACAGGTTTTCAACGCTCAGGTACACGCGTACACTGGTAACCCCTTTAACCAGTTTGGGTTGCGGCAACGTATAGCCAATCATCAGGTTCTTGATTTTGTAGAATGCCCCGTTGTACAGCCACCGGGTGTCATACACGCTCGACGTACTAGCATCGATACGCGGCGTCTTGCCGTCACCGGGCGAACTCAGCGAGCGGAAGCGGTTTACCCAGTCAACCTTCGCACTATAGTTACCAAGCCCCGTCGTCGGCCGGTCGATGTTCCTGCCAAACAGGCTGAAGATCTGGTTGCCCCATTGCCCTTGAAAAAGTAGCGACATATCAAACTTTTTGTACGTAAACCGGTTGGTCATACCCCAGATATAATTGGGATCGGGATGCCCCACATTCGTAATATCATTGGCGTCAATCTTGCCATCCTTGTTCATATCCTGATAAATGGGATCACCGATAATCGTCGTACTCATCTTGGGCAGTTTCGCCAGCTTGTCCGTCGTGGTGTATACTCCCACGGCCTTGTACAGGTAATAACTGTACAGCGATTGCCCGACGCCAATCTGCACCGTATTGCCAAACCCGGTATAGATCGGCGTATTATTATTAGCCAGCTTCAGCACTTTGTTCCGGTTGTAGGAAAAATTGAAGGACGTGCCCCAGGTGAAGTTCTTTTGTGAAATATTAATCGTACCGATATTCACTTCATACCCGTAGTTCCGCACCGACCCGATATTCTTGTTTTCGATCGTAAAACCCGTCGTAGCTGCTACCGGTGCGGCCAGCAGTATATCATTGGTCCGCTTGTCGTAAATATCGACCGAGAAGGTCACCCGGTTGTTGAGGATGGTAGCGTCGATACCCAGGTTGTTCGTGGTGGTCTTTTCCCAGCGCAGGTTGGGATTGGCAATCGTCGTGGCTGAATAACCCGTATAGGCTACTCCGTTAAAATCATAACTCGTCACCCCAATCAGGCCGGCATAAGGATAATCGCTGGTGGAAATGCGGTCATTGCCCACGATACCCCAGCTATAGCGGATTTTCAAATCATTGATCGTTTTGGAAAGATGCGCCATAAACGGCTCCTGGCTGATGCGCCATGCTGCCGAACCGGCGGGGAAGAAACCCCATTGGTTGTTGCCAAAGAAACGCGAAATACCGTCCCGGCGGAAACTACCCGTCAACAGGTACTTCCCTTCATAACTATAATTCAGGCGACCGAAATACGACAACTGCCTCCGCTGGCTTTCAAACGAGTTGGACGTGCCGACCGTCGAAGAACCCTGGTCAAACGTGTAGAGGTTATCGTTCGGGAATCCCGAATTTCTTTGCGCCGTCGTAGCGGTGGAATTTTGTTCCACCGAATAACCACCCACTGCGTTGATTTGATGTTGCCTGATGCTCAGGTTGTACGTAGCCACGGCCTGGAACAGGTAGTATTGCGTGCGTGTGGTATTCCGGGTGGCCGTACTCAGTGAACCCGGCGCCGCCGTACGACGGTTGCTGGATACCGAAGTAGGCGTATAGTTTTTATAATCACTGCTCAATGTATTCCATCCGCCCGTAGCACGCACATTCAGCCCCTTGGCCAGGCGCGTATCTATATACGCATTACTCAGCACCTTGGTAGTCTGCGTGTTGTTCAGCGTATTGTTCATCGCGAAGATCGGGCTCACCTGGTCGGCGACCCAACGATAGGGCGCCGCGCTGATTGTACCCGAATTGGAGCCTTCCCCTTTCCCCTGTATGGGGGCCGTTCCTGCCACGGCCGCACCGATACCGTTTTTGCCATCTACCACCGCGCCGTTCTGGGTGGAAAAAGAAGGCGCTATCTCGATACCTACCTTGGTGGCATCGCTCATCTTCAGTTCTATATTGGAACGGAAACTATATCTCTTGTAACCCGAATTGGGGATCATGCCGTCTTGGTTCAGGTATTCCCCCGAAAGCGCATACAGGCTGTTCTCATTACCACCTGCGGCCGATAAATTATACCGCTGCATATAAGCCGGCCGGTAAAAATCATGCTGCCAGTCCACGTAATCGAGACTATCCGTTCCGAGGGACCAGTACGGATCATACATATACGTAGGATTCGCTCCCGCATGCGTATTCGTCACCGGCGCCGAGGGAGAGGTCAGCCTTGCCGCGCGAACATCCATGTTGTCGCTCGCAAAATCATTCACCCGGTCCCGCGCTACCCAGGCGGAATCCGTCAAATCTTTTTTGAATTGTATCCATTGCTGCGGGCTCATCATCTTGACCAGTTGCTCGGGCGTCTGCCGGCCGAAGTTCATGCTGGCCGTCACTCGTGTCTTTCCCCGCGTTCCTTTGCGGGTCGTTACCAGCACAACGCCGTTGGAGCCCCGCGCCCCGTATATGGCGGCGGTGGAAGCATCTTTCAGTACGTCGATCGATTCGATGGTATTGGGGTCGATGTCCTGCAGGTTATCTACCGGTACCCCGTCAACGATATACAACGGGTCATTACTCGCCGATACCGACGAAGCGCCGCGAATGCGTATCTGCAACGCAGCGCCGGGCGTACCCGTCACCGCCTGCACCTGCACGCCGGGCATCTGCGCAGCCAGCGCCTGGTCGATACCCGTTATCGGGCGGTCCTGCAATTCCTTCGCGCCCACATGGCTTACCGGCCCGGTAAGATCCCTTTTCCGCGCGGTGCCATATCCCACTACCACTACCTCGTCCAGCTTTCCGCCTTCCGATTTATCCACCAGGTGTATATCCAGCGTGTTGCGGCCGCCGATACCCACTTCCATATCTTCAAAACCCACCGAGCTTATCTTCAGCGTAGCGTTGGAAGCTACATTTTTCAGGTAGAAAAATCCTTTATCATCGGTGCTGGTTCCCTGTGCGCTTCCCTTTACCAGGATGGAAGCGCCTACGACGCCCTTTCCGTCTTTATTGGACACGATGCCGTGGATACTGATAGTGGAATCCAGCAGGCCCGCCCGTTTGCCGGTAGGCTCCGGTTTATGCACGACGGGCGGCAATGTCACCACGATATTATTGCCAATCTGCTCATAGCGCAGCGAAGTGTTTTGCAGCAACAGGTCCAGCGTTTGCCGCAGGCTGCGGTCGGCGCTTCCCAGGTTCAGGTTGCGTACCGGGCTGATTTCTTTCTTGTTGTAAGCGAATGTAAAGGGAGACAGCTTTTCAATTTTTTTAAATGCCGTTATCAGCGATTCATTGCTGAGTTCCAGCCGTATCCCGGTTTTGTTCATATCCTGGCCGCGCGCATCCCGGGCAATTAATAACTGGATACTACAGCCAAAAAACAGGAGGATGTACATACTGACACGCATACAGCGGAGTAATTGTTTTTTATCAAGCAGTTTCTGGTACCCGGCGGCTGGCAAGCCATCGCAGGTTCCTGCAGCAAATGCAGAAAAAATCATAGTTTAGAGTGTTTTAAATGATGACCAATTGTTTAAAGCAGCTCTCTTTTACCATTCCCGCTACAGGAAAAAAAGAGAGCGATTTTTTTCAACGTCTCAGCTCGTAACTGGGGCGTTGTTATTAATACGAATGCTTTTCATGGATACTTTAGGGTGAATGATTCGTTGCCCTCATATTATATAATTGATTTTCCATTTCATCCTTCCTCCATTTCCACATTATTCTTACGGGCATCCTTCCCCATCCAGCGCAATACTCTTGTCATCGTCTACCCGGTATTGCATGTGGTTGATGCCGCAAATTACCTTGATGATTTCCTCTGCCGTTTCGTGGTGCAGGAAGGAAGCCGTCACCCGGCAATTGCCAAGCGCCGGGTTTTCGAGCCGGACGGAAACCGCAAATCGCCTTTGCAACTCCGCCACCACCCCGCTCACCGGCTCATCATCGAATAAAATATCGTCGGCCTTCCAACTCATCACTTCTTCCGGCTTTACCACCTGTTTGGCGGGATGCTCTGTTTTATCGTTGGTTACCGTAAGCTGTTCATCGCGGGTAAGGATGCCAAGCATTTTTGTTTCGTTTTCTACCCGCACCCTTCCCCTTGTCACTGTCACCACTACATTTCGCTGTCCCGGGAATGCCTTTATATTAAAAGCAGTTCCCAGCACCACCGTTTTTACATTGCCCGCATGCACGATAAAAGGCTGCCGGGGATTATGATGAATATCGAAATAGGCTTCCCCGCTGAGATACACTTCGCGGGTAGCGCCTTTGAATGCCGGGGGGTAATGCAAGGTCGATCCTGCGTTCAGCAATACCTTACTGCCATCGGGTAAAAGGAGATAACTGTGTTCGCGGGGAGTTACCGGCGCAGGATGCACTACCGCCAGTGAAGCTGCCGGCTGCTGTCGGGGCCGTAAAAAATACCAGGCGCCCAACCCCACCGCAAGGATGATAAGCGCGGCTGCCGCCACGCGCAATACAAAACCAGGACCCATTCGCCTTGCCGGCACTTGCTGCCGGTCCACGATAGCACTGAAGATGGCATCTGCCTTTTCCGGTTCCTGTTCATATACGGGCAGCAGTTCTTCCGAACCCCGGCGCAATAGTTCCCGCAGCAGCGCATCATAGCCCGGCTGGCTCATAAAATCCATTAATTCATCTTTTTCCGCGCTGGTACAGGTCTTGGCCATGTACCTGCGGAAAAGCCATCGGAAGCGATCATTCGGCTGCATAGAGGTGCAATTTGGTTTACCTGCCTGTAAGACTGGAAAAAAAGAAGAGAGGAGTAGGGGAGAAGAAAATATTTTTTACACCCACAGAAATGCCAGTATCACCAGCAACACGCCGTCCGAGCGATACTGCAAATACTTCCGTATCGATTTCAGCGCATGCACGAGGTGTGTCTTCACTGTATTCCTTGAAATATTCAGCCGCCCCGCGATCTCCGCGTGCTGGATACCCGCATCCCGGCTCAGGTGATAGATCTGTTGCTGCCGTTCCGGCAATTGCAACACCGCCTGCCGGAGCAACTGCTCGTATTCTTTATGACGAAGGAATTCTTCGGTGGTATTGTCCGCTGTCTCATCGGGCAGCGAAGCATGGAATGCTCTTTCTTTGGCGATCGCCTTCAGCGCATCAAACACCTGGTTACGCGCAATGCTGTACAGCCATGCGTTGAAGTGAATCACTTCGGGCAGCTTCTGCCGGTACATCCATACCCGCAGGAACACTTCCTGTACGATCTCGTCGGCAGCAGAAACATCTTCTGTTAAATGAAGCGCAAAGGAATAGATACGCGGGCGGTAAGCATCATACAATTTCCGGAAAGCCTTTTCATCGCCTTTCGCCGTTTGAAGCAACCAGGCGCTTTCACCGGGCAATGCTATGGTGGGTGTATGTAAGGGAGCCTTCAAAAACTGCAATCGTTAGTTTGAAAATTAAAGGTACAAAAACAATGACAAGGAATTCCTTTTGACAGGATGGTGCAGGATAGTACAGGATGAAAAGGAGTACGACCCGTTCTATTTTTATGTAATGCGTACAGCTTGCCGGAAAAATAGTCTATACATCCTTTGCAGCCTGTTTATCACAACAGGCGCCCTTGCCCAAACCTCCTTCAAGTTCGATCTTGGTCCCGGCAAAACCCAAACCGGCTATACACAGGTACTGCCCTCCACCGAATACACCGACGCCCTCGGCTATGGTTTTTACAACTCCACTGTCACCGGCGTGGAGCGTGGCGGTAAAGACGCCCTCCGCGATGGCTATTGCAGCAGCGACAAACCCTTTTTCTTTTCCGTCAAACTTCCCGAAGGCAATTACAATGTGAAAGTGATCCTCGGCGACAAAGACGGTACATCCACGACCACCATCCGCGCCGAATGCCGCCGCCTGATGGTAGAAAAAGTAGAAACCGCCAAAGGCACTTTTAAAACCGTGGAGTTTACCGTGCATGTCCACGACAGCATCATTCGTCCCGAAGGCATCCGCGTTCGTCTCAAACCACGCGAACGAAACTATTTTCACTGGGATGATAAGCTCACACTCGAATTTGCCAACAGCAGTCCCAAAGTCTGCGCGATTGAAATAACACCCAATACCACTGCCACCACCGTATTCCTCGCCGGCAATTCTACGGTAGTAGACCAGGCGGAAGAACCCTGGGCTGCCTGGGGACAGATGATCCCTTCCTTTTTTCAACCCGGCAACGTGGCCATCGCCAACTATGCCGAGTCGGGCGAATCATTGAGCAGCTTTATCGGTGAACGCCGTTTTCAGAAAGTGCTTAGCCTCCTCAAAGCCGGCGATTATGTGTTCGTGGAGTTTGCCCACAACGATCAGAAGCAAAAAGGAGAGGGCATTGGCCCCTGGACCAGCTACACACGCGATCTGAAATTCTTTATCAGCGAAGTAAGAAAGAAAGGCGCTACGCCCGTCCTCGTCACTTCCATGAATCGCCGCACGTTTGATTCTACCGGCAAAATCTATAATACCCTCGGCGACTATCCCGATGCCATGCGCAAAGTCGCCAAAGAAGAAAACACCGCACTCATCGATCTGAATGCTAAAAGCAAGATATTATACGAAGCATGGGGACCCGAACAATCCGTCAAAGCGTTCGTCCATTATCCCGCCCATACCTTCCCCGGCCAGGACAAAGAGCTGAAAGACGATACCCATTTCAATCCCTATGGTGCGTATGAAATAGCCAAATGTATCATAACCGGCATCCGCGAAAACAAACTACCGCTTGCCGCACAACTAAGACCCGGTATCCCTCCCTTCGATCCCGCACACCCCGATCCACTCAGCCAATGGAGCTGGCCGCCCAGCGTCCTGCGCCCACCTGTAAAACCTGATGGGAATTGAGTTGACAGTTTTAATCCCTCGTTAATCCCTCCGCAGGATAGCACAGGATGATAAAACTCCTCATCCTGTCTACTTTTAGAACATCGTATTCTCTCATCATTGCTGCTGTATGAAAAAACTTGCCCCGGCCACTCATCATGCCCGCATTTATTTTTTATCTCCCGCAAGATGGAAAGAATAACAGCGTCTGATATACGAGTTTCAAAAAATAGTCACATAAAATAACCACATCATGTTGCCAGTGAAAAACATTTCCATTGCCCTCCTTACAGGCTATTGCCTCCTCCAGGGATTTACCGCCCATGCTCAACAGGAATTGGAAACCGGCGGACAGAAACCCATGCCCGCCGAATGGATCGACAAAGACACGCATCATAAAGTAATACGCCTGACCGATGAAAGCCGCAGCAACCTGAGCTTTTATTTTCACAACAATCCCTTTGTCGGTAACCGCATGGTCTACTACAGCAGCGCCGCCGCTCCCCAACTCGTCAGCGACCGCGTAGCCAAAGTGGAAACCTATAACGGGAATACAAAAGACAAACAACTGTATGTGGTCGATCTCACGACCCATAAAGCCGAACCCATCACCCACCAGTCCTCGCCCATGAACGGTGAGATAGTTGGCAAAAAAGGAAAGAATGTATTTTACCAGATAAAGGACAGCGTATTCTGCACCAATATCGACAGCAAGAAAACAAAACTGATCTACGTCTTCCCCGGAGATTTCAAAGCAAGTATTACTTCACTCAATGCCGATGAAACATTGCTGGGCGGTGCCTGGGCCACCGACAAGGAAAAAGACATCCTGAAAGCGAATCCCAATAAATCCGATTATTTTAATAAAATCTACGAATCAAAACAATTGCGCACCCTGTTTACCGTCAACGTCAAAACCGGTGTGCTCACCAAACTGTTTTCCGATACCGCCTGGCTCAACCACGTACAGTTTTCTCCCACCGACCCCAACCTGCTCATGTTCTGCCATGAAGGTCCCTGGCACAAAGTAGATCGTATATGGACCATCGAACTCGATACCCGCAAAGTGAAGCTGATGCACAAAAGAACAATGAACATGGAGATAGCCGGCCACGAATGGTTCAGCCCCGATGGTAAAACGATCTATTATGACCTGCAACAACCCCGCAGCACCACCTTCTTTGTGGGCGGCACTGATGTAAAGACCGGCGTTGAAAAGAAGTATTCACTCACAAGGAATGAATGGTCCATCCACTTCAATATTTCGCCCGACCAGAAACTGTTCTGCGGCGATGGCGGTGACCCGGGCCAGGTGGCCAAAGCCCCCGACGGTGAATGGCTTTACCTGTTCCGTCCCGAAGGCGATAAGTTCGTGTCGGAAAAACTGGTCCACATGAACCATCACAATTATCACCTTGAACCCAATGTCCATTTTTCTCCCGATGGCAAATGGATCATCTTCCGGGCCAATTTTGAAGGTATCGAACAGGTATACGCGGTAGAGATAAAAAAATCATAGCTTGCCGCTGTAAAAACAGATCATGAAAAGACATTCCCTGCTGCCTGTCATCGCCCTGCTCTCCGTTGTCGTCTCCCACGCACAACTGAAATACAGGAGCGTTGTCAATTTCGATAAAAACTGGAAGTTTTACTACGCCGATACTACCGATACAAAAGACGACTATAAAAACAGCGGTTTCCACGATGCCTCCTGGCGCACGCTTAACCTGCCACATGATTGGAGCGTGGAAGGAAGCTTTAGTGAAAAGAACCCGGCCCGCCCTGAAGGAGGCGCGCTGCCCGGGGGCATCGGCTGGTACCGCAAAACATTCAGCATTCCTGCCACGTCGAAAGGGAAATCGGTGTTCATCGATTTTGACGGCGTCTACCGCTACAGCGAAGTATGGATCAATGATCATTATCTCGGCAAACGTCCCAATGGTTATATCTCTTTCCGTTATGAACTGACACCCTGGCTCAAATACGGTGACCAGAAGAATGTAATCAGTGTAAAAGTCGACAATACCCACCAGCCCAACTCCCGCTGGTACTCCGGTTCCGGCATTTATCGCAATGTATGGCTGGTGACCAGCAGCCCCGTGGCCGTTGCCCATTGGGGCACTTATATCACCACGCCTAAAATATTACCCCAACTGGCCGCAGTGGAAGTAAAAACATCCCTGATAAAAGGAAAGGCGAAAACAGTCACCGTTAGCCTCCGCACCCTTCTTACCGATGCCGGTGGCACGGAAGTGGCGCGCACTACATCCAAACCCATCGTGCTCAAAGATTCATTGACGGAAATAACGCAGGGCCTCAGCATAGAGCGCCCCGCCCTCTGGTCGATCATCCATCCTTATCTCTATAAAGCCACCGTACAGGTATTGCGCGACGGCGTTCCTGTGGATGATTATGTTCTTTCTTTTGGCGTTCGTTCCTTTGAGTTTGATGCCAACAGGGGATTTATCCTGAACGGCCAACCCGTTAAGATACTCGGCGTCTGCGACCACCACGACCTCGGCTGTCTCGGCTCCGCCATCAATACCCGCGCCCTCGAACGGCAATTGGAGATATTAAAGGGAATGGGTTGCAATGCCATTCGCACCTCCCACAATCCGCCCGCTCCCGAACTGCTTGATCTTTGTGATCGCATGGGCTTTATCGTGATGGATGAAGCCTTTGATATGTGGAAACGCAGCAAGACAAAATACGATTACAGCCTCAACTGGGACGAATGGCACCGCATCGATCTGCAGTACCAGGTGCGCCGTGACCGTAACCATCCCTCTGTGTTCATCTGGAGTATCGGCAACGAAATCCGGGAACAGGGCGACAGCAACGGCACGCGTATAGCCCGCGAACTGGCAGCTATTGTGAAAAGCCTCGACACAACGAGGCCCATCACCGATGCCAACAACAACCCCTCTACCCGCAATTACATTATTAACTCCGGAGCCGTCGACCTCATCGGCTTCAATTACCATCACACCGCCTGGCAACATTTTCACGATAGCTTTCCCGGGAAGAAATTCATCGGTACCGAAACAACCTCGGCCCTCGAAACCCGTGGCGAATACGATATGCCGTCCGACAGCATCCGCCGCTGGCCCTCCCGCCACATGGAAAACGGTGTACGCGTCACCGGTAAAATGAACGCCGATTATACCGTATCGGCCTACGACAATGTATCCGCCCCCTGGGGTTCTACCCACGAAGAAAGCTGGAAGGAAATGAAGAAATATCCCTTCCTTTCGGGCATGTTTATCTGGACCGGCTTTGATTACCTCGGCGAACCCACGCCGTATTCCTGGCCCGCCCGCAGCAGCTATTTCGGCATCATCGACCTGGCCGGCTTTCCCAAGGACGTATATTATATGTACAAAAGCGAGTGGACCAATCAAACCGTGCTCCACCTGCTCCCGCATTGGAACTGGAACGCCGGTGACAGCATCGATGTTTGGGCCTATTACAATAATGCAGATGAAGTGGAATTATTCCTGAATGGGAAATCGCTCGGCGTTAAAAAGAAAGAAGGCGAAGACCTGCATGTACAATGGCGCGTATCCTTTGAACCCGGGACCCTTAAAGCCATCAGCCGCAAAAACGGGCAGGAGGTATTGACAACCACGGTAACTACCGCCGGCAAACCGGCAAAAATCGAACTGTCTGCCGACCGCACCACCATCGATGCCGATGGCAGGGATCTTTCTTTTGTCACCGTTCGCATACTCGATGCCGCCGGCAACCTCGTGCCCAAAGCCGACAACCTCGTACAGTTTAAGCTCAACGGTGAAGTCTTTATCGCCGGTGTCGACAATGGCAACCCCATCAGCCATGAACCATTCAAGGCATCGTACCGCAAAGCCTTCAACGGCCTTGCCCTTGCCGTCATACAGGCAAAGGAGAAAAAAGGGAAAGTGACCCTCACCGCGGAATCCAATGGATTGCAATCAACAAGTATTGATATAGAACTGAAGTAAATAATTAATAATTGCCTAACTTTTGCCCTCTAAATTATTAATATGAAAAAGATACTAGTGATTTTCGCCCTCTTCACCAGCTTATTCAGTATGAAAGCCAAAGCACAATCCAAAGAAGAAACCGCCGTGGCCGCCGCCGTAGAATCTCTGCGCAAAGCCATGATCGATCCCAGTAAAGCTACCCTCGATAAACTCACCTTTGATGAACTCAGCTACGGCCATTCCAGCGGCAAGGTTCAGGACAAAGCCGCTTTTATGGAAGCCCTTACCAGCGGCGCTTCCGATTTCGTTAGCATCGACCTCACAGAACAAACCATTAAAGTAGTGGGCAACACCGCTATTGTACGTCATATCTTATCCGCCAATACCAACGACGGCGGAAAACCCGGCACCGTAAAACTGGGCATCCTGACCATCTGGCAAAAACAACACGGCGAATGGAAACTGCTGGCGCGCCAGGCAGTGAAAATATAAAAGGACAAATGACAATACGGCCCGCTTTCATAAAAATAATGCTCTGCCTGCTGCTGGCGACAGAGCTCGCCCCTGCACAGGACTTTATCACGAACATACAGGGACGCAATACCATTTCGCTCAATGGCAAATGGAACGCACTCGTCGATCCCACCGATGCCGGTATCAGCGACTGGTCAGGCGTCTGGAAAGATCGTACCGCTACCGGGAAAACGGATTTTTATGAATATGGTTTCGAGGGCGGCCCCGTGCTGGACGTTCCCGGCGACTTCAATTCGCAATTACCAGGGTTGGCCAATTACGAAAGTTCGGTCTGGTACAAAAAGATCATCCCATACCATAAAACCGGGAAACGCGTCTTTATTTACTTTGGCGCGGTAAATTATAAATGCGATGTATTTCTCAACGGCCGGAAGATCGGCAGCCATGAAGGCGGCTTTACCCCCTTCCAGTTTGAACTGACGGATAAGATCAATGAAGGCTCCAATTCCCTGCTCGTCCGCGCCAACAACGAACGCCAGCGGGACGGTGTGCCCGCCCGTGGCTTCGACTGGTTTAATTATGGTGGCATTACCCGTGAAGTGTACCTGCTTGAAATGCCGGAACATTTTATCGAGGATTATTTTATTCAATTAAAGAAAGGCACTACCAACGAAATAGAAGGGTGGGTAAAAATAAACGGCGGTGCTGCAGGACAAACAGTTCGCGTGCAGGTGCCCGAAGCGGCCATCGATTATAAAACCTCTACCAATGATGCCGGTTACGCCCCGGTAAAGTTTACCGCAAAGCTCGCGCTCTGGTCGCCCGAACAACCCAAACTCTACCATGTCATCATCAGCACCGATGCCGATAAAACCGAAGAAGCCATCGGCTTCAGGAGCATTGAAGTAAAAGGGACCGATATTTTATTAAACGGTAAACCTGTCTTTTTAAAAGGCGTCGACATGCACGACGAGAACCCGCAACGCAAAGCACGCGCCTGGTCATCCTCCGATGCCCTGCAACTGCTCACCTGGGTCAAAGAACTCGGGTGCAATTTCGTGCGCCTCGCCCATTATCCCCACAACGAATACACCGTACGGCTCGCAGACAAAATGGGCATCATGCTCTGGGAGGAAATCCCGGTCTACCAGGGCATCGCTTTCAGTGATCCTGTGATGCAGGAAAAAATGAATTACATGTTGCGCGAAATGCTACGCCGTGATAAAAACCGCTGCGCCACCATCCTCTGGAGCATGAGCAATGAAACCGTCCCCGGCCCCGACCGCGATCGCACCATTGCCAATATGGCCGCACTTTGCCGTTCGCTGGACCCAACCCGCCTCGTCACTTCGGCATTTGACCATATAAAATATCAAAACAATACCGTAACCATTGACGATACCCTGGGCAATGCGCTCGATGTGCTGGCCGTAAATGAATACCTCGGCTGGTACCGCCCCTGGCCCGCTGCCCCCGAAAACATGGTTTGGAAATCGGCATTCAACAAACCTCTTATCATGAGTGAGTTTGGAGCCGAAGCCCTCTACGGCAACCACGGTACCGCTGATACCGCCAGTCACTGGAACGAGGAGTACCAGGAAAAGGTATTCAAAGATCAAACAGCGATGTTTAAGAACATACCTTTTCTACGTGGCACCACCCCCTGGATATTGGTAGACTTCCGTTCACCCACACGCATGCACCCGGTTTACCAACAGGGCTGGAATCGCAAAGGTCTCCTGTCGGATCAGGGATTTAAAAAGAAAGCATGGTATATCATAAAACAGTTTTATGATACCATGCCCCGCTAAAGATGAAAAGAACCAACCATATTATTGCTGTATGCTTCCTGTTATGCTGTCTTCATAGTAACAGTACAAATGCGCAATCGGCCACCAACGCGCACCAGGCATCCAAACCCCTCTATCGCGATCCTGTGTACGATGGCGCCGCCGATCCCGTCATCACCTGGAATGCAAAGAAAAAAGAATGGTGGATGTTCTATACCAACCGCCGCGCTTCCATTAACGACAGTGGCGGTGTGAGATGGGTTCATGGCACCCGCATCGGCATAGCCACCTCACCCGACGGCGCTACCTGGAAATACAAGGACACCGCGAATATTAATTATCGCCCCGACAGCGGCTACACGTTCTGGGCGCCCGATATTATCGCATACAAGGGAGTATACCACATGTACCTCACTTATGTCCCGGGCATCTTCGACAACTGGAGCCATCCCCGCGACATTATTCATTGCACAAGCACCGATTTATTAAACTGGAAATACGAATCCACCCTGCCCCTCGCCGTGCACAAGGTCATCGATCCCAATATCATCCAACTGCCCGATGGAAGCTGGCGTCTATGGTACAATAATGAGACCGACCACAAGTCGATCTATTATGCCGACAGCAAAGACCTCTATCACTGGACCGACAAAGGCAAAGCCATCGATGCCCGCGGGGAAGGACCGAAAATATTCAAATGGAAAGACAAATACTGGATGATCGTGGACGTATGGAAAGGGATGGACATCTATAGCTCCGATGATCTGCTGAACTGGAAAAAGCAACCCGACCGCATCCTCGAAGCGCCCGGCAAGGGCCTCGACGACCAGGCCATCGGCGGTCATTGCGACGTGGTGGTCAACCATGACAAAGCCTATGTGTTTTATTTCACCCACCCCGGCAGGCGAAAAGACAAGCCTGCCCCTCCCGCTTCCTTCGAAGGACGGCGCAGCCTTATCCAGGTAGCGGAACTTCATTACAAAGACGGCGCCCTCTGGTGCGAC
This sequence comes from Chitinophagaceae bacterium, assembly GCA_036500065.1. Classification (GTDB taxonomy): domain Bacteria; phylum Bacteroidota; class Bacteroidia; order Chitinophagales; family Chitinophagaceae; genus JACMLD01. The sequence goes on along the minus strand of DASYCT010000123.1, from coordinate 4,428 downwards.
CGCGACGAACCCGTGTTTATCAATATGAAATAAGGTGGGTCGTCCCGGGACGGCTCAGCTTACATAAAGTACTTATATGAACAAAGTTAACATCGGCTTATTTGGCATCGGCCTCGAAACCTACTGGTCGCAATTCAAAGGATTAAAAGAACGTCTTGAAGGTTATCAATCACAGATCGGCAATAAACTAAAGCAACAGGGAGCCGTGGTAGTGGATGCCGGTATGGTAGATACCGTCGATAAAGCCCGTGCCGCCGCGGACCTGTTTAAAAAAGAAGATGTCGCCGTTATTTTTCTTTACGTGTCTACCTACGCGTTATCGGTTACCGTGCTTCCCGTAGTACAGAAAACAAAAGTGCCGGTTGTCATACTCAATCTCCAACCCACCAAAGCCATCGATTACGACTGGTTCAACAAACTCGGCGACCGTGGCCTGATGACCGGCGAATGGCTGGCCAACTGCCAGGCCTGCTCCGTCCCTGAAATTGCCAACGTATTCAACCGCTCCGGCATACAATTCTTCCAGGTCACCGGCACGCTCGACGATGCAGAAGCATGGACGGAAATGACTGATTGGATAGATGCCGTGCAGGTAGCTTCCTCCCTGGCGCAAAACAGGATGGGCGTATTGGGTCATTATTACAATGGCATGCTCGACATTTATTCTGATCTCACGCTACAGGCTTCCACCTTCGGGGGCCATATCCAGCACATCGAAATGTGTGACCTCGACGCTTTTCATAAAACCGTCACACCCGCGGAGATAAAAGAAAAGACCGCACAATTCTACAAAGAGTTTGAAGTGCTGGAAGAATGCCCGAAAAAAGAAATAGAACGCGCGGCGCATACCGCCGTCGCCCTCGATAAATTAGTCGCCCATTTCCGTCTCGGTTCGCTCTGCTATTATTATGAAGGAAAAGACGGCAATGAATTCGAAAACCTGGTCACCTCTGTCATAGCCGGCAATTCTATCCTCACCGCGAACCATATACCCGTTGCCGGTGAATACGAAGTAAAGAACGTACAGGCGATGAAGATCATGGACCTCTTTGGCGCCGGCGGCTCCTTTACCGAATTCTACGGCATGGATTTCAACGACGATATTATATTGATGGGCCATGATGGCCCCGGCCATCTCGCCATTGCCGAAGGCAAACCCCTGTTAAAACCCCTCGGCGTTTACCACGGCAAACCCGGCAACGGGTTGTCAGTGGAGATGAAAGTAAAACACGGGCCCGTCACCCTGCTTTCGGTAGTGGAAACCGGTCATGGCGGCCTGAAGCTCCTCGTAGCGGAAGCCGAATCAGTGAAAGGCCCCATTTTACATATCGGCAATACCAACAGCCGCTATAAGTTTTCACTCGACATAAAGAAGTTTATGAACGACTGGTGCAAAGAAGGCCCCGCTCATCACTGCGCCATCGGCATCGGTCATATTGCCGGCAAGCTCGACAAACTGGGAAGCATTCTCGGCATCCCGGTCGTGCGGGTTTGTTAATAAGCAAGCTATATGAATAAATTATTATCTCTTTTCTCTGCATGCTTCTTCCTTACTCAACTGCCCGCCCTCGCGCAGCAAGCCGCCCCCACCTGGTGGCACAACAAAGAACGCAGCATCCATTACCGTCCCGAAGGAGAAGATTTTGTTTGTCTCGACGGAACCCTACGCTTCAACCGTGCCTTATACGGCACCAATACCGCTTTTCGCGTGGAAGCCGGCGACCTGCCTGAATTTGCCTTATACCTGCCCGGTATGGGCGGTAGTTTTCGCCTGGGGATAATTGCCGGCTCAAAAAGCAAATGGCTGATGAATGCCAAAAGCATAAAAGCGATCTATCGCCCCGGCTCCATGCTTTATGAAATCAGCGATCCTTTGCTCGGCAATGGCGTACTGCATGTTGCCGTGCTGGCATTGGCGGAAGGAGAGGGGATGGTGATCCGCGCAGCATGGGAAGGTCCGCATAGCAAGGCCGAATTATGCTGGGCCTTTGGCGGCGCCACGGGAAAAAAGTTCTCCCGTGACGGCGATATAGGCGCCGATCCTGAATCGTCGTTCTACCTGCAACCCGGTTATTGCAAAGACAATTCGTACAACATTCAAAACAACAGCTTCCGTTTATATTTCGGATCAGGCAAAACCGCTACGGAAGAAGAACGGTACGAGATAAACCAGCACAACGATAAAACGCCCCCATCGGACAAGAACGGCCAAAAACAACTCACTGGTATCATTCCTGTCGCATCTACCATTAAAGTAGTGGATGCCACGCAGCAAAACAGCCCGCTGGAATTATACGCTTCCGCCGCCGCCGGGGCTCATACCCCCGCGCTCCCCGCCATCGCCGGCCGCATGCCCCTTCCGGACAGCGCCGCCTATTTCCTCGTCCGCGACACTGCCGCCACCAGCACCGATGATCCGGTTGTTTGTTTCAACAAGGCGGAAAAAGCACGTAAGGAACTCGCCGGCCGCGTAAAACTCGTTACCCCCGACGCTTATATCAATACGTTAGGAGGCGCACTCGCCGTGGCCGCCGACGGCATCTGGGAAGCGCCGAGCTATCTCCACGGAGCCGTGGCGTGGCGCATGCGTCTCAATGCATGGCGCGGCCCCTATGTGGCCGATCCCCTTGGTTGGCATGACCGTGCGGAACAACATTTCAGCAGCTACGCCCTTTCACAGGTGATCACGCCCGCAACAGGTCCCGTGGTCGCCGACACCGCCCTGCACCTCGCCCGGCAACTGGAAAAGATCGGCACTTCCCTTTTCAGCAGCGGCTATATCTCCCGCAACCCGGGCGGTGATATTCGCGCTCATCATTATGATATGAACCTCGTGTTCATCGATGAACTGCTGGAACACTTCAACTGGACCGGTGATTGGACCTATGTAAAAAAGATGTGGCCCCTCCTGCAACGACACCTCGCGTGGGAGAAAAGAAATTTCGATGCCGACGGCGATGGACTTTACGATGCATACGCCGCCATCTGGGCCAGCGATGCCCTGCAATACAGCGGTGGCGGAGTGACCCATACGTCGGCCTATAATTACCGCGCCAATAAAATGGCCGCGGAACTGGCAACACGCATCGGCGAAGACCCCGCTCCTTATCAAAAGGAAGCAGCAAAGATCCTGAAGGCCATGAACAGTAAACTCTGGCTGCCGGCCAATGGATGGTTTGCAGAGTACAAGGATTTACTCGGCCTGCAACAGGTGCACCCTGCCGCTGCACTCTGGTCCATCTACCATGCCATCGACAGCAAGGTCCCCGATCCCTTCCAGGCATGGCAATGCCTGCAGTATATCAATACATCTATTCCACATATACCTGTAAAGGCAAAAGGATTGGCGGAAAATGACCTGTATGTATTGTCCACGACCAACTGGCAACCCTATACCTGGTCGCTCAACAATGTAGTGCTGGCCGAACTGCAACATACCGCGCTCGCCTACTGGCAGGCCGGTGACCCCGAACAGGCATTCAGAATATGGAAAAGCTCCCTCGTGGAAAGCATGTACCTCGGCGCCAGCCCCGGCAACTTTCAACAGCTTTCTTTTTATGATGCTATCCGGGGTGAGCTATACCGTGACTTTGCCGACCCTATCGGCATGGCCGCCCGAAGTCTCGTGGAAGGATTGTTTGGCGTCTCTCCTGATGCCCTCCACGATACGCTCACCGTGCAACCCGGTCTGCCCGAAGCATGGAAATACGCTTCCCTCCACGTTCCCGATATAGCCATCGATTACAAACAAACCGGCAACACCGATCATTATACCATCCGCCCCTCTTTTTCAAAACCCCTGCAACTGAAATTCCGGCTGCATGCCCGTCTGGATGCCATCGTGGCCGTAATGGTGAACGGTAAAAAAACAGCCTGGTCAACAGACCCCGCCGCCGTTGGTTCACCCCTTGTCACGCTGTTGCTTCCCCCGGCACCGGTCTACGATATTGCCATTACCTGGGAGGGCGCTTCGTTTGAAAAACTTTCCGCGGCGGATCATTACACCGCAGGCGAAGCGATACGCCTCCGCAGCAGCTCGCTCGAAGTGATGAATGTCTATGATCCTCAAACCGTGTTAAAAAATGCGGCGCATACCAGCAAAGAAATAATCGGCATCATCCAGCCCGCCACCGGCAATAAAACATTTTTTGTACAGGTAAAACAAGGCCCATTCTCCTGGTGGCAGCCTTTGTCGTTTGCGGTAAAACCCGCTATCGCCATTACCGCGGCAGACAAGCAGCCCGCAAACGGCTTGAAGTTTACCCTTAACACGAATACCAGCGCGGCGATAAAAGGAAAATTGATCGTCAACCCCGGCATCCATGCTTATACGGTGTATTTTAATACATCGCCGGGAGCCGACGTACCCGCAATAAATGTTCCGGCTGCCAGCACATTGCCCGGGAGTAATACCGTGCAGGCAATTGC
>DASYCT010000122.1:0-8409 GCA_036500065.1 Chitinophagaceae bacterium | reverse complement strand
CTTATTGTTATGTTATTCTACTGCCGGGAATCCTTGCTGTCGGCGGCAATGCTCGTATTGTGTTTTATCCTGCTGCTTTATTTTTTTCTTGGCATCCAATCCTATTATTTCCTGGTATCCGGTACGCACCTTATTATCCAAAACCATCTTTTCCGCTGGTACAGGAAAGTATATGCACTGGAAGATATATTAGAGGTACATCTTGAATTTGCTCCCAAACGCTCTACGGCATTACGAATAAACACAAAGGACTTTACAAGCAAGGCTTATTGTGCCGGAAGCCTGAGAAATAAGACATGGAAAGGGTTGTTTAACCGGTTGGAGAAAGCCGGCATCGGTGTTCCTAAATAAACTGCCCGCTATCAGCGCTGGCTCGCTATCAGCAAATTCAAATCGGTATACTTTAAATCAAACCGCTGGCTAAGGTAGAAATTGGTAAGCGCACCTTTGAACAGGTAAATACCGCTACGCAAATGCACCTGGTGCCATACCAGGTTTTCAAACCCACCTTCTTCACCTGCTTCCAGCAACAACGGCATCAACACATTGCTGATGGCCTGCGAAGCCGTACGCGCAAAACCACTGGGAATATTGGGCACGCAATAATGGATAACCCCATATTTCATGTAGATAGGGTGTTCGTGGGTGGTGATCTCGGATGTTTCAAAACAACCCCCGCGGTCGATGCTGACATCGATGATGACACTGCCGGGGCGCATATTGCTCACCATTTCCTCGCTCACGATCAGGGGCGTTCTTCCCGTGTCGGAAGCCAGTGCCCCTACCGCCACCTCGCAGGTCTTTAACTGCTTGGCAAGAATGCGCGGCTCAATCACGCTGGTCCACATACGCTGGCCGATGTTGTTCTGCAGGCGTTTTAAACGATACACGCTGTTGTCGAATACTTTTACCGAGGCGCCGAGCGACAGGGCCGCCCTTGCGGCAAACTCGCCCACGATGCCCGCCCCGAGGATGATGACCTTGGTGGGTGGTATGCCCGATATACCTCCTAATAATACGCCCTTACCGTGGTTAGCCGAACCGAGGTACTGGCCGGCAATCAGCATCACCGCACTGCCCGCAATCTCGCTCATGCTACGCACGATGGGATAGGTGCCGCTGTCATCTTTGAGGTTTTCAAAAGAGATAGCCGTAATGCGCTTGTCCATCATCTTCTGCAACAGTTCGGCCTTCAATACCGAAAGATGGATGGGGGAAATGATCACCTGGTTCTGCTGCAGGAAAGACAGGTCTTCCTCTACCACCGGTGCGCTTTTGACCAGGATAGGGGCTTTATACACCTCCGCTTTGTTGTACACGATTTTGGCGCCCGCCTCGCTGTAGTCCTTGTCACGGTAATGAGCTGCATCACCTGCATTGTGTTCCACCACCACTTCGTGGCCATTGCTGACCAGCACGCCGACGGCTTCCGGTGACAGGGCTACCCTGTTCTCCTGGAAGGCGGTTTCTTTGGGAATGCCGATATGTATCTGGGAGCCTTTCGGCTTCACATCCAGGGTTTCTTCCAGCGTTTCATAGCTGAACGAGGTACTAATAACAGGTTTTTGCTGCGCCATATCGAAGTGTGCGTTTGCAGGTTTCCAAATATAATCATTTATCCACTACGCGAAGGGTGCGGGTATGCATATTAAGAGCTTCTATATATACCTGCATTGTATCTGCCGGAAACAGGGTTTCCGCCCGTTCCGGCCATTCCACGAGGCATATATTTCCGCTGTACAAACAGTCTTCCACTCCCGCCCGGATAGCTTCCTCTTCGTCTTTCAACCGGTACAGGTCGATATGGTACAGCACCCCGCCGGGATAGCTGTATTCATTGATGATGGGAAAGGTAGGACTGCCCACCGTGCTGCTGACCTGTTTCACATCACAAAGTGCATGGATAAAAGTCGTTTTCCCCGCCCCCATCTGGCCGTGAAAAGCCAGTAACCTACGCTCCCCGGCCCATGACCAGAGCGCCTCCGCCACTTCCCGTATCGTGCCCATCGTAAAAGTCCATTCCTTCATATTCTCCTGCAAGAATTTGCTGCAAAAGTAAGGGCGGCAGGGCTATTTGCAACCCCGTATCCATATTATTCCCCTTCGGGCAAACTATACCCTCCCCATAATTGTAATTTTACAGGCAACAAAACGACAATTCTATTGAGTACCGAGACAGCAACAGCAGAACAGGTAAACTGGAAAGTAGAGGGAATGGACTGCGCCACCTGCGCCCTGACCATCACACAATACCTTCAGAAACAGGGGATGACACAGGTAAAGGTAAACCCCGCCAGCGGCGAAGTACTGTTTGAAAAAAACGGCGGCGCGGTATCCGACGATGCGCTTAAAAAAGGCATCCACGACCTCGGCTATACTGTGGTGGATACCGATGGCGCATTTCAACAGCAAGGCAAAGCGCCCTTTAATAAATACCTCCGCTATGTGCTTATTTGCCTGCCTTTTACCCTTGTATTGTCCCTGCACATGCTGCACAAATGGCTGCCGCTGCACTGGCTCATGAACCCCTGGTTACAACTGGTCCTTTGCCTGCCCGTGTACCTTACCGGTATGAGCTTTTTTGGGAAAAGCGCCTGGAAAAGCATGCGCAACGGCGTACTTAACATGAATGTATTGATCAGCCTCGGCGCTACCGCCGCCTTTTTATACAGCCTGGCAGGCACGGTATTTAATCTCGGCGACAACTACCTGTTTTACGAAACCGCCGCCACCATCATCACCCTTGTTTTTTTGGGCAATTACCTCGAAGATATTTCTGTTTCCGTCACCCAGCGCGCACTCAACCAACTGGCCCGGCAGCAGCAGGTAATGGCCAATATGATTGCGTTCGACGACCAGCACCAGGAAATTATCTTCCCGCTGGAAAATACGCAGTTGAAACCGGGCGACCTGGTACTGATCAAGTCCGGTGAACAGGTGCCCGCCGATTGCAAAATATTATGGGGAGAAGCCAGTGTCAACGAGTCGATTATCACCGGTGAAAGCCTGCCGGTCGCTAAACACCCAAAAGACCTGCTCATCGGCGGTAGTCTTATTGCCGATGGTACCGTAAGGGCCCAGGTAACCACGGAAGCCAGTCATTCGGTACTGGCCAATATCGTTGACCTGGTAAAAAAAGCCCAGGGCGATAAACCACCCGTACAACACCTGGCCGATCGCATCAGCGCCATTTTTGTTCCGCTGGTGGTCGGGATTGCACTGCTTACCTTTGCTATCAATTACTTCGCATTGCACGAAGTCTCCGTTGCACTCTCACGCAGTATTGCCGTGCTGGTCATCGCCTGTCCCTGTGCCATGGGTCTTGCCACTCCCGCCGCCATTGCCGTAGGGCTGGGGCGTGCAGCCCGCAACGGCATTCTTTTCCGCGATGCCAAAAGCCTTGAAGCATTCAAAACCATCCGGCAGGTGGTGTTTGATAAAACAGGTACGCTCACTACCGGCAGGTTCAGCATCAGCAACTGGCAGCTCGCAGCCCCGCACAACGGAAGCCCGGTCATTACAGAAGACGAGTTCAAACGGATCACGTTTTCGCTGGAAAAATATTCCAACCATCCCATCGCCCAATGTATTGCCAGTGCCTGGAAAACAAAAGATGATCTGCGCTGGCAGAAAACGGAAGAGATAAAAGGGCTTGGCATGAAGGGCACCACCAAAGAAGGGGATGTGTACCAGGCGGGATCGTATAAAATCGCCGCCGGGCTGACCACCGACGATACACATAATATCTACGTGGTAAAAAATGATCGGTTGCTCGGATGGATCGACGTAAAAGATGAAATAAGACCCGAAGCGGCAGAAGTGGTCCGCTACTTTAAAGATAAAAACATACGGACCATCCTGCTCAGTGGCGATCGGCTGGCCAGTGTAAAATCACTGGGCGATCAACTGGGCATCGATGAAATCTTTGCCGAACAAACGCCGCAGCAGAAATTGCAAAAAACGGAGGCCTTAACCCATGCCGCTCCCACCGCTATGGTAGGCGATGGCATCAACGACGCGCCCGCGCTGGCAAAAGCCACTATCGGTATTTCCATGAGCGATTCCTCCCATATAGCCCTTCAGACCGCCAATGTCGTGCTCATGAACCAGGGGCTGAAAAAGCTACCTGAAGCCCTCGGCCTCGGGAGACATACCCTTATCACCATCAAACAAAACCTGTTCTGGGCCTTTATTTACAATATCATCGCTATCCCCTTTGCCGCTGCCGGTTTCCTGCTTCCCGCCATCGCCGCCCTTATTATGGGATTAAGTGATGTGGTACTGGCCATTAATTCAGTACGTTTGTTTGTGAAGAAGGTGGTATAATGCAGGACATCCATGCTATCATAAAACGCTATTGGGGGTATGATTCTTTCCGGCCGATGCAGGAGGAAATCATACGCTCCGTCCTTTCCGGCAACGACACGCTGGCGTTGCTGCCCACCGGCGCGGGAAAATCGCTTTGCTACCAGGTACCCGGGTTGATGCAGGACGGCCTTTGCCTGGTTGTCAGCCCGCTGATTGCCCTCATGAAAGACCAGGTAGAAAGCCTGCGCAAAAAAGGCGTGACGGCTTTTTCCATTTATTCAGGCATGAAAAGAAGCGAGGTCATCAACACCCTCAAAGTGGCCTGCGACAGCAACTGCCGGTTTTTATACGTATCGCCCGAGCGGCTGGAAACAAAGCTTTTCAAAGAATACCTGCCCGCCCTCAACGTCACACTGGTAGCAGTGGACGAAGCGCATTGCATTTCCCAATGGGGGTACGATTTCAGGCCCTCCTATCTCCGCATTGCCGATCTGCGCGAAGAACTACGGGCCGTGCCGGTGCTGGCCCTGACGGCTTCCGCCACACCGATCGTGCAGGACGATATCGCCACGAAACTGCAACTGAAACAGCATAAGATCTTCCGCCAGTCTTATGCCCGACCCAACCTGTCGTACAGTGTTTTTGCCCCCGAAGCAAAGATCAACAAGCTGGTAGAGATACTTACCAACGTGCCCGGCAGCAGTATCGTGTACTGCCGCAGCAGGCACCGGTGCAAAGAAATAGCAGAGCAACTCCGCAGCCACGACATCAACGCCGATTTTTACCACGCGGGGCTACCGACGGAAGAACGCAATCGGAAACAGGAAGCCTGGATAAAAAACCAGCTGCGGGTCATGGTCTGTACCAATGCCTTTGGCATGGGCATCGATAAGCCCGATGTACGTACCGTAGTGCATATCAACATGCCCGATTGTCTCGAAAACTATTACCAGGAAGCGGGTCGTGCCGGCAGGGACGGCAAAAAATCATACGCCGTGCTGCTTTACCAGCAGGATGAGCCCAATACGCTGCTGGAGCAACTGCAACTCCGCTTTCCCGGCATCGACACCGTGCGGCAGGTGTACCAGGCCATGGCCAACTACCTGCAACTGCCCGTGGGTATCGGCGAAGGAAGAAACATCGATTTTAACCTCGGGGCGTTTTGCCACACGTTTCAACTCAGCACATCGGTGGTGATCAATGTATTGAACGTACTGGAGCAGGAAGAATACATGAGTTTCAATGAACAGGTGTTCCTGCCTTCGAGGGTGCAGTTCGTATGCAATAAAGAAACACTGTACCAGTTTGAACGCGACTACCCCGAGCATGAACCCCTGGTCACCTTACTGCTCCGTTCTTACGAAGGCATCTTTGACCGCCCCACCACCATTTACGAAAAACAACTGGCCGGCTGGCTAAGACAGGACCCGGGAGACATAGAAAAAGGACTGGTCTTTTTGCACCGTTACCTTATTATCCATTATGAACCGCAGAAAGACAACCCGCAGTTGTACCTCATAGAGCCACGCATGCCTGCTGAAGCCGTACAGGTAAACCAGGCCAGCTATCAAAAGCAAAAACAACTGGCGGAACTGCGCCTGCGCAGTTTTATTGAATATACCCGGAGCGAAAATGACTGCCGCAGCCAATTCATCGGCGCTTATTTTGGGGATAAGGAATTGCCTCCCTGTGGTATCTGCGATAACTGCCGCTCCCGCGCCAATCAACAACCACTCTCCCCCGAAGAGTTCAGCCTTATCCGCCAGCGCATTGAAGAACGTCTCTCCGCTGCGCCCCTAAGCCCCAAAGACCTGCTCCTGCACATAGGCCTGCCGAAAGAAAAAACCTGGCAGGTCATCGAATTCATGCAGGCCGAAAAAAAACTCCTTATTACCGAATCCGGGCTCGTGTGCCTGAGTTAGACGGGTGAGCCGCCCCGCCTCCCGAAACGATACCGGGCTCCCGGTTTTTTACAGTTATTCCGACTAATTTTATATGTTTATAATATGCTTTTCAATTCCATTGGTTTTGCCCTCTTCCTGCCGGTTGTATTTCTGCTGTACTGGTTTGTGGCGGGCAAAAGCCTTCGGTTGCAAAACATACTGTTGCTGGTGGCCAGTTATTTTTTCTACGGCTGCTGGGATTACCGGTTCCTGCTCCTCCTGCTTTTTTCTACCGCACTGGATTATTTTACCGGGCTACAAATTCACGCAGCCACCCGGGCATCCACCCGCAAAGCATGGCTGCTCGTCAGCGTTTGCATCAATCTCGGTCTGCTCGGCTTCTTTAAATACTACCATTTCTTTATTGATAATTTTGCCGCCTTATTGCAACGCGTCGGCTATACAGCCCATCCGTGGATGCTGAACATCATCCTGCCGGTGGGCATCTCCTTTTATACCTTTCACGGCTTATCCTATGTCTTTGATATCTACCGCAAAAAAATAGTCCCTACCCGCCATTTTATCGACTATGCCGTATTTGTTGGTTTCTTTCCTTTGTTGATTGCCGGTCCCATCGAAAGGGCCACGCATTTACTGCCTCAGGTAGAAAAACCCCGTCGCTTTGACCGGGCAAACGCCACAGATGGGCTGAGGCAGCTATTATGGGGCTTGTTTAAGAAAATGGTTATCGCCGACGGCTGTGCCGTTTATGTCAATATGGTGTACACCGATACCAGTCATTTTCCCGGGAGCGCCTTATTCCTGGCCGCTGTTCTTTTTGCCTTCCAGGTGTATGCCGATTTCTCGGGCTATTCCGATATTGCCATCGGCACCGGCCGGCTGCTCGGGTTCGACCTGCTCCGCAATTTTGCTTTTCCGTATTTTTCCAGGGACATTGCGGAGTTCTGGAGAAGATGGCATATATCATTAACCAGTTGGTTCCGTGATTACCTCTATATTCCACTGGGCGGCAGCAAAGGAGGAAAAGGGAAAACCATCCGCAATATCCTCCTTGTTTTCCTGGTAAGCGGTTTCTGGCATGGGGCAAACTGGACCTTTATCTGCTGGGGAGCACTCAACGCACTGTTCTTTTTACCCTTGTTGCTCAGCAACAGGAACAGGAAAAACCTCGACACCGTCGCACCCGGGAAAATGCTTCCCTCCTTCCGCGAAGCCGTCAGCATGTTAATCACCTTCGGCATGGCCGGTTTTGCCTGGATTTTCTTTCGTTCGGAAAACATAACACAGGCATTCTTTTACATTTCGCATCTTTTTTCCCGTTCCCTGTTTCAATACCCGGTAGTATTTCCAAAACTCATGCTGGTGCTCGTTACACTGTTTATTGCGGTGGAATGGACAGGCAGGGAGCAGCCTTACGCCATTGCCAGCCTCGGGCTGACATGGCCTAAGCCATTACGCTGGGCTTTTTACTATTGTCTTATTATCGCCATATTTTCAGTTGTAGCAAAAACACAGCAATTCATTTATTTCCAGTTTTAGCAACCATGAAATCCTTTTTAGCAAATTGTCTTTATTTTGGCCTGCCGGTGCTGGTTGCTCTCATCGGCATCGGCTTCCTGGCCGACGGCTATACGGACCATTATTATCTCCGGTACAGCAGCCCCCGGCAGACTTCTATGATCCTGGGAATATCGCGGGCCGCGGTAGCTCTTGAACCGTCTATCATCGACAGTTCCCTTAAAAAGGAATACCCTGGCATCAACATGTATAATTTTGCTTTTATGCTGCACATGTCTCCTTACGGCAAGGTCTACTTCGATGCCGTGAAAAAAAAGCTCAGGGCAGACGCGGGAAAAGCCGTCTTCATTGTAACCGTCGATCCGTGGACAGTAGCCAATTTCAGGGACGAACCGGAAGATGAAGCGCAATCCAGGGAAAAGCATTACGGCCTTGACCAGGGCGGCTCCCTGTCTTCAAATCCTAATTTTCTCTACCTTATCAACGGTTACGGGCAACCTTATATGTCGGTTCTTTCCACAAAAATAAAAACCCGGTTTTTAAACCGCTACCCGGATTATAAGTTACACAATGATGGATGGCTGGAATTATCCTACCCGATGGATAGCGCCTCCGTTGCCGGCAGGTTCAAAACCACCCTCAACATCTATTCCACCCAATATCTCAGCACCTGTACCAT
>DASYCT010000121.1:0-2404 GCA_036500065.1 Chitinophagaceae bacterium | reverse complement strand
GCTACCTCGGGGATGCGGTCATCGGGGAGTGGTGCAATCTCGGGGCCGGCACCTCCAATTCCAACCTGAAGAATAATGCAGGGGAAGTGAAAATATGGAATGATCTCACTAAAGAAACGCTGCCGGCCGGCATGAAATGTGGCTTGCTGATGGGCGATTATTCGCGTGCGGCCATTAATACCTCGTTCACCACGGGAACCGTAGTGGGTGCCTGCGCCAATATTTTCGGGCAGGGGCTCACGCCTGCCTATATTCCCAGTTTTGCGTGGGGGGCGGAGGGAACGGGGCGCTACGAATTTGATAAGGCGCTCCGGGATATAGCCGCATGGAAGAAGATGAAAAATAAAGAGCTTACGGAAAAAGAAATACAGTCATTGGAACGCGAATACAGACGCTAATTAGCGATAATTAGTGTTAATTCGCGTATGAGACAACAAATAGCGGCCGCCAACTGGAAAATGAACTGCACGTACCAGCAGGGAGAACAATTATTAGCGGATATACTCAAGGCAGGCATTGTGTTGCCAGCGCATCGGCTCGCAGTATTTGCTGTGCCTGCTCCCTATCTTGTTATGGCGGATGATAAGGTAGCCGGCAAGGCAAACTATGCCGTGGCGGCTCAAAACTGTTATCACAAGAAATCCGGTGCTTATACCGGCGAAATATCAGTCGACATGCTGGCTTCTATCCAGGTGTCTTACTGCGTCATTGGCCACAGTGAGCGGAGGGAATATTTTCATGAAACCAACCAGGAACTGGCCGAAAAAACCAACCTGTTGCTGGATGCGGGTCTTACGCCCATTTTCTGCTGCGGTGAGTCATTGAACATACGCGAGGCGGGCACGCAAAATGAATACGTGGAAAAGCAATTGCGTGAATCCTTGTTCCATTTACCCGCAGAGAAGGCGGCCAAGCTGGTCATCGCCTATGAACCTATCTGGGCCATCGGCACCGGCAAAACGGCCAGCACGGCACAGGCGCAGGAAATGCACGCACACCTGCGCAGTGTACTGGCAAAACAATTCGGTCCGACAGTGGCGGACAGCATTCCTGTTTTGTATGGCGGCAGCGTAAAAGCGGCCAATGCAAAGGAATTGTTTGCCTGCCCGGATGTAGATGGCGGCCTGGTAGGCGGCGCATCACTGGTGGCGGCGGAATTTATCGAAATCATCAAGGCGTTGAAATAAGTTAAGAGTCTCTTAAAATCTTCCCGGCAGAAGACCGTGGATCGGTTTTGTTGTTATCCAACCGGGAGGATTTATACCATGAAACGTACGGATACGCTACAGCCTTTATCACGTCAGCACCACCAGGAGCTCCTGGCCTGCCTGTTGCTGAAAAAAGGAATAAAAAAAGAAACGAGCATACCCATCCTGCAGGAATTTACCCGGTATTTCTGGGACAATGATCTCCTTCTGCATGTAAATGAAGAAGAGCGCCAACTGGTGCCGTTGTTGCTTGCCACTCCTTCGTTAAAGCAGTATGCGTTTATACTGCATAATGACCATCAATTAATAGAAACTATTTTTGAACGGAGCCAGAACGGGTCTCCAAGCTATCGCATGCTGGAGCTTTTTGTGGAAACGCTGGAACAGCATATCCGTTTTGAGGAACGGGTCGTGTTTGGCGCCATGCAGGAACAACTGGCGGCGGGGGATTGGGAAAAACTGGCGTTCAGGGAAGTGGGAAATAATAGCTGCGAGTCTTACCCGGTAAAATTTTGGGAATAACGGGTCTTTTTCAGCCCTGCGGGTCCATTTCTCTTTCCAGCTCTTTGGGCTGTTCCACACTTATCGATGAAGGCGGCAACGCAGCCGGTTCAAATTCATTGAGCTTGCTATGGTCGAGCACGGTATGATTGCCCTCTTTGCCGGCTTCGTACATCAGTACAAAACGGGCGCCGAAAACGAGCTCATCGGGCGTATAGGAGGAGCGGGATATAACGGTATTGGCAAATCCTTCATCATAGCCTTTCACATACACCAGCAGTTCCGCTTTTGATTGCAGTATATCTTCCTTGCTGAGGTTAAAGAAAGGGCTGTGTTCATTGATGGGATGAACGACGGTCCAGTTAAGTATAAGCGAGTTGGCTTTGGAAAGCTCCAGGTCGAGATTGAAAAAGCGGTTCCGCAGGGCGCCGTCTTCAAATAGTTGTGCCACCAGCGTGACCTTCACTTCTACTTCCGACAGGAAGTGTTTTTTATACGGCGCAAAACGAAACATCAGCGCGGTGCCTCCTTTAAAGGGTGAAAAGAGGGCGTTATTGCTGTATTGCAGGAAGGCTTTGGGCTGCGAGAAACGCCCGTACATGAGGCCGGTAGCAATAGCAAACATGAGCAATCCCAGCAACGATTCACCTGCCGCTACAATATTGGCTGCCATCCCGGAGGGATACACATGACCA
>DASYCT010000120.1:0-7959 GCA_036500065.1 Chitinophagaceae bacterium | reverse complement strand
GAAAGCACCCTGTGGTTCGAAACAGGTAATGCCGGGAATGTCTTTAATAATTTCCAATACCCTTTTCCTCCTGCGCGTAAATTCTTCTGTCATTTCTTTGGACGGGCGCAAATCACCTGTCAGGGCCACGATGGCCGCGCGTTGTGTAACAGCCGTAGCGCCGCTGGTAAATTGTCCCTGGAGCTTTTCACAGGCTTTGGCGACATCGACACTGGCGGCAATATAACCCAGGCGCCATCCGGTCATAGCAAATCCCTTGCTTAATCCGTTGATGATAATGATACGCTCCTTTAAATCACTAAACTGGGCGATGCTTTCATGGCCGCCAACGAAATTGATGTATTCATATATCTCGTCGGAAATGATAAACACATTGGGATGTTTGCGGAACACCTTCGCCAGCCCTTCCAGTTCTGCCCTGCTGTACACCGCTCCCGAAGGATTGCAGGGGGAAGAAAACATAAACAACTTTGTATTGGGCGTAATCGCCGCCTCCAGTTGCTCAGGGCTTATTTTAAACCCGCTTTCAGCCGATGTTCTTACCTGCACCACCTTGCCCCGGGCTATTTTTACCAGTTCGCTATAGGTCACCCAGTAAGGCGTGGGGATAATCACTTCTTCACCATCGTCTACCACGGCCAGTATGGCATTGGCAAGACTTTGCTTGGCGCCGGTGGAAACAACAATGTTTTCCGGCTTATAATCCAGGTTGTTATCGCGTTTGAACTTCGTACAGACCGCCTCGCGCAAATCCAGGTAACCAGCCACCGGCGTATAGTGAGAATAATTATCATCCACTGCCTTCTTGGCGGCTTCTTTAATATGCACAGGCGTGTCAAAATCGGGCTCACCCAGGCTTAAATCGATCACATCAATTCCTTTAGCCCGTAGTTCTCTTCCGAGCTTGGCCATTTTCAGTGTTTCAGGCTCATTAAATCGTTGAAGTACTGATGAAAGTTGCATGTTTTTTACAATTGAGCTGCAAAAGTATTTGAATCAGCCCGGATAACAAAAGCCTTCCTGAAGAAAGAGTGCTTACGATTGTTCGTTTCAGCAGGCTGTAGTTCGTAATCCCGGGCTTGTCGAAGGATACGGACCACCATCCTAATTGATCGGGTGAAAGATCACCGACAACCGCAGGGAATCGGGTCCCGTAAGCCCCGGCACGCCTGAATAAATCAGCGAGTAGATTTGCTCCTTTCCAAGCGCAACGCTGTCATAAGCAACAGGCAAAGCCTGCCCGTCTTTAAAGAGTAGTGGCTGATAGATGCCCGGGGGAATGGCGACAAAGGCCTGCACCGATAAAACCGATGGCGTAGGTCCGATAAAGTAGGGATTGGCGCCGAGATTGAGGATATTCAGCGTATCAGTTGCATTGCGCATCACTATGCTATCCACTTCAGCATACACGCAGTTGATAAAACGGAACCTGGCATTAACCGTATCTGCCAGGGTAAGAACGTCTGTCAGGAAAAGAAAATTCAGCGAAGAGACCGTAGTCGAAGGAGTGCTGTCGTACACCAGCAGGGTATAGGGAGTATTGACGCCCCCATACGCATTCTTGTCCAGCAGGACCGTGCTGCCCGATTTCAATATAATATTATTGGTACCTGCTGCCAGCGCTACATAAGGCTCTGCTAACGTACCCGATGTCTTACCTTTTGCCAGGCTGCTCACTGCCGCATTGCCGTTCCATAGCATCGAAAGACTGTCTACTGTAAGCGTCGCATTGTGCAGTATGATGCGCGTAGTCTCCCCCGGTGTTTTTTTGCAGGAAGAAACAATAACCGCTCCCAAAAGAACTATAAAAAGAAATCGTTGCATAAGGTTGGACATTATTTATCGTACGTCATTTTAAATTCATTCAGATCAGGTTTGCGCGGGCGACTGCGTTGCAATTCGTAGGCATAGATGATTTCGCCCAGGTGCTTCATGAAGGGAAAACCGACCGTATCGTAATCGTATTTGTCATCGTTCAGGTTACCATCTGAATTACAATAAATACGCGCGCTCAGCATAAATTCCACCTGTTTATCGTAATCGGCTACATACGCTACGTCCGTAAGACAGCCATAGGCATCGCCTACCTTATTAAAAATACGCAGTGTTTTGGGCAGCCTTCTTTTTTCCGAACCATACAACAGGAACTTAACAAATGCATCTCCGTAAACAGCCGTATCGTAGCTGGGATAGAGCGTTTCGCCGGGATACTGCGACATATACTGCCGCACCAGTTTGTAATCATCCGCCGTAAGCCCAAACCGCTGACGGGCAGGCACAGCAGCAGGGAAAAGAACGCTTTTCAAAACACCCGTCAGGTCTTCCAGCGAAATACGGTTCTTGCCGGAAAAGTTCATGGCGTGGTTGACCAGTTCCGTTCCGCTGAAATATCCTTTACCAAGCGAATCGGAACGTTGGCTGTACACCGTATTATTCTCCTGCATGGGCTGGCCGTAGAGCAGTTTCCCACCGGGATCAAAAAAATTGACCGGGTTGGTATGCCTGTTTTCATCGGGCGTAAGAAACACGTCGAGCCGGTGCAGTATTTCCGCATCGCCATAACCCATTTTGTGCAGGCGCTCATTGATATATTGCTGCCCCAGGAATTCATACAGGCGGTTGAACGAATTATTATCGCTTACCAGCAATATCTTCTTTACATATTGTTCGATAGTGGGTCTCCCGTCGGGTGTAGTGGGATCATTGTACACCGGCGTTTGCCCGCTGTAAGCGGCTTCTGTGATCATGGAACTGCTGCGGTCGAGCCCCGGCAGTCGTAGCTCGTGCAGCTTCTGCAGGGCCAACAGGGCCACCGGCAGTTTTACCGTGGAAGCAGGGTATAAATAGTCGGTGGAATCTACATTAAAATAGTACGTTTTGAATACCGGCTGGTTGTTGGCCTGCCGGTCAATCTGCGTATAAATGATCTGCAGCTTCAGCGCCGCCCGCTGTTGCAGCAGGGTATCGAAATACTGCGGGTAGGCCTTCAGCAGGTCTTCCAGCAATGCATCTGTTTTTACTGTGTTGACAGGAGCGGGCGGGGGGACTGCAACGGCCGCCACCGCAGGTGCAGGGGTCACCCCTGCGACGGGCGGAGCCGCCAGCTTTTTTGAAGAACCACAGGCAGCTAAAAAAATCAATATAGCTGCCATCCCCTTTATTTTTATCTTCATTTTCCAAATGTATGAATAGGATAGTAAAAGGTTTCATAATATCCCTGGGTAATGTCCTCCAAAATGACGCCCGGCTTTCCCGCAACACCGGGGTCAATGGGTAAAAAGCCCCTGGCTGCCTTTCCCGGTAATAAAACCGGCCCTTCGCCGTTATTGGACATATCGCGGTTAAACCTTATTTTAGCCCCGATTATTAAACTGATTAACAATGGAATGGATAGCGATTCTGAAGTGCCCTATCACCGGGAAGGACCTGCGTGCCCTGCAGCAGGATGAAATAAAAGCCATCAATCTCAAAGCCGGCAATAACCAGTTATGGCAGGCCGACGGCAAACCCATGACAGAGCAGATCCAGAAAGGACTTGTCACCACTGACGGCGCCTATATTTACCCCATCATAAAGGAAATCGTACTCCTGCTGAAAGACCTTGCCGTGGTGGACTCCCAGGCAAAAGTGCTGAAGGAGACCATCAGCGCCGACAAACAACTGGTAAAGAATTTTTACGATCAGAAAGGCTGGTTTACCGACGAAGCCGGTAATTATGAAGATGCGGTGATCTTTGAGGACCTCCGGCCCTTCGCCCAGGACTATATCAAAAAATGCCACGACCGCGTGAGCCGCTACCTCAACCCCTCCGGCACTTACCTGATGGACGCCGCTTCCGGCGCCCTCCAATACGAGGACTACCTGCAATATTCCGCCAACTATAAATACCGCGTTTGCGTCGACTTCTCTTTTACCGCCCTCAGCGAGTGCAAACGAAAGCTCGGCGATAAAGGCCTGTGCATACTGGCCGATATGACCAATATGCCATTTAAGGATGGCGTAATAGATGGTTTTGTTTCATTAAATACGATTTACCATATCCCGAAAGACGAACAGGCCACCGCCATCAAGGAATTGTACCGCCTCCTGAAAACCGGCGGCAAGGGCGTGGTCGTCTACGAATGGTTCAAACATTCACCCTGGATGAATTTCTGGATGCTCCCCTTCCGGGGCTTCGTATTCATCAAAAACCGCATCATGGACGGCGCCGCCCGCATGGCCGGAAAAAAAGATGCCGGGAGACGATTGTATTACTTTGCCCACAGCCCTGAATATTTCAAAAAGAACCTTCCCCCTTTCAAATTAAGAGTATGGCGTTCGCTCAGCGTACATTTTATGCGCTACTATCTCCATGCCGGGCTGGGTGGCAAAAAGATACTGGACTGGGTCTATCGCAAAGAAGAAAAAGATCCTGAAGTAGCAGGGCTGAAAGGAGAATACCCGATCTTATGGTTTGAGAAGTAGATTCTTTAAGCTGCGAGCCATGAGCTTCGAGCTATGAGCCGTAGGCACAAATTATATCTTACTACGCCCGCCTCACGGGCGTTTTTTTATCCCTCAACTCACAGCTCGCAGCTAATAGCTCACAGCTTAAAAAGAGAATGCCGGCCGACCACCGACCGACATCTCATCTTGCTTGAATAACAAGAATTGCAACCTCAAAAAGTGCCACGAAGATAGCTTCACGCTTAACGCAACCCAATAGTATATTAACGATATTGATATAGAATATTTACTACCGTTAGTCACACACTAAAAGACCGATAAAGACAGGCATGATAAGTATTATTATATAAATAAAAAAACCGGGTAATGATGAATTACCCGGTTGCAAAATATTATTAATATGTACTTAATTGCTCAGACTCCTGAAATCCACCGGCACCAGTTTGCTTACCCCCGGCTCCTGCATCGTAACGCCGTAAATAACGTCGACAGCGCCCATGGTTTGCTTGTTGTGGGTAACAATGATAAACTGGCTTTCCTCGCTGAACTTGCGAATCATATTGGTGAACTTACCTACGTTGGCATCGTCCAGCGGGGCATCCACCTCATCGAGGATACAGAACGGCGCAGGCTTGATCAGGTAGATGGCAAACAACAGCGCCGTTGCCGTTAGCGTCTTCTCTCCCCCACTCAATTGGGTAATGGAAGAAGGACGTTTGCCCTTGGGCTTGGCAATGATATCGATGCCCGTTTCCGCCAGGTTGTCCGGGTTTTCCAGGATCATATCGGCCGTATCGTCTTCGGTGAACAAAGCCTGGAATACTTTCTGGAAATTTTCACGTACGCGGTTGAACGTTTCGAGGAATTGTTGGTTGGCGGTGGCTTCTACCTCCTGTATGGTTTGCAACAGGCTGTCCTTGGCCGTTACCAGGTCATTCTTCTGTTCCAGGATAAAATCATAGCGCTTCTTCATTTCCTGGAATGCTTCAATAGCCGTCGGGTTTACCTCGCCCAGGTTTTCCAGCCGCTTTTTCATGCGATCGCTTTTCTCCTGCAACTCCTCTGCCGCCACTTCTGTAGTACGCGGCTGGTCGATGATATCGTCGAGGTTGATGCGGAACTCCACGTGCAGGCGTTCTTTCATACCCGCCAGTTGCAGCTTGAGTTCATTCATCCTGTCCTTGATTTCGCCCAGCAGGTGTTCCAGTTGCTCTTTTTCTTTCACCTTATGACGCAGTTCGCTTTCTTTTTCATTCAACTGGTTGCGCAGGTTATAATAAGCCTGGTCGGCTTCGTTCAGTTGACGTTCTTCCTCTTCCTTACTGTGCAGCAACTTTACGTGCGCCTGCTCCGCGGTGCTCAGCGCTTCTTCGCTTTCAGAAATACTTTCCTGTGTTTGCTTGAACTGTGAAGCATTGGTTTCAATCTGTACCTTCAAATCATTGAGCTGGTTGCTTTTGAAATCCAGTTCCTGCCGGAGGGCGCTTATCTTGCTCTGCTGGCGCGTTACCTTCAGGTTGGATTCATTGTAGCCGGCCATTACCTCGTTATAACCCGCTTCGGCCACCCGGTAATCATCTTCCAGCACCTTCAGCTTTTCCCGCAGTTCGTCCAGCACGCCCACCAGTTGTTTCCATTCGGCCCGCACGCCTTCTACACCACCGGAAGTCTGTTCCAGGTTGATCTGTAATTCTTCCAGCCGGTTTTGCGAAGTATGCTGTGAAGCATGCAGGTTTTCTATTTTATTCTGCAATGAGAATACAAGGTTGGTCAGCCGGCTGATATCTTCCTGCGCTTGCTTGATGGCGGTTTCCTTCAGTTGCTCGTTATAGCCGGTGACTTCATTGTGCTTTGCCTGGATATTGGCCTTTAGCCCGTTTACCACGGCGTCCTGTGCAATGATGGCTTCCGCCAGTTTTTCCAGGTTCTTGGCGCGGCCTATCTTCTTTCCTTCAAAAAGTCCTACGCTTCCGCCGGTAAGTGAGTATTTTCCTTTTACATATTTACCATGTTTTTCCAGCACCACGGAACCATTGCTGTTGGCCAGCGCTTCTTCATTCTCCGCTATAAATACATTGCCCAGTAAATAATTCGCCAGGCTGCGGTATTTTTCATCCACTTCTATGACGCTCATGGCCGGTATGGCATCCGCCAGTGTATGCGCTGCCGGAGTATCCCCCGCGCCTGCCGCATCCAGTTTATCCAGCAGGAAGAAATTGGCCTTCCCTTTTTTATTATCATCCAGCAGGTGCACCGCCTGCAAACCTTCCTGCAGGCTGTTGACCACATAATAACTGAGGTAAGGCTCCAGCACATTCTCTACCGCCGTACGATAAGCCTCCTTGACATAAATAATATCCGAAAGGATGGGCGCCGTATGGTTCCAGTTCGGGTTCTTGTGCAGGAACTTCACGCTTTCAGGATACCCCTCCATGGAATCAATCAGGCTTTTCAGCAGGTCGTGTTCATTCTTCCGGCTGTCCAGCTTGCGGCTTTCATCGGCAAGGCGCTGGCGAAGCGTTTCCACTTCCGCCTGTGTTTGCAGTATCTGCTCCCGGGTTCTTTCATGATGGTCCTGCAATTGCTGCAGGTCCGTTTGCCGGCTTTCCAGTTCCTGCTCTTTGGTCATGCGCTCTTCTTCCAGTTGCTTGAGCTGGCTGTTGCGTACTTCCGTGTCTTCTTCTATCTGGGCGATGGCGCGTTGCAGGTTCTGGATGGAAGTATCGGCTACGGCCACTTTCTTTTCTGCTTCAAACTGGCTGCGCTGGATAGTAAGATTTTCACTGCGCAGGCTGTCCACATGCACCCTTTTCTCATCAAATACCCTGCGCTTGTCTTCTACGCTGCTCTTCAGTTCTTCCAGTTGTTGCTGCAGACCGGCAAGTCTTGTCTGCTCCTCGCCGCTCTGTTGTTGCGTAAACAAAATACTTTCTTCCAGCCCTTTGAGCTGTCCTTCGCTTTTGTTTAAAAAGTCTTCGAGACTGGCTGATTTCTCCTGGAGGAATTTCAGTCGCTGAGCCGCCAGGTTCTTTTCGTTTTCCTTGCTGCGCAGTTGCTGCAGCAAATCATTAAACGAATGCTGCATGCTTTGCAGGGCGCGCTCTTTTTCGATAAATCCTACTTTCTCTTGTTCCAGCGCCGCTTCCTCGTTGGCGACTTCGGCCTCAATGCGTATTTTTTTATTGGTTTCCGTTTCTGTTTGCTCGTTCAGGTCGCGGTAGGTCAGGTTAAACCCTTCCAGCGAAGCCTTCGCCAGCTCGATGCTCAGTTCCCGGTATTCCTTCTTTATTTCATGGTATTTCTCTGCCTTCTTCGCCTGGCTTTCGAGACTCTTGAGCTGGTTGTTGATTTCAAACAGCAGGTCTTCGATACGGGCGAGATCCTGTTCGGTAGCGTCGAGCTTTAATTTGGCTTCGCGTTTTCTCGTTTTATAGATGGTAATACCGGCAGCCTGCTCGAGCATCCGGCGACGGCTGTTTTCCTTGTCTTTGATAATTTCATCCACCATCCCCA
>DASYCT010000119.1:0-3545 GCA_036500065.1 Chitinophagaceae bacterium | reverse complement strand
TAAACTTGATAAACCTTTTTACATATCACGGGGTAAGTAGCGAAGAGATAGCGGTAGAGTTATCTTACTCGAAGATCCTGCAACCCAATAGCACGGATGCCAATGCCCTATCGGTCATCATCATTGCCTATAATGAAGAAAACAGCATCGGTCGCTGCATCGACTCTGTCAAAAAAGTGGCCGACGAGATCATCGTGCTGGATTCTTATTCCACTGACCGCACCGTAGAGATTGCCCGGGCCAAAGGCGCCATCGTGCGGCAGGAGAAATTCAGGGGATATATTGAACAAAAAAACCGCGCGCTCCAGTTGTCTTCCCACCATTTCGTGCTGAGCCTGGATGCCGATGAAGCGTTGGATCAGGAACTGGTCAATTCCATCCTGGCGGCTAAAAAAGACTTCCGCGCCAAAGCATATAAAATGAACCGCTGCGCCAATTATTGCGGGCGTTT
The DNA here is from genome assembly GCA_036500065.1 of Chitinophagaceae bacterium. Classification (GTDB taxonomy): domain Bacteria; phylum Bacteroidota; class Bacteroidia; order Chitinophagales; family Chitinophagaceae; genus JACMLD01. The sequence continues at coordinate 3,094 of DASYCT010000119.1, read as the reverse complement.
CATCCGTCATGGCCTGTGGTACCCCGATCAGAAAGTGCGGCTTTTCGATAAAAGACTTGCCCGCTGGGGAGGGGCTAACCCGCACGACAGGATTGAGCTGTCCAACCGGGTGAAAGTGAAGCATCTTAAAGGCAATTTACTACACTACTCCTATAACAGTATCGAGGACCACCTGCTGCAAAACAACCATTTCAGCACCATCTCTGCCCGCACGCTGCATGAGAAGGGCGTCCGTTCGCATTGGGGCAAGATATTATTGAATCCCATGTGGACCTTTATACACGGTTACCTCCTGCGGGCAGGCTTCCTGGATGGCTTTTATGGGTTTGTAATCGGTGTCAATTCCTCGCACTATACCTTCCTGAAGTATATAAAGCTGCGCAACCTGCAGCGCACAAAAAGCAGGAAGATCATTGCCTCCAGGGAGGAGAGCAACAGGGCATAAACCCATCTGCATTAGCCGTAAATCCGCTCAATCATATCCCGGTATTTTTCCATGACCACCTTGCGCTTGAGCGATAGCTTGGGTGTCATTTCGCCGGTTTCCACGCTCCATTCCCTGGGAAGCAATTCAAATTTCTTGATCTGCTCCACGTGGTTGAAGTACTTGTTATAACCCTCCACCAGCTCCTTGTAGAAAGCCAGCACTTTGGGGTGGTTAATGATTTCCGCATTGCTCGTATAAGGAATATTGTTCTGCCGGCACCATTCTTTCAGGTGTGCAAAGGAAGGAACAATCAGCGCGCCTACAAACTTTCGCTCTGCGCCTACGACCATGATCTGCTCGATATAGATCGATTCCGTCAGCTTGCTTTCAATGGGCAGCGGGGCCACGTATTTGCCGCCGCTGGTTTTGAAAAGTTCCTTTTTGCGATCGGTAATCTTCAAAAACTGCCCGTCCAGCATCCCGATATCGCCTGTTAGGTACCAGCCGTCTTTCATGGCTTCTGCAGTTAAATCCGGCCGTTTGTAATACCCCATCATCACATTGGGCCCCTTGCAGATGATTTCACCGTCTTCCGCAATCTTCACTTCCACCCCGTCTATCAGGGGACCTACTGTGCCGAATTTACGGCCTTCCACTTCAAACCGGTTGACGCTGATGACCGGCGAGGTCTCCGTCAGCCCGTATCCTTCCATAATAGGAATCTGCGCCGCGGTAAAGATGCGTATCAGCCTTACCTGGCAGGCTGCCCCCCCGCTTATGATACAGATCAGCCGGTTGCCCAGCGCCTCCCGCCATTTGCTGAAGATGAGCTTATTGGCCAGCATCAACTGGAAATTGTACCAGGCCCCGTTGTTCTTATTGATCTCAAACCGCTCGGCCAGGGAATGCGCCCAGAAAAAAAGACGTTTTTTGATACCGGTCAGTTCGCGCCCCTTGGCCATAATGCGGTCGTACACTTTTTCGAGCAGGCGCGGCACCGTCGTAAATAATTGCGGTTGCACTTCCTTGAGGTTATCGCCGATGGTTTCCATGCTTTCAGCATAATAAACCGAAGTGCCCCTGAACAGGTAGAGATAGGTCACCATCCGTTCAAAGATGTGATTGAGCGGCAGAAAGCTCAACGCCCGCAAATTATCACCCGGCGGAAAACAGGGCAGACAGGCGATTACATTGCTCAATATGTTTTTATGACTCAGCATCACCCCCTTGGGTGTGCCGGTAGTGCCGGAAGTATAAATAATCGTGGCAAGGTCCTCATAGCCAATTTTGGCCGCGATGGCCGGTATGCGCCCAATCGATTCGGGAGTGGCGGCATCCAGCACCTCTTTCCAGTGACGCCCGTTAGTGACATGTTCAAAAGAGAATATTTCCTTTAGCGAAGGCAGTTTGTCTTTGATGCTGAACACCTTGTTAAACGTGTCCTCATCGTTGACGAATACCATCTTTACCTGTGCGTCTTTGAGCACGAACTCCAGTTCGTTCACATTGATGGTGGGGTACACGGGCGTAAGGATAGCGCCGGTTTGCTGCACCGCCAGGTCGAGTATTATCCACTCTGGACGGTTTTTACAAAGTACGGCCACTTTATCCCTTCCCTCGGCCGTCATATCGCCACAACCGATGCCCATATTGAGCAGGCCGCCGGCCAGCCTGTCTACCAGCTCTTTTACTTCTGCCGTGCTGTAGGTGCGCCATTTACCTGCTTCCTTCGCTGCCAGCATATCCGTAAGCGGCCGGTTGTCCAGGTGGTATTGAAGGCAATCGAATAATCTTTTTGCTTCCATTTTACGATCGTTGAGATGATAAAATTCAGATGGGTAAATTAGTAAAAAAAAGCCGGGTATAATAATTTCACCCCCTGGGGGTTAGGAAATTATCAATGAAGATTTTTTCTATAAAATGGCAGCCTTTCGGACAAACTTAATTCTTCACCGAAACCGTCTGGTAATACTGGCCGGTGGTTAATTTAAACAGGCGGTTGTGCTGCATGGTGGTGAACAGCCGGTATTCTTCCGGGTGCGTATTTGTCCAGTTCTGGAAAGCGGTCAGGTTCTGGACGCTTCCAAACAGCCATTGATTGTAGGCGTCAAAACTACCTTCCTTCAGCAACTGGCGCTGGTAGTCGAACAGGTGGAAGGGAAACCGGATGGCATATTTGTCAAACCATTCCAGGATAAACCGGCTGCGGATCATGGTCAGCGACTCGGGCGTGATGCCGTTTACGGCTACAGAAGACTGGTGGTTCATGACCGTAAGAAAAGCTACCACGAAGGGGTTTTTCAGGTCCTGTTTGTCCATCATATCCGCCTCGGTGTACAGCTTTTTATAGCTTTCCAGCAGCAATCCCTTTATTTCGTCCGTGCGCCGGCTGTAGCTTTCCATTGCTACAAACAGTTCGCCGTAGACAAGGCTCCAGGTTTTATCACGCGTGAGATAATAGAATTTCGCGGCATTGTAGTAATTGCCGGTATAGCCGGGGTCGGTTTCAATGCCTTTTTCCCATTCTTTGATGGCGCCGAAATCCGCCCTGCCCCATAACAGTTCGCCGTAATCGTTGTGCAACGCGCCGCTGGATGGAAATAATTTCAACCCCTTTTTATAAATGCGCTCGCATTCTTTCAGGTCATTCGTTGTTTTGTACAGCAT
>DASYCT010000118.1:0-11559 GCA_036500065.1 Chitinophagaceae bacterium | reverse complement strand
ATTTTCATTAACTCCAGTAATTCCTTGTTGCGGTTGCCGGCATACAGTTTCTGCTCCGTTGCGTTGCGCCGCTGGTTGATTTCCTTGAGCGCTTCCATATAGGTCTGGGTGATCTTCTCAAAAATCTTCAATACCATCATCTTCCGGTTGTCCGGGTGGCGGTTCTGGAAAGTGTTCAGGAATTTTTTGATGGCGCTGTTCTCAAACGAGTTGACCGTTACGATCTGGTTGTGGGTAAGGATGATGCAGATGGGAATAGTGATATAATAGGCGTCGCTTTCGTTGAAGGAATTGTTTTCGGCGGGTGTTTTAATGACAATCAGCTTCACGTTGTCTTCTTCTTCGAAGCGGCTGCGTTCGTCAATATCCAGGGAGTCGGCGAGAAAGTCAAGGGGGATATCGAGTTTTTCCGATAAGGCGGAAAATTCTTCCTGTTTGAGTGGCGGCAGTACATTGACCCATGCGCCTTCCGCCGGCTTGTCGATCGAGACGGTGGTGTGGTCAATATTTTTAAAATATTGTATCAAAGTTCAATTTTTCCCTCGTAGACTTTCTGTGCAGGCCCGCACAAAAAGATGTTGGCAAAGGAATCCTCGCCGATACGGTCGTATTCCACTACCAGTTTACCGCCTTTGGTATGCACGGTTACGTCGTTGTAGCCGATTTCGTTGTGGTAGCATACCAGTGCAGAGGCCGTTACGCCGGTGCCGCAGCTCCAGGTTTCATCTTCAACGCCCCGTTCGTAGGTGCGCACGATGATTTCATGCTCGTTTTTCTGCTCCACGAAGTTGACGTTGATGCCTTCTTTTGCGAAATTATTGCTGTTGCGTATTTCACGTCCTTTGCGGAACACCTCGTAGTCCTCCACGTCGCTGACTATTTTTACATAATGAGGGGAACCTGTATCCAGCAGGAAATCGCCGTGGTAATCCCTGATGATGTTTACATCCTTCATTTTGAGGCTTACCGTTCCATCGGGATCTATCTCGGCCTCGTGTCTTCCGTCTTTGGCGATAAAGTGGTAATTGTCCCGGTGGATGCCCATGTGGTGAGCAAACTTGACCAGGCAGCGGCCCCCGTTGCCGCACATGCTGCTTTCACGTCCGTCGGCATTGAAGTATTTCATTTCAAAATCGTAGTCCTGCGCATTGTTCAGCATCATCAACCCGTCGGCTCCAATGCCGAAACGCCGGTTGCAGACGAAATTGACCTGTGCGGTAGTAATGTCCGAAAACTGGCCTCCCCGGTTATCAAGGATAACGAAATCATTGCCGGTGCCCTGGTACTTGTAAAAATGAACTGTCATAGTTAAACCCCAAAATTATCACAAACCGGCAACTATTTCAAGCGTGGTTTTAATTAATTTCTCCATCGTTTTAGCCCCGTCTTTGGAAAACTCTTTGGCAACCCGGTTGGCCACTATGGCGTTAAGGCTCAGGCAGTGATGTTCCAGCAACTTCCCAAGTCCATAAATACCCGCTGTTTCCATTTCAAAATTGGTGATACGGTGCTGGCCATGACTGAACTGGGTAAGGCGGTCGATAAAGCCGGGATTGCTCAGTCCCAGGCGGAGGATGCGCCCCTGCGGACCATAAAAACCGGGACAGGTAACGGTGATGCCCTGGTGGAAATCTTTCACAAAATGTTTCATCAGGGAGGGGCCGGCGCCGCTGATATACGGTTTGGAAAGGCTGTTATGCAATTGGGTTTGGGTGACAAAGGACTGCAGCAGGCTTTCTTCCTCGTCGTTGTGATGAAAGCGGTAGAAGTTAAGCAGGTTATCGATGCCCAGTCCATGCGTGGAAGCCACAAAGCTATCTACCGGGATGTCCCCTTGCAGGGAGCCGGAAGTGCCCACGCGGATGATATTAAGCTGTGTAAGCTGCGGTTTGATGGTACGGGTCTCAAAATCGATGTTTACCAGCGCATCCGCCTCGTTGAGCACGATATCGACATTGTCGGTCCCGATGCCGGTGGAGACGACCGAAAGCCTCTTACGGCCGATATAGCCGGTATGGGTAACAAACTCCCGGTGCTGGTTTTTATATTCGATACGGTCAAAATGCTTACTAAGCGCCCCCACGCGATCGGGGTCGCCAACAGTAATAATCGTATGGGCCAGTTCTTCCGGGCGGGTATCGAGGTGGTAAACAGCGCCTCTCGCGTTGATAATCAATTCCGATTCGGCAATTCGTTGCATGCTGATGATTTTGAAATGAGCGTCTAAGTTCTAAGTTTTTTGGAGATTCTTCGTCAAAAATTTCTATTTTCGCAACGCTTAAAACGGCCCTGGGCCGGCTTGGGTAAAATGGTCCTGTGGCCGAGTGGCTAGGCAGAGCTCTGCAAAAGCTCGTACAGCGGTTCAAATCCGCTCGGGACCTCTGAGGATCACAGCAATGTGATCCTTTGTTGTTTATGGAACTTTTAGGAAATAGCTCTAAAACCAATAGTATGGTTGGAAACTATATCAAAACTGCTTTCCGGAGCCTTAAAAGGAATAAGGTTTTTACTTTTCTCAACATCGTAGGATTAGCCATCGGCCTTGCGGTATGCCTGCTGATCGTTTTTTATGTGGTTGACGAGACCTCCTATGACCGGTATAATACGAACGGGGACAGGATATACCGGGTAAACACCGATCTAAAGATTAAATCCAGCATCAGTTCCAAAGCAATCACAGCGCCGAGAGTGGCAGAAATCATGCGCCTCCATTTCCCACAGGTTGAAAAAACGGTGAGGCTACTTCCCGACGAGGACGTACTGTTCAAAAAAGGAGATGAACCCGTATTGGAAAAAAGGGCTGTGTACTGTGACTCTTCGCTCTTCGGTGTTTTTACATTGCCCATGCTGGAAGGAGATGCCGGAACTGCGTTGGCAGAACCCAACAGTATCGTCCTTACGGAGAGGATGGCGCAAAAGTATTTTAATACAACGCATGTCCTGGGTAAGATATTGGTCAGGGTCGAAGACAACAAGACCAGCAACCGGAAGATCACAGGTGTTATCCGTAACATGCCTGCCCAATCGCATTTCAATTTCGATTTTTTCGAATCCATGGCGTCGGTACCTGTCAGCAACAATAGTAACCTGGCCGCCATTTATCCCTTCTCCACTTATATCCTGTTAAAACCAGGTGCGGATTATAAATCCCTTGAAGCCCAATTCCCCGCATTACTGAAGAAATACCTCGACTTTCTGGACGATATGGAAAAGAACGGGGATTATATAAAGTTAAGCCTGACTCCTTTATTGGATATCCATCTTCGCTCCAACCGGTCGGATGAACTGGGCGCCAATGGAGATATCAGGTATGTATATATCTTTTCCGGGGTAGCCTTGTTTATCCTGCTGCTGGCCTGCATTAATTTCGTCAACCTTTCTACAGCCCATTCCTCCACCCGGGCGAAGGAAGTGGGTGTCCGGAAAGTATTGGGCTCTGCCAGGAAACACCTCGTGGCACAATTTCTGTCGGAAGCGGTACTGATTACCTTTTTTGCAATGCTGGCGGCTGTATTGCTGGTATGGGGACTTCTTCCTTTATTCAATCATATTTCAGGAAAAAGCCTTTCCATTACCAGCGGCACTTTTGTGTGGCTGCTGCCGTCGATGCTGGGCATCACGCTGGTGATTGGACTACTGGCGGGAGCTTACCCCGCATTCTATCTTTCCGCTTTCGATCCTATCGAAGTGCTTAAAGGCAAAGTCTCCACCGGTTTCCGGGGTGGGACACTTCGCAGCGCACTGGTTGTCTTCCAGTTTGCCATTTCCATTTTTCTTATCATCGGCACACTTGTCGTATACAATCAACTTAGTTATATTCAAAACAAAAGCCTTGGCTTTAACCGGAAACAGGTACTGCTGGTAAAGCATATGAATTTATTGAATAAACAGGCAAGCATCTTTAAACAGGAAGTCAGGCAATTGCCGGGTGTGGTAAACGCTACCCTGAGTTCATTCATACCGACGGGCAACAGAAGGTGGAATAATTATGTTTCCGCAAACAACAATACGCAGTCAACCCAATTCTGGCCGGTAGACGAAGACTATGTGAATACAATGGGCATGCAGCTGGAAAAGGGAAGGGACTTCAATACACATCTTTCGTCGGATTCGTCTGCCATAATCATCAATCAAACGGCGGCCGGTGTAATGGGCTTCGCCGGTGATCCGATCAATCAGTCCATCTTTTTCGGAAACAACCTGAAACAGTATCATATTATCGGGGTTATAAAAGACTTTAATTTTAGTTCGCTCAGGGAGAACGTCACTCCTGTTGTGTTAACCATGATGACTGCTTTCGAGCGAAAAAAGGAGGGTGATGGCCCCGACAACCTGTGTGTTAAAGTAAATACCGACAACCTGCCGGCCCTAATTGCCGGTATCGAAAATAAATGGAAGACCTTTTCGCGTAACGGGGAATTCGATTATTCATTTATGGACGAGGACTTCGATGCGCTGTACAGTGCCGAACAACGAACAGGTAAAATATCGTTGTTATTCACCGCCCTGGCCATTTTTATTGCCTGCCTGGGACTTTTCGGCCTGGCTGCGTTTGCCGCAGAACAACGCACCCGGGAAATAGGCATCCGTAAAGTGTTGGGGGCTGATGCGGCAAGTCTTGTTGCTACGCTCTCGGCCAATTTTCTCAAACTGGTCGTCATTGCCATCCTTATTGCATCACCGCTGGCCTGGCTGTTGATGAACACATGGTTGAATGGCTTTGCCTACCGGCAGGATCGTTGCCGGACTGGGAGCTGTTTTAATTGCCCTGCTTACGATAAGCACACAGTTTATCAAGGCTGCCACAGTCAACCCCGTGGAGAGCCTCAAGAATGAATAGGCAGGATATGGGCATTTTGCATATAATTCCTACCCGCTTACCCCGGGGCCCTGTTTCCGCTATGGTAAAATTGCCGCTATTTCAATGTATGTGAAATAAGTCAGATTATTTCATAAAAAGTGAAATTACATAAATAATTTCATTATATTTGAAACATGAAAGAAAACATAGATAACATCATTCTCATGGCCGATGTGGTGGATAGTCGTAAAGCAGATCAGAAAATGTTATTGAAAAACTTTAAAGCAGTAATTGAATATGCTAACAGGAAAAATAAGGCCGATTTACTTTCTCCTATGACTATTACGTTAGGTGATGAGTTTCAAAGTGTCATTAAAAACCTGGCGGTTGGATTGAATATTATAATTGACATTGAAGAACGACTTATTTCTACAAGGATGGATTTCAAGTTGCGTTACGTTTTACTGGAGGGGCAGATTGAAACCCCTGTTAATCCGAAAATAGGTTACGGAATGATGGGCAGCGGACTGACAGCTTCAAGGGAATACCTTGAGCAGCTAAAAAAAACAAAGCATCGGGTTTGTATTAATATAAAAGATAATAAAAGGTCGGATGCACTCGGAAATGCATTCATTATTTTCCAGGAGTTAGTGGATAGCTGGCGTATGGAAAAAGACTATTATATTGTGACTGAATTTCTAAAAGGGTTAGACTATAAAAAAGCCGCAGAGAAGTTGGATAAGGAACGTTCTCTCATTTGGAAGCGGGAAAAGAGTCTCAGACTGCAGGATTATTTTGCCATAAAAAAGATTATTAATTATTTAGGCGAAAATGGCTACAGATAAAATAATAATTATCGCAGGGATAATAGTAGTAGCGGAAATGCTGCTGGCATTTCTCTTTGCTGTAACTGCCCAGGTATTGTACAAAAAGATCGGATTTGATTTTAAATCCATTATAAAGGGGATGCTGGAACGGTTATTTTTAATGACTGCATTTATCAACAATTACCCGGGCGCATTGACATTTTTTAGCGCATTGAAATTAGCTACAAGATTGAAACACCATGAAAAAGAAGGCGGAGATAATAAATACAATGACTATTATTTGGTAGGAAACCTGGTTTCTGTTGCCGTCGCCATAGGCTATACCTGGGTATGCCAGCATTTACAATTGCAATAACCATTCGTAGAGGGTACAGACGCGCCCTGGCACAAAACCATTCCGCAGGCGCGCACCGGTAGAAGGAGAGCCTCAGGGATGACCAGGCAAATCCAGTGTGCCCGTAACGACTCGTATTGTTTTGCCATTGGGACCCATTATATAAATGGGTGGCCCATGCCGGCCCTCTTCTCCATCCTTGCCACCCGGGCCCTGTGATGAATTACTGCCCGTGGGTTGCCCTCCTGCTCCTCCATTGCCAGCTTTACCGCCCCGGTTATAATAAAGAGTGCAGGGACAATTGACATAGGGTGTTGCCAGTGAATCGAACGTTACATTCATCGCGCCACCGGCGCCGCCTGCCGCAGCATTTCCTCCGTTGCCGCCGTTGTTGCCAGACGAATGCTCGGTTACTTCCGGGCCATCCTCTCCCTTTCCCCCATCACCACCATTGCCGCCGTTGGCAAAGATGACGATTCGGCCATGCCGGGGATTGACATAATAGTGATCGGTTTTTTTGCTGCCGGCTTTTGTAATGGCGAATCCCAGGAGGATTGAATCGCCGGAGGGAATACCGGTTACTTTAACCTGCAGGGTGGGCCCAGGCCGGCCGGGCCTGCCATGGCCACCGCGTTTGGGCGTATGAAACAGTGTGATGGCAAAACGATAAGCGCCATCGGTGCCGCTCCTTCCATTGCGGCCGTTGTAATCGGCTTTGAAATATGTATTGCGCAAATCAAATTGCAGGGCAGGCCTTGTCAATGAATCGTTTTGCTGGCAGAAGCCTGTAGCGGGAGCCATTAAAAATAAGAACAGGATCTGTAATGGGTAGTATTGGGACATGCGGTTAAACATTGGTGAAAGATTATCCTGCCACCAAAGTAATCACTGAAGTCTGAACGTTTCGTTAAACTGTGCCGGCGTACGCCACTGCACGGGCATCTGCAGCGGGCGAAGAAGCCTGCCGCCCGTTCCTGTGCCCTGCATTTATTTTATCAGTAAGCGGTCACGGGAACGCTTTCGTATTATATTTTCTGCACACACCATGTAGTCATGCACCGGCTATTTTGTACGTTGGTGGTTTTTAAGGGTTCGTACAACACACCTAACGTGCTGGTATATTTTAACAGCGTTTGCTCATTAACCAAAAAGCGTTCGGAGCCATCCGGTAGCAAATAGCGGTCGTTGCCTAATGGTTTTACGAGTGTCTCTATCCCGATATCCGATGCTAACCGCGCAAAAAAATAACCACCGGGTTTTAAAACCCTGAACATAGCCTGTAACATGTCGTCAAAATGCTGGCTGTTCTTTGCAAAGTGCAATACCGCGCTACAAATAATTAAGTCGAATGTTGCATCGCCGTAGGGCAAATTTTCCGCACTGCAAACCATAAAATTCTCCCTGGGATTGCCCGGAGCAAGCATGGCTGATAATTCAATAACAGCTTCGATAGCTCTTGGATTCGGATCAATACCAAATACCTCATAGCCGTTACGTAAAAAGTAAAACAGGTTTCGCCCATTGCCGCAACCTGCATCCAACACTTTTTTGGCGTTATCAAAACGGCCCTTCAGCAGTTGGTCGAATAAGTAGATATCAATATTCCCGTAAGTCTGCTGGAGCGTGTTTTCAGTGTAGTTCATAGAAAGTCCATTATTAATTAGCCGGGTTACCAGATGCTGTCGAAGTAGACAAATTCATTTCCAGGCCGCTTATCGCCAGTTGTACGAAAGTAAGCCGCCATCCCCCTTACTTTCTACTATTTTCCTTTATTTTCTATTTTCTTCGTTTATTTGCGTAATATTGGTAAATATTTTCTTATGCTTGCCAATCAGCGAAGGGATAAGATCATGGATTTGCTAAAGGAGGACGGTTCCGCCAAGGTGCTTGACCTGGCCCGGCTTTTCAAAGTGACCGAAGTGACCATCCGCCAGGACCTGGAAAAACTGGAAAAGAACGGGGCGATAACGCGTGAGCACGGCGGCGCTTTTCTTAAAAACTTCTCGGCACAGGTACAGGATTTTACGGTAGCCAATAAGACCAACCTGGATAAAAAAGAACGAATCGCGCATAAATGCCTTGAATTTATTGAAAGCGGTGACACCATCATCCTCGATTCGGGGTCCACTACTACCGAGGTGGCCAAGAAACTGAAAGGAATGAAATCCCTTACCGTTATAACCAATGCGCTCAACATTGCGCTGATGCTCGGAGCGGAACCGGGCATAGAAGTAATCGTCACAGGCGGTGATTTTAAACCTCCTACCTTATCGCTTACCGGGCAGAAGGCAGCCGATTTCTTTAAGGGACTGAACGTACAAAAGCTGTTCCTGGCGACGGCCGGTATTTCATTAAAAGCAGGATTGTCTTACCCGAGCATCAGCGATCTCGTGGTAAAAAAAGCGATGATCGATGCCGCGGAGACAAGGTACCTGGTAGCGGATTCCACCAAGATAGGAAAGGCCGCTCTCGCCAGTCTCGGCGCCTTATCGCTGATTGACTATATCATTACTGACTCCGGCATCGAGCAAAAACACAAACAGGTATTCAAAGACAATGAAATCGAACTGATCATTGCCGATTAGACGCTAATCACATAACTAATTAGTATAAGAATGAGAAACAATACGGACACAAAAGCATGTTTGGGAGTTATCATAGGTAACCGCGATTTTTTTCCCGACAAGCTCGTCGCGGAAGCAAGAAAAGAAGTTATCGACCTGTTTAAAAAACTGGGCATTACACCGGTGCTGTTAAACGATGCAGATACCAAGCTCGGGGGGGTGGAAACCTTTGCCGAAGCGCAGAAATGCGCCGCCTTGTTTCGTGAACATGCCGCATCCATACAGGGCATACTGGTAATACTTCCCAATTTTGGTGATGAAAAAGGAGTGGCGGAAACAATCAAGCTGGCCGGTCTGAACGTGCCCGTGCTGGTGCAGGGTTACCCGGATGACCTGAATAAGATGGATGTGGTGAACAGGAGAGATGCCTGGTGTGGTAAAATATCCGTTTGTAACAACCTCTACCAGTACGGCATAAAATATTCGCTTACTTCCAAACATGTGGCAGGAATCAATGATCCTTCCTTTATCGCCGACCTGCAGCATTTTGTAGCCGTTTGCAGGGTGGTAAGAGGCTTGCGTCACCTGCGTATCGGCGCGGTAGGGGCCCGGCCCGGTGCATTCAATACGGTCCGCTATAGTGAAAAAATACTGCAACGAAATGGTATTTCCGTTACCACGGTCGATCTGTCCGAGATTCTTGGAAAGGCGAATAAGCTATCCGGCGATGATAAAACGGTAAAAGAGAAACTGGAAAAGATACATGCTTATGCCGCCACGGGTAAGACGCCCGGTGACAAACTGATCCAGATCGCCAAACTGGATGTGGTGCTGGCTGATTTCATGGAAGAGAATGCGCTGGACGCCACCGCCATTCAATGCTGGACTTCATTGCAAAACAACTACGGGTGCAATGTGTGCACCAGCATGAGCATGATGAGCGAGAATATGCTGCCCAGCGCCTGCGAGGTGGACGTGACAGGAACATTAAGCATGTACGCGATGCAACTGGCCTCGGGCACGCCCAGCGCGCTGGTTGACTGGAACAATAACTATGCAGAGGATGATACGAAATGCGTATTGTTCCATTGCGGCAACTGGGCAAAATCATTCCTGCCGGATGCCATGATTAGCACGGCGCCTATCCTCGGTACGTCCGTAGGAACGGAAAATACTTACGGCGCACTGGAAGGACGTACGCCTGCATCGCCCTTAACATACGGCCGCATCAGCACCGACGATACCAAAGGTGTGATCAAAGCCTATGTCGGGGAAGGAGAATTAACAAATGATAAGTTAAACACCTTCGGCAACAGGGCCGTGGCGCAAATCGGCAACCTGCAGGAACTGATGAAGTATGTGTGCCGGAACGGTTTTGAACACCATGTCGTGATGAATGCCAGCAAAACGGCCTCGATACTGAAAGAAGCATTTGAGAATTACCTGGGATGGGAGACGTATGTGCATTAAGTAAATACCTGGTCAAACAAAAGCATCGCATGACAACGGAGGAATTAAAATACAAGTCGGTCGTTTATCGCAAAAAGATATTGAAGTATATCAAACATGCCAACGCAGGTCATACCGGCGGGAGCCTTTCCTGTACGGATATACTGAATGTACTGTACAACCATGTGCTGAATGTATCGCCCTCGAATTTTACGGATTCGGGCCGGGATCGCTATGTACAAAGCAAGGGGCATTGTGTAGAAGCGTTATACGTCACACTGGCCGATAAGGGATTTTTCCCCGAATCAGACCTCGACACGCTTTGCCGGTACCAGTCGCATTATATCGGGCACCCGACCCGGAAAGTAAATGGAATCGAACAAAATACCGGCGCGCTTGGTCATGGATTGCCCATCTGCGTGGGTATCGCACTGGCAGCTAAAATGGACGATGGCCCGTACAGGGTCTTTACCTTGATGGGCGACGGCGAATTGCCCGAGGGGTCCAACTGGGAAGCTGCATTGGCCGCATCCCATTACAAACTCGATAATCTCTGCGCTATCATAGATAAGAACAGCCTGCAGATCACAGGCCGTACGGCGGATGTATGCAACACCGATCCATTGGATCAGAAATTCAACAGCTTTGGCTGGGCCGTGCGGACAGTAGACGGACATGATATCGATGCATTGAAAGAGGCATTCGATAGTCTGCCTGCTGAAAAAGGACGCCCGACAGTTATTATTGCCAATACCATCAAAGGAAAAGGCATCAGCTTTATGGAGAACGAGGTCAAATGGCACCACGGCGTTCCCAACGACGAACAATATGAACAGGCGATGCAGGAACTGGAGAATAGACTTGCGGGAATTCAGTTAAATCTTAACACGGAAAAAGCACGATAACAGGAAAAAGATGGCAACAACAGAAACCAGCCCGGCAGGATATAAAGCAAACCAGGATGTTTTTGCTGAAACGGTCGGGCGACTGGCCGGCACGGATAAAAATATCATTGTCGTGACCAGCGATTCAAGAGGTTCCGGCAAACTGGTGAATTTTGGGAAACAGTTTCCCAAACAAATCGTTGAAGTAGGCATTGCAGAACAAAACCTTGTTGGTGTAGCGGCAGGCCTTGCCTCCTGCGCAAAAAAAGTATTTGCGGTTTCACCTGCTTGTTTCCTGTCAGCGAGGGCGCTCGAACAAATAAAAAACGATGTGGCCTACAGCAATAACCCGGTCAATGTGATTGGCATCAGCGCCGGCGTGAGTTATGGCGCCCTGGGGTCGACCCACCATAGTCTGCATGATTTTGCCGTACTGCGGGCCATCAACAATATTATCATAGCGGCGCCTGCCGATAATTTTGAAACGGCACAGGCGGCCGAGCTGGCGTCGAAGACAAACCTCCCGGTGTACCTGCGCTTTGGAAAAAAAGCGATGCCTGCTTTAAAAGAAATAAATGACGATGTATTTGTATTCGGAAAAGGCAGGGTGATTACCGAAGGGGAGGATATAGCCATTATTGCCTCGGGAGAAACCGTGTATCCCGCTTTAAAAGCAGCCGAAAAGCTAAAAGAACAGGGC
>DASYCT010000117.1:0-7823 GCA_036500065.1 Chitinophagaceae bacterium | reverse complement strand
CATTCCATCATGGGTTTGTCCAACCTGCAATTTCCTTCACTGGTGGCAACAGTTTGTTTTATGATCGGGGGCTTTGTCGTCGCCAACCTTGTTTTGCCTTTTATTCTTCGCCTGTAAAAATGATGTATGAAAACAACGGATATAACGGTATCGCAACAACCGGCGCCTAATCCCGATTTTGAAGTTCGTTCGCTGGACGAGGCCAGTATAAATGAACCGGCACTTTCGCATCCGTGGTGGCATAACCTTAACTATGCGGCAGCGGGATGGTGGTTTGGTATCCTGTTGGTAAAATCGGAAGTGATCAACTGGTTTCGCATACAGGAAATGTTTCACCTGAAGAGCTTTCACATGTACGGTGTTCTCGGGAGCGCCGTGCTGACAGGGATCGTATCGGTATGGCTGATCAAAAGATTCAAGGTTAAAACCATTTATGGCGAGCCCATCGTGCTGCCGGTAAAACAGTTCAGCAAGGGACAGGTGTACGGCGGGTTGTTGTTTGGCGCCGGCTGGGCATTGACGGGGGCCTGCCCCGGACCGTTGTTTGCGCTGGTGGGCTCGGGAGCTACGGTAATTGTGGTAACGCTTTTAAGTGCGATCGCCGGTACATGGGTGTATGGATGGATGCAGAATAAGTTGCCGCATTAAGTAACTATTCTTTTGTTTGTACCCCTGCGGCCGTACCTTTGCATTCAAATTACTACCTATGGATGTGGAGATACTGGCCCGCATTCAGTTTGCTTTCACTATCGCCTTTCACTATATCTATCCTCCGCTCAGCATTGGATTAGGCCTTCTGATCGTCATCATGGAAGGGCTTTATCTCTACACAAAACAAAAGCGGTTTGAGCAAATGACGCGGTTCTGGATACGCATCTTTGCACTCATCTTTGGTATCGGCGTCGCTACGGGTATTATTATGGAATTTGAATTTGGTACTAACTGGGCCACCTATTCCAAATATGTAGGCGATATTTTTGGCAGCGCGCTGGCGGCGGAAGGCATCTTTGCGTTTGCCCTTGAATCAGGTTTCCTCGGCATCCTATTATTCGGCTGGAACCGGGTGGGTCCCAAAGTACATTTCTTTTCCGCCATCATGGTATTTCTCGGTTCCCTGTTCTCGGCCGTATGGATAGTGGTCGCCAATTCCTGGCAGCAAACGCCCGCCGGTTTTCATATTCGCGGGGAAGGCCTGAACGCCCGCGCCGAAATCACCGATTTCTGGGCGATGGTATTCAATCCTTCCAGTGTGGACAGGTTGCTGCATGTGTGGATAGGAGCTATACTGGCCGGGGCTTTCCTGGTGCTTAGCATCAATGCGTGGTATATACTCAAAAAGAAACACCTCGATATTGCCAAACCGGCGTTTAAAATCGCGTTGGTGGTAGCCACCGTTTTCTCCCTGACACAATTGTATGTCGGTTCCCGGAGCGCGGACGGGGTATCAAAAAACCAGCCGGCTAAACTGGCGGCGATGGAAGGACATTATGATAGTTCTTCCAAAGCGGATATGTATATCGTCGGCTGGGTGAATGCAAAAAAGCAGCAGACCAGCGGTCTGAAGATCCCCGGCGGACTCAGCTTTTTGGTGTACGGTGATTTTAGTGCGCCGGTGAAAGGGCTCAACAGTTTTAAAAAGGATGTGCAGCCACCGCAGGTAAATGCCGTGTTCCAGTTTTACCATATTATGATTGCCGTGGGCGTAAGCATGATCTTACTGACCCTGCTGGCCTGTTGGTACTGGAAAAAAGGAACGCTGTTTGAAAAAAGAAGACTGATGTATGTGTTTGTGTGGGCGGTGCTGCTGCCGCAGATAGCCAACGAATGCGGATGGTTTACTGCTGAAATCGGAAGACAGCCCTGGGTGGTATATGGTTTATTAAGAACAAGCGATGCGTTGTCAAAAGCGGTAACGGCCAATCAAATTGTCTTTTCCCTGTTGTTGTTTGCGGGCGTATATGCTTTGTTGCTGGTCCTGTTTCTATTCCTGTTGAACCGGAAGATCCAGCATGGGCCGGAAACAAGTCATGACGACGACGAGGAAAGCGAGCCGTACACCCGGCGAAACAGTCCTTTATTGCACCTGGAACAGGAGCAGGAACTGAAGTAAAACCATAATCAGGCAGATGGAAACTTTTTTAGGCATAGACTTCGAAGTATGGTGGTTTCTCGTATTCGGGGCCGTTATCAGCGGCTATGCCATACTCGATGGTTTTGATTTGGGTGCGGGTGCTTTGCATTTGTTTTTGAAAAAAGAAGAAAGCCGCCGCATCGCATTAAATGCCATCGGCCCGGTATGGGACGGCAACGAAGTGTGGCTGGTGATTGGCGGAGGCGCCTTGTTTGCCGGTTTCCCGGTAGCGTATGCGGCCATCTTTTCGGCGTTCTATATTCCGTTTATGATATTCCTCGTGGCATTGATCTTTCGCGCCATCTCCATCGAGTTCAGGGGTAAAGAGCCGATGTTATGGTGGCGTAAGACCTGGGATATTTCGTATTGCGTCGCCAATATCGTCGTAGCGCTTTCGCTCGGCCTGATGCTCGGCAATGTGGCGCTGGGCATGCCGCTCAATAAAGACCATGAATTCAGCGGCAACTGGCTTTCGTTTTTCAATCCCTTTGCCATCCTGATCTCTATTACCACGCTGGCCCTGTTTATGATGCATGGGGCTATCTACCTGGCCATGAAAACAGAAAGAAGGTTGTACCGCAAACTCACCGTGCTGGCCAAGAACTTTACCATCTTTTTCGTGGTGAGCTTTGCCATCTCCACGTTGTACACCTTGCTGTATGTTCCCTACCTGAGCGATACGATACGCAGGAACCCCGGGTTGTTCGTACTGCCGCTTATCATGACCCTTGCCATCGCCAATATCCCGCGCAACCTGAAAAAAGGCAATTACCGGTTTGCTTTTTTAAGCTCTTCCATCACGATAGCGGCGCTGCTGATACTGGTGGCTACGGAAGTGTTTCCCTATCTTGTTTATTCGCCGCAGGCCCCGGCCAACAGCATTACCATACATAATGCGGCTGCTTCGGGCAAGACGATGCGCATATTATTGACGATAGCGCTTATCGGCACACCGCTGGTAGGTCTTTATACCACATTTGTTTTCTGGACATTTAAAGGAAAGGTGAAACTGGACCAGGCGAGTTATTAAAACAGCCTGCATTAACTTTGCGCCAGCTATGGGAACTTCATTTAATAAAGGACAAAAAGCAGTAGCTGCCTGGATATACCTCGGCGTAGCGATGCTGGTAATACAGGTAATACTGGGTGGCATTACACGGTTGACGGGTTCGGGTTTGTCTATTACGGAATGGAATGTGGTGGAAGGGGCCTTACCGCCGCTCAACGATCAGCAATGGATAATTGCCTTTGAGAAATACAAGCATACCCCGCAATATCTTTTGCTCAACGGGGACTTCACCCTGCACAATTATAAATTCATTTATTTCTGGGAATGGCTGCACCGCAACTGGGCGCGGCTTATCAGCGTGGTGCTGCTGGTGGGCTTTGTGTATTTTCTTATAAAGCGTTACCTGCGGCGTGAAATGGTAATGCCGCTATTGATCCTTTTCCTGTTGGGTGCTTTGCAGGGCGCTGTGGGCTGGCTGATGGTCAAAAGCGGGCTCAGCGATGATATGATTTATGTAAAACCGCTGAAGCTCGCCATGCATTTTACGCTGGCGCTGTGCCTGATTTGTTATGCCTGGTGGTTTGCGCTGCAATTGTCGGTGCCGCAACAGCAGACAGTGCGCAATAATTTTCTTCGCAACTGGACATGGGCCATACTGATCGTATTGTTTTTCCAGCTTGTTTACGGTGCATTGATGGCAGGTCATAAAGCCGCCAATGCCGCTTCGAGCTGGCCCACCATCAATGGCAGCTGGCTGCCGGAACATATCTTCTCATCGCCGATCAACCTGCTGGAAAACAAAATCACGATCCATTTTATCCACCGCGGGCTGGCCTACCTGCTCTGCCTGTTTACGATGGTGTGGGCTATAAAAGCGTACCGTATTATTACCCCCCCTCTTTTCCGAAAAACACGATGGCTGCCGCTGACACTGGTATTGGTACAGGTAGGACTGGGCATTACCGCCGTACTTACCAGCCCGTATATCATCCCCAATCACTGGGTATTGTTTGACTGGGTTGCGCAATTGCATCAAATCACCGGCATGCTGTACCTGCTGGTCATGGTATTTATGCTGTACCTGGTAAGACCGGCAAAATAACCTGCCGGGGAGCTTTTATTAATGTGCTAAATGTCATACTATTGCTATAGGTATTCCTGTTTACTATGAAGCAAACCATAAGAGCTATATTTTATTCCTTTGCCGTACAACTGGTACTGCTTCATTTTAAAAAATTCCAGGTATTGCTGGTTTTCTGGATGGTATTGTTCTGTGCGGTAGGCGGCGTATTCATGAAAGCATTCGGGGTGGACTCGCTTTATCTCGCACCGGAATATCTTGGCAAGGTAAATGCCCTTAGCTCGGCCTTTGTGGGCGTCTCCGTCGGTATCTTCATCATGAGCTGGAACATTACCACTTTTGTGCTGTTTGGCCGTCATTTCAAATTTCTTGCCACCACTACGCGTCCGTTTTTGAAGTATTGCATCAACAACAGCATCATACCGCTTGCATTCCTGCTCTTTTATTTTTTCAACGCCATTGATTTTGACAAGAACCGGGAGCTTAGTTCCACCTGGCAGATATTCGTGCTGACGGGTGGCTTCCTGCTGGGATTTGTATTCATACTGGCGATATCGTTTCTTTATTTTTTCCGTGCCGATGTGACCATTACCCGGCGGATGATTGCCGTTATCAGCAAGCCGACCGAATTCAAATCCGCCTTCCGCCCACAGATATCGCTGACCAGCGGCGGCAGCCGGCTCATAAAGGTGACCTCTTATCTCAATTCTCCTTTTACAGCAAAGCCCGTGCGGGATGTATCGCACTACAGCGCCTCGTTTATCGAAACGATTTTCAGCCGCCACAATTTTGCGGCGATGCTGTCCATCTTTATCGCCTTTGTGTTTTTGATCACCATCGGCTTTTTGCTGGATCACCATGTTTTCCAGTTGCCTGCCGCAGCCAGTATCACGCTGTTCTTTGCCATACTGGTGGCCGTAGCCGGCGCTTTTTCCTATTTCATGCAAAGCTGGAGCGTTCCCTTCCTGGTATTGCTTTTTGTGGTGCTGAATATTTTATACAAATACGATGTTATTGATCCCACCAATAAAGCATACGGACTGAATTATTCAAAAGATATCGAGCGGCCGGCCTACAACCGCGAAACATTATTGTCCTTATGCTCACCTGCCCGCGTGGAGCGGGACAAGGCGAACATGTTGCAGATCCTGGAAAACTGGAAGAAGAAACAAAAAGAAGACAAGCCCCTGCTGTTTCTCGTCAACGTGAGCGGCGGCGGCACCCGCAGCGCTACGTTTACCCTGGGCGTATTACAGCGGCTTGACAGCCTGTGCGGGGGCAAGCTCATGGACAAAACCTTCCTGATCACGGGCGCCTCGGGCGGCATGCTTGGTGCTGCTTACTACCGGGAACTGGCCCGCGAAAGGGATGCGGGGAAAAACCTTTACCTCTACAGCCGCAAATACGTGGACGATATTTCAAAGGATTTGCTCAATCCCACTTTCTCCTCGCTGGTGGCGAGAGATATGGCGGCGCCGGCCCAACGGTTTAAAATCGGCGATTACTATTATATCAAGGATCGCGGGTATGCGTTTGAACAAAAGCTCAGTGAAAACACCCGGGGTCTGCTGAACAAACAAATAAAAGATCTGGTAGCCGACGAGCATAGTGCAAAGATGCCCCTGATGTTTTTCAATTCCGTCATCACGCAGGATGGCAGAACGATGGTCGTCAGCTCGCAACCGGTCAGCTTTTTAATGCGACCCCTGTATGACAGCACTTCACTGGTGACGCCACCCGATCCCGACGCCATCGACTTTGCGGCGCTGTTTGCCAAACAGGACCCGATGAATCTTCGCATGCTCACGGCGCTGCGGATGAACGCCACGTTCCCGTATGTGCTGCCCAATGTATGGCTGCCGACCAACCCGGTCATCGATGTAATGGATGCGGGGTTGCGCGATAACTTCGGCCCGGAGACAACGCTGCGTTTTGTGGATGTGTTCAAAGACTGGATAAAAGAGAATACTTCCGGGGTGGTGATCCTGCAGGTGAGGGACCGCAAGGCAGGCACCTGGGACGATACGTTTGAAGCGGGCAATGTATCGGAACTGATCACCAAGCCGTTTTTATTGCTGCAATACAACTGGTACAAGATGCAGGAATACGGGCAGGACAATCTTTTCAGCCTGTCGCAGCAACTGATGGGCAAGGATTTTTATAAGATCACCTTTCAATACATTGCTAAAACGGAAAACAGCAAGGCGGCGCTGAACTTTCACCTTACGCAGGGAGAAAAAGTAGATATACTGGATGCACTTGGCAATGACGTCAATTCAAGCGCCTTTGTGGATTTTTCGATGTTGCTGAAGAAACAGGCTGAGAAGACTGCAGGAGGGAAGCCACAGCCTGCAAGCCCCGGGCTGCAAGTTGCTAATCATTAGTCGTGCGGGAAAGACCTGCAACAGGTAACCTGTAACCTGTTTTATACCGGCTGAATCAATCTAAAACAGCCCGGCAATACTTTTATCACAAACTCTCCCGAGGTAAGTTTCGGTTCACCGTCGATGTGCAGGGGCGCGGAATCCGTGTTCTTTATCCGCAGGGCGTCGGCCTGTAAATAGATGATGCCCGATTTTTTCAGGGCGTCGGGCCGGGACAGTTTGTTATTGCCCGCCACCTGCATTAGCAGGGCGATGGGCAGGCTGGCCCTGCTCATTTTGCGCACAATTACAATGTCAAGGAGCCCATCGTTCAGGCTGGCGAGGGGGGCTATGGTGACCTGGTTGCCGAACTGGTTGCTGTTGGCAATGCTGATAAACCAGGCCTGGGTGTGAAAGCTCGTGTTATCTAATTGTATTTCAAACGAATAGGGGTTGGCATTGAAGAAATGTTTGATGGACTGGCGGGTATAGGTAAGCAATCCCCTTTTCTTCTGCCGGGCAAAATTGTGGGCCACCTGCGCGTCAAAACCCAGCCCGCAGAGCATGCAGGCAAAGGAGCCGTTGATGGTAAAGGCGTCTACCGGGCTGGCTTTGCCGGTAAAGGCAACATCCAGCGCTTTTATGGTCTGTTTGGGAATGCGGGCGCTGAGCGCCAGGCCGTTACCCGAGCCGAGGGGTACGATGCCAAAATTGACGGGGGTATCCAGCAATTGCTGTACGACGGTGTTGACGGTCCCATCGCCCCCGCAGAGGATTACCTCCGTAAATCCCTGTTCCTTAATCTTTTGCTTTATAAAGCCGTAATCGCCGCTGGCGACGGTATTAAAAATCTCGAACCGGGCGGCATGCTTTTGGGCGGCGGCGGCGATGAGGTCCGGCAGGGATTGTTTTGACCTGGTGCCTGAAACAGGATTTACCAGGAAAAGGAACTTACGCGACATGCGGCAAGATACTTAACAATCCGTTCACAAATGGCAGCGAGGCTTGTTTTTGACAGGCGGCCGACCGCCGTACCGGGCTGATTGTCACCGGGAAAACAAGCTTGTATTTGGTTTCATATTCTACCACAAACCGGTAGTTTTTAAATTTATATGGCTGAATTGTTTGCACCCTATCGATTTTTTTATAGTTTTACGATCCAAATCGGGTCATCCTTGACCCTTGTTTGACTCCTGTTATCACAATTCCTATCGAAATTAAGCGGTTAATTGCACGAAT
>DASYCT010000116.1:0-14528 GCA_036500065.1 Chitinophagaceae bacterium | reverse complement strand
GCCAATCGCCTTGTGGGCGTAGACGGAACAGGTAAAAACAACCGCTAGTGTAATCTGGACAAACGTTATTTTCATTGCAAGCAGTATTGAAGCAATCAATTGCTTTTTTTTCATACCTTTAAAAAGTTTTGTTCGTTAATGAATACTTCGGGCAAAATGTAGCCTGCATAAGGTTACTAAGCCGGTAATGCCCCCATTATCGGCTTATTCGTTTTATGACAGGTTGAAACAGAACGTGGTTACGTTTTGAAGGCGAGTGTGTTCATATAGCAGTTTTTGGTTAACAAATAAAATGGCCGTTAGAATCAATTGCATCCTTTCCCCCGGATGACAATCCTGGTACCTTTTATTTCATAGGAATCGTTTAAGGACTGACAGAGAATATCCAGTTTTTCATATAAGTTCTGGTTGGAGATATCGCCGGTGAAAAGACAATTGTTGATGTTGTCGTTTTCAACCACTATGTCGATACCGTAAGTTTTTTGCAGCGACCGGAGGATGCCCGAAAGAGGGGCTCCGTCGTACACATAATTTTGTGCGGCGATGGCTGCGGGGTCGCTGCCTGCGCCGTGCAGGATAGGCAGCGGTATATCCACGATGGAGGATTCAAAACGGCGGTTTTCAAAGGTGTAGATCACTTTCTGGTTGGGGGTGAGGATGACCCCGTTGCCGGTCCTGGCCCCGTCGTTTTTGATGGTATCGGTTGTTTTTTCATATACTTCCACGCGGCCGGTGCGGACATCTACTTCCATTTGTTTTTTCTGTTCGTTGATGCGCACGTTGAAGCTGGTGCCGAGTACATGGGTGACGAGATTTTTATAATAAACATAAAACGGGCGCTGCGGGTTCCTGCTCACGTCGAAAAATGCTTCGCCGGTAAGATATACTTCTCTTTTGGCCGGCTGGAAATGGGCGGGGTAGCTGATACTGGCGCCGGGTTGCAGGGTGATGATGGTCTGGTCTTCCATGCGGAAGGCGAGGGGGTGATTGGCGGTATTTGTTTTTTGGTATTGTTTTTCAGGCAATGCCGCAAGCACGGCAGGCGCATTGTTTTTTTGCCGGTGGGGCGAAAGCCATAACCAGGAAGCAACAGCTATGCATACCAGTATGGATGCCGCCACAGCCCAGCCGGTAATGGCTTTGTGGGAAGAAGCGGCGGGCAGCATGCGGTGGGTTTGTTTTTCAGAGGAAAGCACGCGGTGCATGATTTCCTGTGCACGATGAGGGGCGAGGTCGGCCCCGGGCACCTCTTCATTGCTCAATTGCTGCGATACATGGCCGGACAGTGTTTCGTTGTATTTCTCGGAAAGCAGGAAGGAAAACAGCTCGCTGTGTTCTTCGGGCGAAATATTGCCGAGGGTGTATTTATCGATAAGCTCTAAAAACCGTTCTTTGTCAGGCATGGCGCGATCGTTTGCTTCCATACAATAGACATCCGGGAGAAGCGCCCGGAGTACAAGACCGGAAAATAAAATCGGTAGTTGAGGAGCTAGCTATAGGTCGTTGCTCGTCCCATCGGGACGTCTGGTAGGTAGAGAAAACGAATAATCCACCCATCGTCCCATCGGGACGTCTGGTAGGTAGAGAGAACGAATAATCCATCCATCGTCCCATCGGGACGTCTGGTAGGTAGAGAAAACGAATAATCCATCCATCGTCCCATCGGGACGTCTGGTAGGTAGAAAAAACGAATAATCCATCCATCGTCCCGTAGGGACGTCTGGTGGGTAGAAATTTATCGTGCAAGCAGCAATAAGAGCAGGAACAGCTCGCCGTGCTGTTTGAGGTAAGAGCGGATGCTGTCGAGGGCGCGGGACATGTGGGTTTTGACGGTGAGAGGTGAAATATTGAGTTGCTGTGCGATGGCTTCGTAGGAGAGGTATTGTTCTTTGGCTAATTTGTAAATGCGTTGCTGCTGGAGAGGCAGTTGCCCGATGGCCTGTTGGAGCAATTGCTGAAACTGGTCGCTTCTTATTTTAAAATCGGCTGAGTCCTCGGAGGCGGAGGTTTGCCTGACCCAGGTTTCGCGGGCCTTCCATTCATTGGCCAGCTTTTTAAGATAATTGATGATATAGTTTTTGCTGACGGTGAAAAGCCATGCTTCGAAGGAGCGGAGGGCTTTGATTTCTTTTCGCTGGAACCAGACTTTCAGGAATACGTCCTGCACGATCTCCTCCGCCAGGACGGGTGATTTCACGTACAAAACAGCCACTTTGTAAATACGGTTGCGGTAACGATCGAACAGGAGCTGGAAGGCGTATTCGCTGTCGTCTGCCAGCAGGACCAGCAGGGTTGTTTCCTCGTATTTGTTTTCAATTGGCATAAATCGATCGGCGCGTAAAGTAGGAATTTTTATATTAACAAAATCCGGCGCTACCAGGAAGATAGCCCTGTGTATCCTGCTTGTTACCTGCCTGTATAGTAGGAGTAATGGCCCTATAAGGGTGCTATAAGGGTCCTATAAGGGCGCTATAAGGATGCTGTAAAGAAAAGGACTGTTTAAGCCGTTAAAAGGTTGAATGCCGAAACCTGGTCTGCTACCGGCAGTGCCGAAAGGTGGAGGTACCAGCACAGGCCAAGGAGCAGGGAGGCGTATTCGCGGCGGGGGGCCGACTGCCGGATAAAGGATTCATTCACAATCCAGTCGATGCTTTTTACCTCGCATTCAAGGAGCGGTTTCAGTGCATTGGGCCCGTAAATGACCAGTTGGGGTTCAGGCCTGCTATGGTATATGCACTGGTATTTGCCTCCTTCTATTTCCAGCAGGCACTCGTGGTTGCTCTGTCCTTTTTCAAAAAACAGGGTGCCCACGGTAATGCCGTATTCGTTCTTCAGGCTGATATGATTGTTCCAGAAACTGCCCTGTCCCACAAAGAAAAGCCGCTGGTAGCCGTCGTAGGAAATGCGGGCGGACTGCTGCAGGGGGTTGTAGCGTAAAACCTCTTTAATATTTTGGTTATCAACAAGATGAAATTCGTGCAACGAGCCGGAGGCGGTCCTGATGAGTTTCATAATGAATGATTTTGCTTTGAATAGAAGGTGCCCTAAAAGTATTGTAATAATTGCTGGCAAAAAGGCAATCGCCCCGGATTTCTTTATCCACCGCCTGCCGTCCTTTTTGATCCAATAACCATACCTTTTTCAAATTCCCCGGGCCACTGTGGATAATTGTTAAGTGAACCTGGGCGAAAACTTAACATTGTTTATGTTAAGTTTAGATTATTTTTAGGTTACCAACTATTTATTCACATAAAGTATTTATTCTATGGCTGGTTCAGGAAAAAAACAACTTGAAAATAAGGTAACAAAAAAGGAAGCCCGTAAAGTGGTGTATGAAAAACTTGCCGGTGCGCTGGCGGAGTTTAAGGATACAGTGAGCGAAAAGAAATTCAGGAACAAACTGAAAAAAGCAAGCAAGCTGTTTGCAGTAGATATTGCAAAAGCTGCGAGGTCTTCCAAACGAATTCCGAAAGCAAGTACTGAAAAAGAGGTGCTGACGGCTCAATAAGGCACTATACTTACCTGTTGCATTCTTAAGCTGTCCCGCTAAAAGCGGGATGGCTTTTTTTGTGCCTGACTAGCGGGCTGCTTTATTGACGGCCATCTTATTGCTTTCGGGGACGGGCAATTGTATCGGTTGCCCGATACGATGAGGCGTATTGAATTTTTCACCCAGGAGTAAAGCGATCGTGGCAGCAAACTGTCTTGACCAGGTTTGCTGCCCGTCTTTCATTTCGCCGAGCGGGAGTGTTTCGGGGCCGAGCATGGCCAGCCAGGTTTCGCCGGAGCCGGGAGTAAACAGGCTGTGCGTATGCCAGGAAGCCGTTGTCCGGCCTCTTCCATGATCGGTCGTGATAATAAAGGTGGTATTGTTTTTATAAAAGGGATCGGTTTGTACATAGTACCAGAGATCGGCAATCATTTTATCCGCCATCGCAGCCTGTTGCAGGTAAAGATCGTATCGGCCGCCGTGGGCCGATTCGTCTGTTTCGCCGAGGCCGAGGAATACTACCCGGGGGTGCTGTTGAGTAATGTATTCACGGGCGCAAAGCCAGGTGAGCATATCATAGCGGGTATGCTTTTTTTCTGCCACGCCTTCCTGTACTTTATTGATAAGACCGGCGGTGCTGTCGTCTTCTTCGGGCAGCATGTCATACCCGCTGTTGACCGGCAGCCCGCTTCGCTGGTCGTTCAATATATAGGGAAAAACATTCCACGAACTGAAGGCGGCGACTTTGCCGTGGTATTGGTCCAGTGAATTGAGGTATTCAAGGACATTCGTGTTTTTATTGTATACGCGGAGATTGGGAATAAGCAGGGGGTCGGCATAGCCGGTCAGTATTTCGTTGTAGCCGGGGTAGGAGATCTGGTAAAGGTTTTTTACGTTGACTTTATTGTCAAACAGGCGATTGCCGTACAACTGGCCTTTGGCGGCAATCACATTCCAGAAAAAGGGCATGAGCTTTTTGCGACGCTCTCTGGGAGAGTTGTCCCAGTACAGTTCTTTTGCAAGGGAAGTATCCTGTACGTAATCGTTGTCGTTGATCAGCAGTGAATCGGCGCCTGTAAAAACTTCCTGCCAGCGGAAACCATCGGTGGTGATGATGAACACGTTTCTCGTCTTCAGCGGAGGCTGGGCCACCAGGAAACAAGGCGTACAGATTAAAAGAAGCAAACAAAGACGTTTCATTACAATAGGTTTTTCAAAGGTATTATTGCTATATAAGCAAATGGTTAAGCAAAAATTAACTTACCGTTATGCTATTGATGAATCTTAATGCTTTTATAATCTTCTCTTAACTCTCCTTTAAACCCGCGGGGTTACTTTCACTTCTTAAACCTGTGGGAATGTCTTTCCTCAAACTGCTGGACAAAATAGATAAGATATTTTTTGTGGCCATCCACAACGATTCCGATCATAGGGTGCTGGATAACATCATGCTATTGTTCCGCAACCCGGTTACCTGGATTCCCCTCTATGCTTTCCTGTTGTATTATGTGATCCGCAAAGCGGGTATTAAAGCCTGGAAGTTTATTGCGCTTAGTATCGTGACCGTCGGCATCACCGACTATGTGAGCGCATCGGTACTGAAACCCTTGTTTGCGCGCCCGCGTCCCTGCCACGATGCGGAACTGCAACCTTTTTTACGAAATATACTGGACTGCGGAGGTTTGTATTCTTTTCCTTCCAATCATGCCGCCAATCATTTCGGTCTTGCCACCTTCTGGTTCTGGGCTTTGTGGATCATGACGGGTAAGAAATGGGGCTGGCTGTTTATATGGGCCGCCGTTATCTGCTACGCACAGGTGTATGTGGGCAAGCATTACCCGCTTGATATTGCGGGCGGTGCGCTTTTTGGTTCCATGGTCGGTCTTATTGTGGCGAATATTTTTGAATATTTGTGGAATCCCCGCAAAGCAGGTGCGAAGTACGAGGTAGGAAACCTGAAATCGGAAGCCTGAGGGGAGCCCTTATGACTGTATTACAAAACGAGGATAATTATTGGTCCGCCTGGTTGCAACGCTGGTTTTACCCGTTGCTGGCGGCGGGCATTATCATCAATGCCGCCGGTCTTTTGCTTACTATTCTTGAGCCTGACGGCGCGCTCTACGCGACCATTGCCAAAACGATGGCGCAATCGGGTGATTTTATCAACCTGAAAGTAGCCGGTAAGGACTGGCTGGACAAACCTCATTTTCCCTTCTGGATAGCGGCGCTTAGTTACCGGGTCTTTGGTATCAACAGTTTTGCGTATAAATTCCCGGCGCTCCTTTTCTGGGCTATGGGTGGCTGGTACACCTGGCGGCTGGCGTTTTCATTTTATGGTAAAACGATAGCACAATTATCGGTGCTGATCTATCTCACGGCGGCGCACCTGGTCATTTCCAACAACGATGTACGGGCCGAACCTTACCTGGTCGGGTTGATTGCGGGCAGTGTTTATTATTACAGCAGGGCCTTGCAAAAGACGATGAGCTGGCAACTGGTGGCGGGTTCCCTGCTGGCGGCCTGCGCGGTGATGACAAAGGGTCCGTTTGTGCTGATCACCATCGGGGCCGGGTTTGTCATCGACTGGCTTATCAAAAAAGACTGGAAGCAGTTGCTGCATCCGCGCTGGTGGCTGGCATTGGTGCTGGTCGCTTTTTTTATTTTGCCTGAATTGTATTGTCTTTATGTCCAGTTTGATGCTGCGCCGCAGAAGGTAGTATTTGGTCATACCGGTGTATCGGGTCTTCGCTTTTTCTTTTGGGATAGCCAGTTCGGGCGTTTCTTCAATACCGGGCCGATACGCGGCAAGGGCGATCCGTTCTTTTATTTTCATACGTTGTTGTGGGCATTTCTTCCGTGGTCGCTGTTGTTGTATGCAGCGATGGGAAGGAAAATACAAGCTATGAGCCGTGAGCTGCGAGCCGCGGGTGGGCGTGGCAAACGACTCACAGTTCACAGCTCACAACTCACAACTCAACCTGAATATATCTTCATCGGGAGTGTCATCATTACGTTCCTGGTATTCTCGCTGTCGCGGTTCCAGTTGCCGCATTATATGAATATCCTGTTCCCGTTTTTTTCTATTTTACTGGCGCAATATATAGGATCGGTCCGGAAGCCGGCCACGTTGCGGGCTATACGCGGTGTGCAGTACCCGGTCGTTGTTTTGTTGTTTATACTGGTGCTGGTAGTGGCGTTATTTTTCAGGCCGCCGCATCTTTTTATGCTGTTTGTGTTTGCGGGAGCGGTGCTGTCGGGCGCCTTGTGGTGGTTCGTGAGAAAACGAAGGATGGTGAACGGTGCCCGGGCCATAACGACCGGGCTGACAGGTGTTTTCGGGTGCAGCTTTGCGGTGGCGGTATTGCTGTATGGATTTATGAATTTCTTTTTTTACCCGGAGTTGCTGCACTACCAGTCGGGAAGCGAAGCGGCATTTTATATCAACGGGTTGCCGCCGGGCCGGCCGGTGGGCCTGCTGGAAGACAATTCCTATTCTTTTGCGTTTTATTTGAAGGCCCCGGTGCATTACTGGGGTCCTGCCGATGTCAGGGGTGCGGGTGGGCAGGTGCTTGTCTTTACCCGGCGGGAGCGGCTGGATTCGCTGGCCGCGGAAGGTTTGGGGGTGGAGATTTTACGGCATTTTCCTCATTTTCATATCAGCCAGCTTACGGGACCGTTTATCGATTACCGCACAAGAGCAGGAGTTACAGAGGATTGGGTAGTGGCGCGGGTGTGGCCGAATCATTGAAATGCGGTCGGGAAGCCCTGCTCCTGCTGCGGGCGGGCCTGGGGGGCTGGCTCCCCCCCTTTAGGGGGCCGGGGGTATGCCTTTCATCATAAAAGGCCCTGCCAATCGCGCAATTCTTTATTTTTGTTTGCATGGAAGTAAACGACGCATTGATAGACAACCTGGCGAACCTGGCGCGGCTGAAATTCAGCGACCAGGAAAAGGCAGAGATCAGGGGTGATTTGCAGCGCATGATCGCGTTTGTGGAGAAGCTAAGGGAAGTAGATACGGCCCATACGGAACCCCTGCTGCACATGTCGGAAGCCCTCAACGTGTACCGGGAAGACGAGGTAAAAGGTTCCATGAGCAAGGCGGAGGCCCTGGCCAATGCCCCTTCGGCCGACAAGGATTATTTTAAAGTACCGAAAGTCATCAAGAAATGAAGTACGAGCAAGAAACGAAGAACGGAAAAGAGATGAAGGTTGAGAAAGGAAGTGCAAGCAGCGCCATCATACTCCTGGAGCATATTCAGAAAGCCTATTACATGGGAAAACAGGCCATACCTGTGCTGAAAGGCATTTCCCTCGAAATATTCAAAAATGAATACGTGGCCCTGATGGGACCTTCGGGTTCCGGGAAGAGCACGCTGATGAATATTCTCGGTTGTCTTGACTCGCCTACGGCAGGACGTTATATCCTGAACGGGCAGGACGTCAGCAAAATGACGGACGACAGCCTGGCGGATGTGCGCAATAAGGAGATCGGGTTCGTTTTCCAGCAGTTTAACCTGCTGCCCCGCCTGACTGCGGCGGAAAACGTGGCGCTTCCCCTCGTATATGCCGGTATCGGGAGGAAACAGCGTACCGAAATGGCGATGGACGTGCTGGAAAAAGTGAGCCTGACGGATCGCAGCCATCACAAACCCAATGAGCTGAGCGGCGGACAGTGCCAGCGCGTAGCCATTGCGCGGGCGTTGGTGAACAATCCTTCCATCATACTGGCCGATGAACCTACCGGCAACCTGGATACGAAAACATCCATCGAAATCATGGACATCTTCAACGCCATACAGGCGGGGGGAAACACCGTGGTGCTGGTGACGCATGAAGAAGATATTGCCAATTACGCCAGGCGCGTGGTGAGACTGCGGGACGGGGTTATTGAAACGGATAAAAGACAGGAAAGCGTGGCGATGGTGCGTTAAGAACAACAAAAACTATCTTTTATGGCCCTCAAGATATATACGAAGACAGGCGACAAGGGTAATACCTCGCTTATCGGGGGTACCAAAGTGCCTAAATCGCACCTGCGGATAGAGGCATACGGAACGGTGGATGAACTCAATTCCTATATCGGGCTGTGCAGGGATTTGCTGGAAGATGAACCCGGAAGGCAATTGCTCCGGGAAATACAGGACCGCCTGTTTACGATCGGTTCCTCGCTGGCCTGCGACCCGGTCAAAGAACCGAAGATGCGCATACCCGATTTAAAGGAAACGGATGTGGAACTGCTGGAAAAAGAAATGGACAGGATGGATGGGGTTCTTCCCGCGATGAAACATTTTGTTCTGCCCGGGGGCCATCCCACGTTATCGCACCTGCATATCGCCCGTTGTGTATGCCGCCGGGCGGAACGTTGTTGCGTGCGGCTGGAACTGGACAGCCTGGAAATAGATCCCATAGTATTAAAATATATCAACCGGTTGAGTGATTACCTGTTTGTCCTGAGCAGGTACACGGCCCATCAATTGAAGGCGGAAGAAACGCCGTGGAGGCCGCGGACCGGGGGTTGACAGGCCACCCCTTCGGGGTTATATTTCATCTAATCGCATTGCGTTTCTATAATAATACCACCCCTTCGGGGTTCTTCAAGCCCGAAGGGCTGTCATTATTATAGAAACATAAATATCTCCTTCTCTCCTAACCCCGAAGGGGTGACATATTACGCAGAAGTTGTAATTTTCTGCCCTCATGCGCTTAGGAATATACCTTGTTACATTTTTATTGTGGATCGTTTGCGGTAGGGCACAAACCAGCCCCGCCGGTCCGCCGGTGCTATATCATATCACAGATGAGAACGGCCTTAGCGATAATCATGTGCAGTGCGTACTAAAGGATCACAATGGATTTGTGTGGATTGGCACAGCCGACGGGCTGAATAAAATGGATGGATCTTCCATTACCATTTACAGGCATGCGGGGAACGATACCCGGTCTATTGGCAACAATACTATTTTTTGCCTCGGGGAAGATGCCGCCGGTACTATATGGGCGGGAACTGCCACCGGGCTGGTGAAATACAACCCGGGAAAACAGGAATTTATACTTTATAAACCACCGGCGAATGCCGATGGAACCTCCGGTATTATAAAATCACTTGTCATTGACGCGCAACAGCGTATCTGGTGCGGTACGTTCGGTGGACTGTTTTTGTTTGACCCCGCCAACGCTGTGTTCACCTCATTTTATAATACCGCTTCCCCGGATATTGCGCACAGCAACCGGCTGAATTATATCATGGCCGACAGCCACCGGCAGTTGTGGCTTTGTACGTATGACGGCGTATGGTCATTCAGCCCGCAAACCCATCAATTCAAAAAAGAAATTGCTGCCGGCAATAACCCTTCAGAAGATGGTTTGTTTTTATGCGCGCTGGAAGATCATGCAGGTGCGATATGGGTGGGTGGATGGAACAGCGGGTTAAAGTCACTGGACAGGCATACAGGGAAATGGACTACTTATTCCCCCGGGGAGAACAACGTTATCTCGTCGATGGTGGAAGTGCTCCGGCCGGACGGGCATTATATATTATGGCTGAATGGGCAACTGCGTGCATTTGATCCTGCCGCCGGTCGTTTTTTCCAATACCCGCGCCCGTTGCAACAGGCGGAATACCCCGATGTGGCGCCTGCTTACCGCAGCAAGGACAACTGGATATGGATGGGATCGGGTAAGGGTCTTTTTGTTTATAACCCCCAACGCCAGTTTTTTCACCACCGCTTTTTTAATAAGACGATTACTTCGCAGGGCGTCAACTTTGTCGAATGGAAGGGTTTACTGCTGGAAGGCGCCCAGGACGGCGATTTCTTAAAGGCATACGATGGCCAGTGGAATCTGAAAAAGAATTACAGTAGTTTGCTGCATCCATTGGCCCCGGCACAGGGCGTGGTATCGGTATTGTGTTTCAGGAAGGACAATAAGGATAAAGTATGGGTTGGTACATCCGCCGGTTTGCTGCGCTTTGACCCCGCTACGCTTCAGCACAAGTGGTGGAGACACCAGCCCGGCGACAGTGCCAGCCTGCCGAGAGATTTTGTTACCTGCGTATTGCCCGATACCGGTAGCCGGTTATGGGTATTCCCGTGGAGGGAAGGAATATGGAGTATGGATACGCTCACGGGCAAATGTGTGATGCGTTGTGAAGGATTTGTTACTGTTGGGGGGAAAATGAAAAAGCTGCTGGTGGCGGATGCCGTGACCGACAGCAGCGGCAATACATGGATGGCGGACCTTGACGAGGGAATAATATTATATGAAAAGAAAACCGGCCGGTTTTCAAAACCTTTTGAACCGCAGTTTGGTGTAGGGCAGGGCGCTTCGAGGATATTCTATCGCAACGGGTATTGTTATACTGTTATCAACCGTAAGCTGGTGAAATGGAAACCCGGTATCAATAAACCGGTAGTATATACGCTGCCGCCGCAGATGGATAAGGATATTCTCGATGCCGTTCCCGACAATGAAAACCGCTGGTGGCTGACTACCACCAATGGCTTGCTGGCGTTTGATGAAGTGAGCGGCGCCTTCCAGCGTTTTACCACGGCCGACGGGCTGGTGTCCAACGATATGAAAGGCAATTTGTATTGCCGGGATAACGGCCTGGTGCTTTTTGCCACGCCGGAATACGTTACTGAATTCAACCCTGCTGAACTGCTGAACACCGGCCGGCAGGTTTCCCCTGTTCTTGTGACCGGCATAGAAGTAGATGGCAAAAAGATCCTGCATGATGACAGTCTCCCGCTTCAATTGGACCATCTTTCCAACAATCTCGTGTTTCACTGGACCATCGCCGATTATACCAATCCCTTTCACAACCAGTTTTATTGCCGGCTGGAAGGCATCGATGCGGATTGGCGATACGTGGGTAACAAGGGAGAGATACAATACGCCAACCTGTCGCCGGGCAGCTATAAGCTGTTGCTGAAGGGTACTACGGCCAATGGCACCGGGCCCAGCCGGGTAGCTGCCGTAGCTTTTGTGGTGCATGCCCCTTTCTGGAAAACAGGATGGTTTGTCAGTTGTTGTATTTTACTGGGTATGTTGCTGGTCTATGCCTGGTACCGCTACCGGTTGCGACAGGCGTTGCAGCTGGAGCGTCTTCGCACCCGGATTTCCACCGACCTGCATGATGATATCGGCTCCACGCTGAGTTCCATTTCCATCCTGAGCGATATAGCCGTGCGTGAAAGCACCCACCTGCCGTCGAAGGAAATGTTGCAGGAGATAAAAAGCAATTCTGTTTCGCTGATGGAAAAAATGGATGATATCGTGTGGAGCATCAATCCTAAAAATGATCATCTGAACAACCTGCTGCTGCGTATCAAGCGTTTTGCGGCGGCCTTGTTCGAGGCGAAGAACATCGATTACAGCATCGAAATACAGGATGATGTAAAGGATATCCTGCTGCCGATGGAATACCGGCAGCATATTTACCTTATTATGAAAGAGGCCATCAATAACGTGGTAAAATACGCCCGGGCCGGTTTTGTAAGCATTCGGGTGGGCCGTGATCATTCCTGCCTGGCCGTGACAATAGAGGATAACGGGATAGGATTTTCCCCTTCCGGGCCGCCAACCGGTAATGGCATACTTAGTATGCGGCACCGGGCGGCGTTGATGAAGGCGGAACTGAAGATTGACTCGGCGCCTGGCAAGGGTACGCTTGTTTCGCTACGGGTAAAAATCAAATAAACATCTGATGGCACCGTAGCATATAATAGCGCATCTTTGAACGTTCGTATTCAGGCGGGTGAAGCAAAAAAGAGCGATATGATTAAAATAGCCATCGTGGAGGACAACAATACGCTCAGGTACAGCCTGGAAAACCTGTTTGAACGGTCGGGCAATATGAAGTGTGTGGCTTCGCTGAACAACCTGATGAACGTGGTGAGTGAAATGGGCAAGGCGCGTCCTGACGTGGTATTAATGGATATCGGGTTGCCCAATATATCGGGAATCGAGGGTGTGCGGACGGTAAAAGATAATTTTCCGTCCATACTGGTGATGATGTTTACGGTGTTCGAGGACGATGAAAAAATATTCGATGCCATACGCGCGGGGGCTTCGGGCTACCTGCTGAAAAAAACACCACCCGAAGAAATACTGGAGTCGGTCAGCGAGCTGTACCACGGCGGTGCGCCCATGAGCGCCAGTATCGCCAGGAAGGTGGTACAGTCTTTTCAGTCGCGCCCTGTGACACAAAAAGAGACCTTTCAACTGACCGCGCGGGAAAACGAAATTCTTTATTCCCTTGTCGATGGATTGAGTTATAAAAAGATTGCGGACAAGCATTGTATCAGTATCAGCACCATCCGCACGCATATCTGCAATATCTATCACAAACTGCATGTCAATTCCAAAGCAGAAGCAGTTGCCAAGATACTCCGGCAGAAGTAATCCTGTTCCCAAAATCAGATGTTCATCCGATTGTCCGGCGCCCGCCGATGCGTTTCCTTTGCTATATACCAACAACCTAAATATACCGGCATGAAACGTATTCTTATCCTGGTCGTCACCTGTAGTTGTTTGCAGGCGCTGCAAGCGCAGGTGGTCGACCCCAAACAAACGGCCCAGCAGGGCGCTACGGACCATGTGAACAATAATATTTCCAACGGCGTTAATAATGGCCTTGACAAGACCGAGAACAGTATAAAGGGGCTGTTTAAGAAAAAAAGTAAAACAAAGACCGACAGCAGCCAGCAAAAACCTGCCGCCGGGTCACAGAAAGC
The DNA here is from genome assembly GCA_036500065.1 of Chitinophagaceae bacterium. Taxonomy (GTDB): domain Bacteria; phylum Bacteroidota; class Bacteroidia; order Chitinophagales; family Chitinophagaceae; genus JACMLD01. Next base: position 1,304 of record DASYCT010000116.1, on the reverse strand, counting down.
GGCCACTACTGCGGCCTCTGCCGGTCAGCAGGCAGCAGACGGTGCCGTACAAACGATTAACAGCTACCAGAACTATGATTTTGTGCCGGGAGATAAAATTCTTTTTGAAGATAACTTTATCGATGACCAGGATGGCGAGTTCCCGGCCCACTGGCAGCTCAAAGCGGGGCAGGCGGTGGTGAATAAAACAGCGGGCTACCAGGCTCTTTCGCTTACCGATGGCAATTATGTACGCGTGAGCCCGCGGATGAAAACCGACAGTTATCTAACCGACCCTTTTACGATAGAATACGATACTTATTTTATCACCGACTCCTATGGTTGCATTGTCATGCTGCGATCGACCGACAAGGAGTCGGGCGCCGACCGCGAGGCCAGCGTGCTGGTAAACCATTCCGATGTAAGCTTCAGCGAGCCCGATGCAGAAGACTTTTCCAAGTCGCTGCCCGCAGCTGCCGCGGCAGATAATTACGACAATAAATGGCACCACGTGGCTATTGCTTACAAGAACCACCAGTTAAAGGTATACGTGGATCAATACCGCGTGCTGGTAGTGCCCGAAATGAAATTCACCTATTCCAACATACAGTTTGCCGGCATCGGCGAGGATACCAAACCCATCGTGATAAAGAATATACGCATCGCATCGGGCGGCGCCATGAACATGATTGGAAAGAAATTTACCGATGCGAAAATCATCACGCATGGCATCAACTTCGATATCGACAAGGCGACTATAAAGCCAGAGAGCATGGGCACGCTCAATATGATCATACAGGTACTGAAAGACAACCCGGATATTAAATTCGAGGTGGATGGCCACACCGACAATAGCGGTGCTGCGGCCCACAATCTAACGCTATCGCAACAACGTGCCGATGCGGTAAAAACCCAATTGATCAGCATGGGGGTAGATGCTTCCCGGCTTACTTCGAAAGGATTCGGTGATACCAAACCCATCAGCGATAACACTTCCCCGGAGGGCAAGGCCAATAACCGCAGGGTGGAATTTGTAAAAATGTAACGCTGCACGTGCAAAACACCACAATGAAAAAATTCCTGGTAATGATATGCCTGCTGCTGGCAGCAAGGGTAATGCCCGCCCAATGCGTTTACCTGCCGGCAGACTGCCCTTCTGATGATTACGTTGGCAAGGACCGCGGGGCAGACAGTATCGATAAGCTGAACAATCCCGTGGTGCCACAGGAAATAAGTATGGAAAACCGGTTGCGGCTGCTGACCGGGGATATTATAACAAAGCTGGTATCGGGTAAAGACTGGCAGGCCGTGGAACTGGATGAGGA
>DASYCT010000115.1:0-5117 GCA_036500065.1 Chitinophagaceae bacterium | reverse complement strand
TAGGGATGGGACAGCTTCGGCCGTGCCCGAATCAAATTTTTTGGGATAATTTCATTGCATGTTAATCAAGACCTTTGGAAGCGCCGTATATGGAGTGGAAGCCATTACTATTACCCTGGAGGTAAATGTGATGGCGGGAAGCGGTTATTACATCGTGGGATTGCCCGACAGTGCCGTAAAGGAAAGCCTTCAGCGCGTGGAAAGCGCCCTTAAAACAAACGGCTATTACATGCCGCGCACCAAGCTGGTCGTCAACCTGGCCCCGGCAGATATTCGCAAAACCGGCTCTGCCTTTGATCTCGCCATTGCCATCGGCACACTCGCCGCCAGCGAGCAATTGAAAAATACCGAAGCTCTCGAACAGTATGTGATCATGGGCGAGCTCAACCTCGACGGCGCCATTCAACCCGTGAAGGGCGTTCTGCCGATTGCCATTACCGCGCGGCGGGAAGGCTTCAAGGGATTGATCGTTCCCCTGCAAAATGCCCGCGAAGCCGCGATTGTCAATAACCTGAAGGTGTATGGCGTACGGCATATCAGCGAAGTGATTAATTTCTTTATCGATCCCACTTCTTTACAACCTGTCACCGTCGATACCCGTGATGAATTTTTTCATACGCAATATGAATTTGAATCCGATTTTACCGAGGTAAAGGGACAGGAAAATATCAAACGCGCACTGGAGATAGCCGCTGCCGGTGGTCACAATGCTATCCTTATCGGCCCTCCGGGTGCGGGCAAGACCATGCTGGCTAAACGACTCCCCACTATCCTGCCTCCGCTTACCCTGCACGAGGCGCTGGAGACTACCCGCATTCACAGTGTCGCAGGCAAACTACCGGGCAACGCTACCCTGGTTTCCAAACGCCCGTTCCGCGCACCGCATCATACCATTAGTGACGTGGCCCTCGTAGGCGGCGGTGGAGTGCCGCAACCGGGTGAAATATCACTGGCGCATAACGGCGTGTTGTTCCTCGACGAACTGCCGGAGTTCAAACGCTCGGTGCTGGAAGTAATGCGCCAGCCCATGGAAGAACGCAGGGTAACCATCTCGAGGGCAAAAGTGGTATTGGAGTTCCCAAGTAGTTTTATGCTGGTGGCTTCCATGAATCCCTGCCCCTGCGGTTTTTATAACCATCCTACCAAAGCCTGTTCCTGTCCGCCGGGTGCGGTACAGAAATACCTGAACAAAGTATCGGGGCCGCTGCTGGATCGTATCGACCTCCACGTGGAAGTAACACCCGCCGACTTCAATGAACTAAGCTCCGTTAAAAAAGCAGAGTCTTCCGCCACCATCCGCGAACGCGTTATCAAAGCCCGGGAAATACAGGCGGAGCGTTACAAGGATCATCCGGGTGTTTATGCCAACGCACAGATCACTGCGAAAATGCTTCCCGACGTTTGTGCCATCGATAAAATCGGTGAGAATTTATTGAAAGCCGCCATGAACAAACTCAATCTTTCTGCACGGGCATACGATCGCATATTGAAAGTAAGTCGCACCATTGCCGATCTCGACGGCAGCGCCAACATACGGCCGGAACATTTGGCGGAAGCGATACAGTACAGAAGTCTCGACCGGGAAGGATGGGCGGGGTGACCGTATTTATACCGTTCTTCATCGTAATAGTACGGTTACTATTTATGACTTTTTTTTCTGACCTTTAAGACCTGTTTTCTTTTTCCCTCTACCTGTAGTGCTAATAATATACCCTGTCGATCCCTCTTAAATACGTCACCCTATAACGACCTGTTCCTGTTGAATACGGCATTCAACGCATGATCCTCTCTTCTGTTGATTATTTGCCCGCAAGGGCAGGTGATACCTCATTTTAAACTTCTGAATCATGAAAACCGCAAAACGAAAAAGAACGTGGGCGACCCGCTTTTCAGTCTCCGGCCTGTCCATCCAACAACGGCTTCCCCTTCTAATCTGCCTGCTGCTGCTCAGCGTCATGGTAATCTTTAGCTGGACGGCCTATATCGGTGTGAAAGACGCTTCCCTCAAAGCGGGCCGTGAGCGGCTAATGAGCCTGACCGGCCAGTTGAGCTCGTTGTTCCAGCAGTCCGCGCATGTTATTACAACGGCAACACACACGGCGGCAACACAGGAAAGCATCCTGGATTTTCTACGTTCCGATGGAAAACAATCATGGGATGAGGCGACAACAGCAATGAATAAACTCCGGCAGGACACGATATTCAGGCTGGTGGAATTACTGAACGCTGATCGCGCACCCATTTTCCGCTCCGGCGATACCGGGCTCACCATAAAGGCCAATCTCAGGCCGGTATTACAAGCCGCCACCGTCGGCCCGGAATTTACTTCAATAGGGAAAATATACAAGGCAGGCGATTCCATGTATTACCCCGTTGTTGCGGCTGTCATGGATGAAAAAAAACCGCTTGGATACATCGTGCGCTGGCGTTTGCTGCATGCTACCCCGCAGGCAACCGCGCAATTGTCACAGCTAATCGGCACCAAAGCAACGCTGTATGTTGGTAATGATGATGGGTCGCTCTGGACAGATATGATCAAACCTGTTTCCAGTCCGCCCATTAATAACGGGCACATACTTGATCCAATCGAATATTCCCGGGATGGCAAACCATCTATTGCCGCAGCACATCCGATAGCCAATACCCATTGGATAGTCCTGATTGAATTTCCCCGTCAGTCGATTTTGGAAACCGCCAATCAATTCCTCTGGTGGATCATTATTGTGGGAACGGTATTAATCACCGCGGGAATTTTTGTTGCATGGCTCATGAGCCGCAACATCACCCGCCCCCTCAACAAACTGACAGCCGCCACTACGGCCATTGCCGGCGGCGATTACTCACCGCTTGTTCAGATCGATCGGAGAGATGAACTGGGCAAACTCGCCCGGGCATTCAACGCGATGGCAGTCCAGATAAAGGACTCAAAGAATGAACTGGAACAAAAAGTCCGGCTCCGGACAGCACAGCTTGAAAATGCCAACAAGGAACTGGAAGCCTTTTCCTATTCCGTTTCACACGATTTAAGGGCGCCTTTACGGATAATAAGCGGTTATTCAACCATGTTGAGAGAAGAATATGAACCGGGAAACAAGGAAGCCAACCGCTACCTGGATACCATCTCTTCCAACGCAAAAATGATGGCGCAACTGATTGACGACCTGATTGCCTTCTCCAAAATGGAAAGAAAAGAAGTTACCCATCGCCCTATCAGTATGAAAAAGCTGGCGGAATCCTGTTTGTCGGAATTGTTGCAGGGCGAACAGGAAAGCAGGCTCCGGGCGCATATAGATTCCTTACCGGCCTGTAACGGCGACCAAAGCATGATTAAACAGGTTTGGATGAACCTGATAAGCAATGCCGTCAAATACAGTTCAAGGAAGCCGGACCCCTGCATTGAAATAGGATTTAAAGAAGATACACTCACAAATGTTTATTTTGTTCGTGACAATGGCGTTGGTTTTGATATGAAGTATGCACATAAATTATTTGGCGTTTTCCAGCGCCTGCATCACCAGAATGAGTTTGAAGGCACCGGCGTTGGACTGGCATTGGCGAAACGAATCATCAACAAGCATACCGGCGAAATCTGGGCGGAAGCAACCCCGGGCCAGGGCGCCGTATTTTATTTTAGTTTACCCAAACCGGTTTTCGAACAGCAATAGCCTACCCTTCCATTTGAAAAAGACCTTTTCATTTTGGCAGGATCTCATGGGCCCGGCTTCCGGGTGCAGCCGCGCATCGGCGTGATGTTTCGCCAGGTGATCAATGCGTTGGTAGCAGCACCCATAAGCAATATCAAATTATCGCGGGCTTACTACAAGGTGGCGGACTGATATCGTCCGTACAAATACCCGTTGTTTTTAGGTAGTTGTACTGTAACAAATGTATTAAAATAGGGGTAAGTTTATTTATCCACTTCTATCTTTTCCAACCGGTACCGTATCGCATGTTGCGTTGGCGGTATCGGTTGCTTTATTTCCTCCGCCCATGCTTTTGTAAAGCAAGCCCCGAAATAAAACATAAACGCGCAGTAAAATACAAACAGCAGCAGTAATGCCGACGAGGCGGAAGCGCCGTAGATGGTTTTCATATTACTGTACGAGAGCAGCCAGCGCAGCAACCATTTGCCGGTGGTGAACAGGATGCCGGTGAAAATACCGCCGGTGAATGCCACCCGCCAGTTGGGATGGGCGTCGGCCAGGAATTTGAATACCAGCGTAAACCACATCGCTACTACGGCTGTAGAGAGCACCTGGTTGATAATAACGGTAAACAGGAAACTGGTGGCATGCCCCAGTTGCTGCTGCAGGAAGCTGTTTACGCCTTCCGCGAGCAGCACTACCAGGAATAAAATCCCTCCGCTGATGATGATGGCCACCGACTTGGCGCGATAGCCCAGGGTGAACAGGATGCCTTGTTTTTCCCGCAACTGTACGTTCCATAACTGGTTCAGGGAGTCTTTGACCACTTTGAACAGAGTCGTGGCCACAAACAGCAGGAAAAGAAAAAGAAGTGCGCCTGCCAGCACGGCCCAGTTGAGGGATAAATGCCGCACATTGCGGAGCGTTTCGCGTACCTGGTCCACAGTATTCGGCCCCACCACGTTGCCCAACTGTATGAATATATGCTGGCTGATGGTATGACGGTTGATGAAAACGCCAAATACCTGTATGATGATAAGCAGTATGGCAGGGAGGGCAAAGGTGGCAAAAAACGCCGTGGCGCCTGCCATGCGCAGGGGGTCGTTCTGCCGGAACTCGCTGAAGGCCGTCCTCAATATGGCTCCTATTTTGGCGGGGCGGGGTAGCTGCATAGACAAAAGGTAGGTCAAATATGCGGCCAAGCCCCCACCTGGTAAGGGTCAAGGCCGTGTTTAGTTAAGTAATAACCCATAGATAAGCCATAGATAAGCCGTATATAACCTGTAGATAAGCCGTATCTTAAAGATATGGCTTATCTACGGGTTACCTATTTCTTATTTCTGTATTAACTATTAGGTATTAGCTAACTAAAAGGGTACATAACCCGACGTAGATAGCTACTCATTATTAACCATTAAACCATTCATTATGGCAAAACTTAAAGGTCCTCTTAATTTGACCGGCTCCCTGGGT
>DASYCT010000114.1:0-18216 GCA_036500065.1 Chitinophagaceae bacterium | reverse complement strand
ATAAACAATCCTGCCTTATCCGCGGCACCGGGATCAGGCAGGTGGAACGAATTCAGAGAAGTAATACGGATGATACTAAACAGCAGCAAATCGTAAATATCCACAAAATAGCCCAGCGCCGCCACAATAACGGCAAGGCTGAAAACCGAGGCTTGTTTCTTATCCATTCGATGGTATATTTTTTAAGAAGGTAGTTCACCGTCGCGCCGTTTACCAAAAAACAGCTTATAGATGACCGGTAATGTGGTGATGAGCACAATTCCGATCACAATCACTTCGAGGTGTTTGGTAAGATCGAAATTAAATTTTTGCAGGAACAATTTCTGAAGATAATGACCCGCTATTATCATACTGAATACCCAGGACACGGAACCAATGATATTATAGAGCATGAATTTCTTACGGTCCATTTGCACGATACCGGCGACAATGGGTATAAACGTGCGGATGATGGGAAGGAAACGGGCAAAGACGACGGCCTGGCCGCCATGCTTTTCGAAAAATTCTTTGGCCCTTACGAGGTATTTTTGTTTGAAAAGCAGGTTGTCCCTGCGGGTGTATAAAAACGGGCCGCTTTTCCTGCCAAACCAATAGCCTGCCAAATTGCCGAGGATACCGCATATAGACACCATCACTATCAGCAGCAGCAAATCGGTGAAATCGCTTCCTGTTCCGCCGTGTATCTTGCTATCGATAAGCATTTTGCTGTAAATACCGGCTACAAACAACAGGCTGTCGCCGGGAAGAAAAAAACCTACCATCAGTCCCGTCTCGGCAAATACGATGAACAGCAATATCCAGAGTCCCCCGTTGTCGATATAAAACTTGGGGTCCAGCAATTCCCGTAACGTAATATTTAATAATTCCAACATAGCAGTTCTTTTATTTTACAGAGGGTTCTTTTAAAAGATGAAATTATGGATTTTCAAGTTCTCCTTCCCATTTGCTTACCACGCTGGTAGCAAGGGCATTGCCGAGTACATTGGTGCCCGTTCGGAACATATCACAGAAATGGTCAATCGGTAATATGAGGGCGATTCCTTCCGGCGGTATTTTAAACATGGCGCAGGTGGCCGTCACCACTACCAGTGAGGCCCGGGGCACACCGGCAATGCCCTTGCTGGTCAGCATAAGCACCAGCAGCATCGTGAGCTGCGTGCCCAAATCCATGTGCACGCCAAAGGCTTGTGCAATCGCCAGGCTGGCAAACGTCATATACATCATGCTGCCGTCGAGGTTAAAACTATACCCGAGCGGAAGAATAAATGCGACGACCTTATCCTTGCAGCCAAAGCGTTCGAGTTCTTCCGTCAGCTTGGGAAATACCGATTCGCTGCTGGTGGTGCTAAAGGCAATCAGCAGCGGTTGTGCAATGCGTTTCAGTAATCCCGGCAGTCGCTGACGTAATACGATAAACCCGACCATTAAAAGTACCGCCCAGAGCAAAGCTATACCGAGGACAAAATACATCATGTAATAACCATAAAAGCTAAGCACGCCCGGTCCTTCCATGGCGATAACGGCGGCAATAGCGCCGAATACGCCCAGCGGCGCAAAGCCCATCACATAGCCTACCATTTTCAGGATGATATGCGAGGCGGCATCCAGCGCTTTTACCACGGGTTTGCCTTTTTCGCCAATGGCCGTGGTGGCCACGCCAAAGAAAATACTGAATACGACGATTTGCAGTATTTCATTTTTAGTCATCGCCTCGAAGATGCTTTTGGGAACAACATGGTCAACGAAGGCGGCGAGCGAAAATTCCTGCGTCTTGCCGATAAGGTCTTTGGCGCCGGCCTGGTCAACCGCAGAATGTGGCATCACCGTGCCGGGATGCGATAAATTGACGACCAGCATGCCGAGCAATAAACTCACCAGCGAAGCCGACACAAACCACAGCATGGCTTTTCCTCCTACCCTGCCCACCGTTTTTAAATCGCCCAGCTTGGCAATGCCCACCACGAGCGTGCAGAACACCAGCGGGGAAATGATCATCTGTACGAGGTAAAGGAAAATCTTCGTGAGCAGCTTTACATTGTCGGAGAATTTTTTTATAAACTCCGGGGAGGAATTGACATGGACGAGGTACCCTACCCCAAAGCCCAGCCCCATAGCAATAAGGATATATATAGTAAGACGGTTCTGTTTAGACATACGTTTGGTTGAAAAGCCCTTCGGTTCCGGCACCGAAAATTCGAAAAAAAGTCGACACGGCAAAACTTAAATGGGTAAAAGGCCTGCCGGCCCTGTAAAAGAAAGAAATCGGGTATTAAATAATTGTTTATTTTACGACCCTATTGGGCTATTTAGTTGCATCTTCATAACCAACAACCAAACTATCATGAGTTTATTTAGAAAAAAATCACTGGATGTCCTAATGGCCCAGGCTGCTGATTCGGACAAAGGGTTAAAACGGACCCTGGGAGCCGGCAGCCTGGTGGCGTTGGGCATCGGGGCCATTATCGGCGCCGGCTTATTTGTGAGAACCGCGGCGGCCGCAGGAGAGCATGCAGGCCCGGCCGTTACCCTTTCATTTATCGTCGCAGCCATCGGTTGCGTATTCGCCGGACTTTGCTATGCAGAATTTGCTTCCATGATCCCGATTGCAGGCAGTGCTTACACGTATGCCTATACTACGATGGGCGAATTGATCGCCTGGATAATCGGGTGGGCGCTGATTCTTGAATATGCGCTGGGCGCTGCAACTGTTTCCATTGCATGGAGCGAGTTTTTAAATAAGCTATTGGGAGGGGCTGTTCCATACGAATGGTCGCACTCGCCGTTCGAAAAAGCGCTGGATGCAAATAATATCATGCATCACGGAATAATCAACGCACCGGCGCTGATAATACTCTTATTGTTGTCATTGCTTTTAATAAAAGGCACAAAGGAATCGGCTACCGTCAATTCAATCATCGTTTTCATTAAGGTAGCCATCGTGTTGGTTTTTATAGCAGTTGGATGGCAGTTTATCAGTCCTTCCAATCACCATCCTTACCTGATACCTGCCGACGCAAAGTCCGCCATATTACCTGACGGCACGTCATACAGCTATACCAATTTCTTCCGGCATGGATGGGGGGGCATATTGGCCGGTGCGGGGACTGTGTTCTTTGCCTTTATTGGTTTTGATGCAGTATCCACAGCAGCACAGGAAGCCAAAAATCCTAAGAAGGATATGCCCATCGGTATCCTGGGTTCGCTGGCTATCTGTACTGTTCTGTATGTACTTTTTTCGTGGGTACTTACCGGGGTAGCTCCTTACCAGGATTTCATAAGAGCCGGCAAAGAGGCTTCTGTGGCCTATGCCATCGATACGTATATGCATGGTTTCGGCTGGCTGTCCAAGCTGGTTACCATCGCCATCCTGGCCGGTTTCTCCTCTGTTATACTGGTCATGCTGATGGGACAAAGCCGTGTTTTTTATACGATGTCAACCGACGGCCTGTTGCCCAAAGCATTTTCTGATTTGCATCCAAAATTCCGTACGCCGTATAAATCAAACATGATCCTGTTTGTTTTTGTCGGGCTGTTTGCCGCTTTTGTACCGGGCAGCGTTGCGGGAGACCTGACCAGCATCGGCACTTTATTCGCCTTCGTACTGGTAAGTGCGGGTGTGTGGATAATGAGAGTCAATGACCCCGGCAGGATTCGTCCTTTTAAAACACCGCTGGTTCCGTTGGTTCCCATCCTGGGCATCCTTGTTTGTACCGCTATGATCATATCATTGGACAACCAGACCCTGCTCACCGCTTTTGCATGGATGATAATAGGCTTAGTAGTGTACTTTGCGTACAGTAAAAACCATAGCAAATTGCGAAACCCGTCCGAAATTTTACCCAACGCCAAAGACTTTGATTAATATAAAATAACCGCCCAAAAGGCGGTTATTTTTTTTATGGTTGGCAGGTTCACGCACTTCAATTAATTTTGTCACCGTTTTTGACGCCCCGGTGCGTAAAATCATTTATACAATTTTTTATGGGAAGGATATTTGAAGTACGTAAAGCCACCATGTTTGCCCGCTGGGACAGGATGGCCAAGCAGTTTACCCGCATAGGAAAAGAAATCATCATAGCCGTAAAGGCCGGCGGCCCCGACCCTGCCATCAATCCCGCCCTGCGGCGCTGCTTTCAGAACGCCCGCAGCGTGGGCATGCCCAAAGACCGCGTTGAAGCGGCCATCAAAAGGGCACAGGGCAAGGAAATGACCAATTACGACGAAATCCTGTACGAGGGGTATGGCGGTCATGGTGTTGCGATCCTCGTGGAAACGGCTACCGACAACCATGTACGAACCGTCGCCAACGTAAAATCCATCTTTAATAAAGGAGGCGGCACCCTGGGCAACAGCGGCAGCGTGAGTTTCCAGTTTAAGAAAATGGGCGTGTTCAAATTAAAACCCGAGGGGCTGGATGCCGATGAACTGGAACTGGAATTGATCGATTCCGGCCTGGACGAACTGGGAGAAGGAACGGGTGAGAATGGGGAAACCGTGCTGGTATTGCGCTGTGCGTTTACCGATTTCGGCAGCCTGCAAAAAGCGCTGGAAGACAAAAAAATCACCCCGTTAAGCTCCGAACTGGAATGGATACCTACGGTGACCGTGGAACTGAACGAATCGCAGGCGGAAGAAGTGCTGAAGCTGGTGGACAAGCTGGAGCAGGACGAAGACGTGCAGAAGGTGTTTCATAACCTTAAATAAAAGGGTGACCGATAAAAAAATCATACTGTTCGACGGGGTTTGCAATTTGTGCAGCAGGAGCGTTCAGTTCATTTTAAAAAGAGACCGAAAAAATCAATTCCTTTTTGCCTCGCTGCAAGGCAATACCGGGCAGAAGTACCTGCAAAAGTTCCATTTACCGGCCAACGAGCTTAATTCATTTATACTGGTAGAGGGAGATCGCTTCTACAACCGCTCCGCGGCTACGCTGCGCGTGGCCCGTTTGCTTGGCGGGGGATGGTCCCTGCTCTATGCGTTTATGATCCTGCCGCGGTTTATACGCGATGGCGTATATAACTTTATTGCAAGAAACCGTTACCGCTGGTTTGGTAAAAAAGAGGAATGCTGGGTGCCCACCCCGGAGTTGAAGGCGAAGTTCCTGGATTAAGTTGCAACGCTCCTACTCCGTCATCAGTTGCTGTACTGCATCAATAATATCTTCCGCATTGGGTTTACTGAAATAATCGCCGTCGCTTGCATACGCCGGGCGGTGGGCTTTGGCCGTAAGGGTTTTGGCTGCCACATCCAGCCAGCGATAGCCGCCCTGTTCTTCCAGTACTTTATTAAACATATAGGCTGCCGCGCCACCGGGCACGTCTTCATCTACAAAAAGAATGCGGTTGGTTTTGCGGAGTGAATCCACAATGGTATGATGAATATCAAACGGGAGCAGGGTCTGCACATCGATGACTTCACAACGGATGCCCAACTGATCCAATGTTTGTACGGCATCGGCAATGATGCGTAGCGTGGAGCCATACGACACGATGGTAACATCCTCTCCTTCGGTCAGTATTTCGGGTATGCCAAGGGGGACCCGCATGGCGGATAAATTGGAAGGGAGTTTTTCCTTGAGGCGATAACCGTTCAGGCATTCAATGACCAGCGCGGGGTCATTGCCTTCCAGCAGGGTATTGTACATGCCGGCGGCCTGTACCATATTTCGGGGTACGCAGATATGCAGTCCGCGCAGGGAATTAATGATCATGCCCATCGGCGAACCGCTGTGCCAGATGCCTTCGAGGCGATGGCCGCGGGAGCGGACAATCAGCGGTACGCTTTGCCTGCCTGCTGTCCTGTAGTGCAGGCTGGCGACATCATCGCTTAGCGGCTGCAGGCCATACAAGAGGTAGTCAATGTATTGTATTTCGGCAATCGGCCGGAGCCCGCGCATGGCAAGCCCGATGCCCTGGCCTATGATGGTCAGCTCACGGATACCGGTATCGAATATACGTTCCCGGCCATGTTTGTTTTGCAAACCGGCAAAGCCCTGGTTGACATCGCCGATAAAACCGAGGTCTTCGCCAAAGGCCAGCACCTTGGGGTTGTTGGCAAACAACTGGTCGAAATATTTATTGATTATCTCGTAGCCGTTCACCAGCGGTGTTTCATCGGTATAGGCAGGTTTTACCTCGGCTACTTTCATCGGGCTTTTCTCTCCCTCGTTGTAGAGGAAGGAATTGTACAACGCTTTATTTTCTTCTTTGAGGCGGTTATAATAGTCCCTCACCGGCTGTGCTTCGGCGCTTTTACCGGCCAGGATAATAGCCCCATGAAGCGAGTGCATGATATCGCGGCGGTTGGGCTCGCGGTTGGATACCAGTTCGAACACGATCTTATCGATACCGGCGGCTTCATGCGGAAGCGCGTCGGCCAGTCTTTTCATCAGTTCGGTCGCCTGGCTCACCTGCCGGCGAATGGGCGCATGATAGGCTTCCCATGCTGCGCCGCGGCATTCACGCACGTATTCCTTGGCAGTAGTTTCAATATCATTCAGTTCATCTTCGGTGGCAAGGCTATTATCGATGACCCATTCTTTCAGTTTCTTAATCGCGTCCCATTCGCGTTCCCAGTCCAGCCGCTCGGGTGATTTGTAGCGTTCATGGCTGCCGGAGGTGGAATGTCCCTGTGGCTGCGTTACTTCCTCCACATGGAACAGGGCGGGGATATGTGTTTCGCGGATTTTCTTTATACCGGCTTCAAATACTTCGCACATGCCGGCATAGTCCCAGGCTTTTACCCGGTAAATATCGATGCCGTTGGTGCCTTCTTTTTTCTGGAATCCTTTCAGGGCTTCCGACACAGAACCCTTGGTCGTCTGGTATTTCTTTGGAACGGAAATGCCATAGCCATCGTCCCAGATAAAAATGGCGAGCGGCACCTGCAATACCCCGGCCGCATTGACGGTTTCCCAGAAATGTCCTTCGCTGGTCGATGCGTCGCCGATGGTACAAAAACAAACTTCGTTACCGTTATTGGAAAACTGGGGGAACTGCTGGAGCAGGTCGATCTGGCGGAACGCCCTCGAAGCATAGGCCAGCCCGAGCGAGCGTGGCATCTGTGCGGCCGTAGGCGCCATGCCCGAAGCGAGGTTCTTGCGGTTCACCAGGTCTATAAACTCTCCCCTTTCATCTACATTGGGAGTGGCAAAATGTGAATTCATTTGCCGGCCACCACTGTGAGGATCATGGCTGGTATCGGGGTCGGCATATAACTGGGCGAAAAACTCTGTCACCGATGCCGCGCCGCTTGCAAAGGCAAAGGTTTGATCGCGGTAGTAACCACTGTAAAAATCGCCGGGTTTAAAAAACTTCGCCATCGCCACCTGGGGTATTTCTTTGCCATCGCCAAAAATGCCAAATTTGGCCTTGCCGGTGAGCACTTCCTTGCGCCCGAGCAGGCTGGCTTCCCTGCTTTGGCAGGCCAGGCGGAAATCGTTTAGTACCTCATCCCGGAAATGGTCAAAGGAGAGCTTTTCCGCGGATGCCGGATCATTGGCAAAATGAGTGGTGGGTTCCATTTAACAAACCTACGTGTTTTTTCAAACAGGTTAACCACAAGAAACTAACAATCAGGAGTGACGGGAGGAGGTTTAATGTTAGGTTAATAAGGCAGTCCGGGAAGGGGGTTTTTCAACACCGGGGAGGGGGTTGAAAAAGGCGCTGACGGCCCTTCCGCCCGGGGCTCGCCAAAGGGCCCTGGCCCTTATTGTTAAATAAAACCCCGGCCAAAAAATTTCGCTGTGACAGTTGGGCCACAATATGTAAATTTGAGGAACGTTTATCCCTGGGAATATTTTAAAATTAAAATCAGAAACGAATGAAAACATTGTTGACGCTCCTGGCTACCGCGATTATGGTGAACCTGGCCATAGCTCAGGGCACCGTGACGCCGCCGCCTAATGGCATTGTGATGCCGCCTCATTCGGCCACCGAAATACTTACTTTGAAGGAAACGGCCTGGGATTTTGGTCAAATACAACAGGGCCGCCCGGTTACGCACGACTTTATGATAACCAATACGGGCAGCGATTCACTGAAACTGGATGATGTCCGTGCCAGTTGCGGTTGCACTACGCCCGAATGGAAACGGGAAGCCATCCCACCCAACAGCACAACAAGAATCAAAGTGGGTTACAACGCCTATGCGGAAGGACCTTTTGAAAAAACAGTTACGATACTGTACAAGGGAGGGCAAACAAAACTAATCATCATCAAGGGGCAGGTTTACAAAGCGCCCTCCACTCCCGCCCCTGAAAACAGCGCCGTTCAAATGCTAAAGCAATCAAACTAATACACACAAACTAATACACAATGAAGCAGCTTTTTTTATCTCTCGCCACAATTGTCATCGCCACCGCCGCCGGGTTTGCACAAACTGCACCTGCATCTGCGCCAGTACCTGCACCCGCACAACCCGTGGTAAAAGCGACCGACCTTATCCAGTTTAAAGAAATGGTACACGATTTCGGCAAAATCAAACAGGGGGTGCCTGTGACCTACGATTTTGAATTCAAGAACATCAGCAATCAGCCTGTCGTAATTGAATCGGCCACCGCCAGTTGTGGTTGCACCACGCCGGTAAAGCCCGAAAAGCCCATTGCAAAAGGGAAGAGCGATGTCCTAAAAGCCGGTTTTAATGCCGCTGCGCCGAGCCCTTTTGAAAAGACCATTTACGTAAAAGTATCCGGCGCCGCACAACCCATGGAAATCAGGATCAAGGGTGAAGTGCTGAATGCCGATGCTTATGCCAAATACGAAGCAGAAAAAGATAAGAAATCAAGTAAATAAGTCCAGGCTTTAACCAGCTTAAGACCAGTTTTTTTACCGTCCCGCCTTAACGGCGGGATTTTTTTTACCCTTATTTTTGCCGGATGTTATCAATCAGTCACCGCGGCCTCACGATGCCGCCTTCGCCCATCCGTAAGCTGGTGCCCTATGCAGAGGCAGCCAAAAAAAGAGGAATCAGCGTGTACCACCTGAACATCGGGCAGCCCGATATAGAAACGCCGCCGGCCATCCTGGATGCCGTGCGCAAGGCCGATTTTAAAGTACTTGAATACAGCCACAGCGCGGGAAACGAAAGCTATCGCCGCAAGCTCACGGAATATTATAAAAGAGTAGGTATTGATGTCACCGCCAGCCAGATCATCGTCACGACCGGCGGTTCGGAAGCCATTTTATTTGGATTTATGACCTGCATGGATGCAGGCGATGAAGTCATCATCCCTGAGCCTTTTTATGCCAATTACAATGGTTTTGCCGTAGCGGCAGACGTGCTGGTAAAACCCATTACCTCCAGCATTGAAACCGGCTTTGCGCTTCCGCCCATCGAAGAATTTGAAAAGGTGATCACGCCGCGCACCAAAGCCATCGTCATCTGCAATCCCAATAATCCCACCGGTTACCTCTACAGCCGCGAGGAAATGGAAACGCTTAAGCGGATTGTGCTCAAACACAATCTTTACCTGTTTGCCGACGAGGCTTACCGGGAATTCTGCTACAGCGGGGAGCATTTCAGCGCCATGCGCCTCGAAGGGGTGGACAATAACATCGTGCTGATGGACACGATCAGCAAACGCTACAGTGCCTGCGGTGGCCGTATCGGGGCGTTTGTGACCCGCAACCAGCAGGTGCTGGACGCGGCTATGAAATTCGCACAGGCGCGACTAAGCCCGCCTTCCTACGCACAGATACTGGGTGAGGCTGCGGTGGACCTTCCGCTGAATTATTTTGATGGCATCAAGGCGGAATACCTTAGCCGCAGGGATACCATCGTGCGCCGCCTCAACGCCATGCCGGGTGTGCTCTGCCCCAATCCCGGCGGGGCTTTCTATGCCATGGCCCGGCTGCCGGTGGACGACGCGGACAAGTTTTGCCAATGGTTGCTGGAATCTTTTTCTTTCCGCAACAAGACCGTCATGCTGGCCCCGGCCACCGGCTTTTACGGAACTCCCGGCCTGGGTAAAAACGAGGTGCGATTGGCTTATGTGCTAAACACCAGGGCCATCAATGAAGCCATGGACTGCCTGGAAGAAGCGTTGAAAGTCTACCCCGGAAAAACAAGATAAAACAAGGGCATTTATTTAACTGGTTCATTTCCAGCAAGGATATTTCTATCAAATAACGAACATATAAATATTAACAATATATATTGTTTTTAAATAATTTTTCCATTAATTTGTACAATAGAAGGAAAAAATATCAAATGATTATTATTTAATATGTAACTTTATCCTATCAGAAGCCCGAAAAATTTGATTTTGTGTGAGCCGGCTCCAATTTTATCATAACGTTTTTCATATAGGCAAGCAATCGTTGAGGCCCCCTGTTTCTACAGAGGGCCCTTTTTTTTGACGCTAATTTTCGCTAATTAGAAACGCTAATTACGCGAATTGAAACGCCAATTTGCGCTAATGAAAACATGAATTGGGGCGAATAAGGCAGCGGCAACTAAAAATCCGGGTTTTGTGAATGGCTGGTTCCGGTCAAATCTGCTTTACTGCACCCGAATATATTTCCGACATTCGCATAGTTCCAACATTCGCGCTCATTCGCGCCAATTCGCAAAACTTCGCGTCATGAAAACAATCATCGTTACAGGAGCTAATGGAAACCTGGGCATTGCTACTGTAAAAAAACTCCTTGACAGTGGCTATCGGATTATTGCAATAGACCACTCGGGCAATCATCTTGATTTTGCAAAGAACAACGATCGTTTCGAACTGCATGCCATCGACCTGCTGGATGAAGTGGCTTGTAGTGCATTTGTAAAGGATAGCATCGCAAAGCATGGTAAGCTGGACGGCGCCCTGTTGCTTGCAGGCGGGTTTGCGATGGGAGATATCAGTTCGACAGGAGGAAAAGAATTGAATAAAATGTTTTCCCTCAACTTCGATACGGCTTATTACATCACCCGTCCCCTGCTGGACCACCTGCTGCAAAATGGTTACGGACGGCTGGTCTTTATTGGTGCGCGGCCGGCACTGCAGGCCAAAGACGGCAAAAGCATGGCAGCTTATGCATTGTCAAAATCGTTGTTGTTTAAACTGGCCGAGTTTATCAATGAAACGGGCAACGGCAAAAATGTAGTAGCTTCCGTGGTAGTACCAAGCACCATCGACACAGAGATAAACCGCAAAAGCATGCCCGACGCCAATCCCGGCAATTGGGTAAAGCCGGAACAACTGGCCGATATATTGGAATTTATTTGCAGCGATAAAGGCCTGCCGCTGCGGGAACCGATTTATAAGGTCTACAATAATGCTTAACAGGGAATAATTTAATTTCATTTTAACGCATTAGCCCCTGCAGGAACAGCATTCGTGGGTTTTAAAGGCGAAATTTGACGGGATTATAAAACGTATATGGAAGAAATAAAAATATTACTGGTAGAAGACGAGAAGAAAATTGCGGAAGCGTTGAAAAAGGGACTGACTGAAAATCAGTACCACGTAGAGGTCGCCTACGACGGCCTCGTGGGTAAGAAGCTGTTTTACACGCATACCTTCGATCTCACGATACTCGATATCAATCTTCCCGGCATGAGCGGGTATGAACTGTGCAAGGAGATACGCAGCCGCAACCAGCAAATCCCCATCATGATGCTCACGGCGCTGAATGCCATCGACGATAAGATCGAAGGCTTTGACGCGGGAGCGGATGATTATATCGTAAAGCCATTCGACTTCAAGGAATTGCTGGTGCGCATCCGGGCACTCTTAAAACGACTACGACATAACGGGCCCGTCGGTAATATCCTGAAAGTGTCCGACCTGATTATGAACCTCGACAGCAAGGAAGTAAGCAGGGACGGTCACGCCATAACGCTTACCGCAAAAGAATTCCAGTTGCTGGAATACCTGGTTAAAAATAAAAACCGGGTGGTATCGAGGGCGGATATAGCACTCAACGTATGGGATATTGATTTCGACACCAAGACCAACGTAATTGACGTATATGTAACCTTTCTCCGCAAAAAACTGGACAGGGACTTCCCCAATAAGCTGATTCATACGCAGGTGGGCATGGGCTATATCCTGAAGGAATTATGAACATACGCTATAAAATAACGGTGCTCTTTACCCTCGTGGTAATGGGTCTTTTGTCCCTGTTGAGCTTCATTATTTATTATTCCTCTTCTGTCCAGCGGGAGAATGCGTTTAAGACACGGATGGTTGGAAGGGCCAACAATGTCATACAACTCTTTTTATTGTTTCCCGACAGCGGCACCGTCGTACTAAAACGACTGGACAGCACCAACGTCGCTCTTTTGCCCAATAAATATATTGCCATATTCGACGATCATGACCTGCCCGTTTATGAGAACAGGACGGGCGATATGCCGCCGTTTAAAATGGAAAAGGGTTTCCTGGGCAACATACGGAAAGAGGGCGATCACTACAGTCATTCCAAAAACGTGGATGTATATGCCCGTTATTATCCTCGTGTCAAGCATGGCCTGGTAGTCGTCTACACCGCCTTCGACGAAGACGGCTGGCGCAGGCTGTCCCAGTTACAGAAAATGCTATGGATAAGCCTGCTGGTGGGTGTGGTCATCACGTTTATCGTGGGGTTTATTTTTTCCTCGCAACTCGTGAAACCCATCAACCGTATTATCCGGGAAGTCAACGAAATCTCGTCCCATAACCTTTCGCACCGCATGTACCTGGGCGACAGCCAGGATGAGTTGTCGCGGCTGGCCAATACATTCAACGACCTGCTGAACCGCCTGCAGGAATCGTTTACCATACAACGGCGTTTTATCTCCAACGCTTCACACGAGCTGTCAACCCCACTCACTTCCATTTCCAGCCAGTTGCAGGTAACGCTTCAGAAAGAACGGAATGCCGAGGAATACCAGAAAGTGCTTCATTCCATACAGGAAGACGTGGAGCAAATGAGCCGGCTCACCAAAAGCCTGTTGGAAATAGCCAAGACGGGGTATGAAGGCGGTATCGAACTGAACGAAGTGCGGATCGATGAGATCATGTTTAAAGTAGTCTCCGACGTCAAAAAACTGAATGCCGCGTACGATGTAGAATTGGAGTTCGGGGAATTTCCCGACGACGAAAAAAGCTGCCTGGCCTATGGCAATGCCGATTTGCTGTACAGCGCCCTGAAGAATATTACCGAGAACGGCTGCAAATATTCACCCGACAAACGTTCCTCGGTACTCCTGCATTTCCAGAACAAACAGGTGCTGGTGGAAATAAAGAACCGTGGCGATGTGATCGCCGAAGAAGAAATAGAAAACATCTTTCACCCGTTTTACCGGGCCGCCACTGCCGGCGAGACCAAGGGCTTCGGGTTGGGGCTGGCGCTTTCCAAACGCATTATCCAGCTTCATAAGGGGAGTATAGAAGTCAGGTCGGATGTTAAGACAGGCACCGTGTTTACCATTACCCTTCCCTCGCTCAGCACTTACTATCCCCAGTAACCGAATTTTTAATTGACTTTTAATTTTAGTTTAATTCGCTTTTAAAGAATGAGATACATATTTGTAATACTCATAGAGTACGTATTTCAAGCAAGGTGGTTTTAGGTTGCATTTCTAAAAACAAAAGGGTGTATGATTTTTGTTGTACACCCTTTGTTATGTCCAATACTCACTAAAGCTGCTGTTTCTATGTTAATACCTGCCTTCTCCGCTGAAAAGAGCAATCCCTGCTTTAATAGTCATTTAATGCAAGCTTCTTTACAATTTGGTGCATTCCGAATACCTTCAATGAACCATAAATGAAAAAGTTATTCAGCAATATATTGGTGCCGGTAGATATCAGTAATCCATCGGAATATGTGATTAGGGAGGCCGTGGAGCTGGCGCGTGCTTTTGAATGCAATGTACACCTGTTGTTTTTAATGCCTTACTACGGCAGCCGGTATACCCACCCGCGCAAATGGTTTAAGAACGAGGAAGATCTCAACCAGCGCATCGTAAAAATCTATTCTCAGCACATTCTGCACCTGCCCCCGCCGCTTCGCCTGCATATTTCCATCGAAAAAGGACGGCATGAAAACGTGGTTACCAGCTATGCCATCAAAAACTATATCGATTTACTGGTGCTCGGAAGAACCTACCCGCTTTTTTCCACCGGCTGGTTTATGCAATCGGGCATCAACCGCCTGTCGAGAAAAACGGGTTGCCCGGTGCTGACCCTGCAATCGCGCTCCAACCTGGACAGGGTGCGAAATATCGTGATGCCGGTAGGTTCCTCGTTCCTGCCCCTGCGGAAACTGATGTTCGCCACCTATCTTGCCAAAAAATATAATAGCCGCCTGCACCTGGTTACACTTAGTGGTAAGCAGCACGACCTGGACGCCGGCGACAATCAATACCTGCTAAAAGCCTATAGGCTGATACGGGACAATACCGAGGTCCCCGTAGAATGTATCACCCTGCCGGGAGAAAACATTGCCGCCATCACTCTCCAATACGCCAAAGACGTAAAAGCGGATTTAATCGTCATAAACCCCGGGAAAGAATCCCTCCTGTCCGGTCTTGTCAACCGGTTGTTCTCCCGCTTTCTTTTCAACGAGTCCCGCATACCGGTCATGACCGTCGCACCTCCCGTGCATTCCTGAAATAAAATGTACCAGGCACATAACAATCAAGCCCCGTAAGGGATTTAGTTGCGTCTCCCCGTTTTTTTCGGAAAGGTTTCCGGAAACCCCTCCTATATATGTATTTTTACCCCGGAAATGTAGCTAATCATGGATACCGTCAATCTAAAACGACTTGCAAAAGAACTAAACCTGGCCATTTCAACTGTTTCGCGGGCGTTGAGCGACAGTCATGAAGTAAGCAGTGAAACCCGTGACCGGGTAAGAGCCCTGGCAAAAAAGCTGGGTTTTCAGCCCAATCCCCATGCCAGCAGCCTGCGCCAGAATAAAAGCAAAACCATCGCCGTCGTAATCCCCGAAATAGACAATCATTTCTTTTCACAGGTGCTCAACGGGGTGGAAACAGTGGCCCAGGATAAGGGTTACCATGTACTCATATACCTCACGCACGAAGATTACAACAAAGAAAAAAGCATCCTCCAACTGCTGCGCAACGGGCGCGTGGACGGTCTTATGATTTCGGTGTCGAACACTACCCGCAATTTTGAGCATCTTGAAAACTGCCGCGAAGCGGGCATTCCCATGGTGTCGTTCGACCGCATCGACGAGCAGATAGATGTTCCCAAAGTCATCACGGACGACGCCGCGATTGCCTTTAAGGCTACTTCGCACCTTATAAAAAACGGGTGCAGGAGGATTGCATTTCTTTCCATGTCGGACAGTCTTTCCATCAGCAGCGGCCGCCAAAGCGGCTATGTCAGGGCGTTGGAAAAACACGGTATGGCAAAACAGCAACTGGTGGTGGAGTGCGGCGCCGACGATAAGCAGAATGCCCAGGAGATACGCAAGCTGCTGCAAGGCAAACAACGCCCCGACGCCATCTTTGCCGCTGTGGAAAGGTTTGCCATCAATACCTACGAGGTCTGTCATGAACTCCGGGTAGCCATACCGCAGGAGCTGAAAGTGATTGGTTTTTCCAACCTGCCCGCCGCCGCCTTACTGGACCCTCCCATGACTACTATCGTGCAGCCCGCTTATGAAATGGGGAAAGAATCTACCTCTATCCTCTTTAAAATAATTGAAAAAAAGGCCCTCCTCCACAGCGAAAAAAGGATCGTGGTCCCCTCGCTGCTTATAGAAAGAAGATCGAGCGCAGTATAAGGATGACCGGGTTTTCGGACTTACCAACTTTTGGACTTTCGGATTTCCTGCTTCCCCACTTTTACCGGAAACGTATCCGTAGAAAAACATTCCAACTATTGAAAAAGCAGCTAATTTGGCATTGAAAGCAACATTCTTGTCATTTTGAAGTAAATCCAGCTAAATGAGACCGCAACTGCTAAAGGTTTCCAGGGAGCCAATGCATTCATTTAGTGTACGCAAAGATCTTGTTCCGTACATAAACAACCGCTGGCATTACCATCCCGAAATCGAACTTATCCATTTTAAACAAGGCGAAGGGACCCAATTCATCGGTGATAACATCAAACGCTTCAAGTCGGGCGACGTGGTGCTCGTAGGCGCCTGGCTGCCGCACTACTGGCGGTTTGACGATTGCTATTTCGAAGAATCGTCCACGATGGCCTCCGATGTCTGCGTGGCCCATTTCTGCGAGGACTTCTGGGGCAGCCAGTTCCTGCAACTACCCGAAAACGTTCCCCTGCGCTCGGTACTGGAAAAAGCCAAAAGAGGCTTGCAGATAACCGGCGTAACAAGACAACGGGTGGCCGGCCTGTTGGAAGATCTGCTGGCTACCGACGGCGCCCATCGCATCACCCTGCTGATAGAAGCCCTGCTTACGATTGGCAATTGCAGGGAGCTGGAAGAACTGTCATCGATCGGTTTCAAACACAATCTTGTGGAAGCGGAAAACGACCGGGTAAATGCTATTTACGACTACAGCCTGAAAAATTTCAAACGTAGTATACAACTGGAAGAAATTGCTTCGGTAGCCAATATCAGCCCCAATTCGTTCTGCCGCTATTTCAAATCAAGGACCCGCAAGACTTATTCGCAGTTCCTGATTGAAATAAGGGTGGGGCATGCCTGCAAGCTGCTGATTGAAAACAACCTTAGCATAAAACAGCTTTGTTACGAAAGCGGCTTTAATAATTTTACCAGTTTTCATAAATATTTCAAACTCATTACGGGTAAAAGCCCACTGTGCTACCAAAAAGAGTTTATAGCACGTTAGGGTTCTGATAGCACACGTAAGGTTGAAAATTCACGAAGCGTTGCAACGCCGGTGTAAGGGTGAGAAAACCCCACTCAGGTATCCCGCCCTTACCCGGTTGCGACAGGCAGGTCCAGGGCTATCTTCCCTTATAAAAAGGAATAGAATGCGTATTGAACATGCAACGGATAGCTGTATTTTGCAGGTATCAAACAAACCAAATCAATCATCATGCAATTTGTGACCCGCACAGCAACGATTCTTGCTTTTGTCCTCGCCACGCAAATGGTAAAGGCGCAAACCGTTACCCTCGATTATTATTTTAATAACGAATACCGCACCAATGCGGCCGGGCAGAAAGAACGGTTTCACTATACCTGGGAAGACAAGGCAAACAGCGGTTATTCCATCTGGGGAGATATCTTTCGTAAAAACGGTGCTACGCTCAAGAGCCTGGAAACGGCGCCCACGGCCGACAGGCTAAAAGGCACCGACGTGTATATCATCGTTGACCCGGATACAAAAAAAGAAACAGAAAACCCTCATTATATAGAATCGGACGATATAAAAGCCATCGATGCCTGGGTAAAAGCGGGCGGTGTACTGGTCATGATGGCCAATGACAGCGCCAACGTGGAGCTGGAACATTTCAACCACCTGGCGACCACCTTCGGCATCCATTTCAACCTCGACCTCCGCAACAAGGTAACGGGCACCCAGTTTGATATGGGAGCCTTGTTCATCCCGGCAGGAAATCCCATTTTTACTACCGCCAAAAAAGTGTACATAAAAGAACTATGCACGCTTTCATTAACGGCCCCCGCCAAACCGGTATATACCGATCACGGCGATGTAATTATCGCAACGGCGAAATATGGCAAGGGTACCGTCTTTGCGGTTGGCGACCCCTGGTTTTATA
This sequence comes from Chitinophagaceae bacterium, assembly GCA_036500065.1. Classification (GTDB taxonomy): domain Bacteria; phylum Bacteroidota; class Bacteroidia; order Chitinophagales; family Chitinophagaceae; genus JACMLD01. The sequence continues at coordinate 560 of DASYCT010000114.1, read as the reverse complement.
ATGAATATTGCAACGGGCGGCTGCCGGCATCCTTTGGTTTTGAAAACGATAAGGCGGCGGACGATCTCGCCAAATGGCTGTTGAAACAAATTCCTTCCAAAAAATAATTTTTTAAGCTATCATTCAGTGAAGAAAAAACTATTACCTCTGCTGGCCGCAGGTATAACCATGGCCGGGACCTGTCTTGCCCAGCAAAAAAGCATTTACAATCATGGCTGGATAGACTTCAACAAAAACGGGAAAAAGGATGTGTATGAAGATCCATCCCAACCCATCGACAAAAGAATCGCCGACCTTCTTTCGCAAATGACGCTGGAAGAAAAGACCTGCCAGATGGCCACGCTGTACGGCTACGGTCGGGTACTAAAAGATGAGTTGCCTACGCCGGCCTGGAAAACTGCGGTATGGAAAGACGGCATCGCCAATATCGATGAAGAGCTGAACAGCCTGCCTTACAATCCCAAGGCTGTCACGCAATACTCCTACCCTTTCAGCAAACATGCCGAAGCCATCAACACCGTGCAAAAATGGTTTGTGGAGGAAACGCGGCTGGGTATACC
>DASYCT010000113.1:0-26134 GCA_036500065.1 Chitinophagaceae bacterium | reverse complement strand
CATTTTAAAAAATAAAAAAGGATTTCATTAGCTGAAATCCTTTCCTACGAGGGTCCGAGCGGACCTGCGACTTCACCCTAATAATATTTGATTTTCAATGTTTTGCAAATTACCGGCCTATTAAATGCGCTATCTTCCTCAAAAAAAGCGCTATCCTTACTAAGCTTTACAAAACCAGACGGTTGGTGCTAAAGTAGCAGTATGTATATTTCACTAATTAAAAGGGGATTACCAATAGGTAATCCCTTTTTCGAGGTCCCGGGCTGTATGGCTGCTTTTGTTTCATCGTATTTCATCAAAAATTCCAATCTGAATTTTTTTCCTTGCATTTCCGGGGTTTTCTCTCACTTGTGTGCCTTTAGTATTATACGCGAGCCAAATGGACAAAACATCTTTACCTATCCTTGCCGACAAAGTTGCCAAAGGGACTGCCACAGAGGCTGAACTGATACTGTACAATCAATACTACAACCAGCTCCAGCTGCAAGCCGATCCTGCCTGGAATGAAAATGAGATGGGCGCGCAGCAAGAAACAGAAGAACTGTTGCTGCGCCGCATCAGTCATTCCCTCGGCTTTGAAGGCACACCCAAAAGAATCCCTTTATACAGAAGGACCTGGCTGTATGCAGCCGCTATTGTACTGGCCATGCTGACCGGTACCTTATTCTTTTTGACCAACAAAGACCGCTCCGGCGGACAGGTGGCCCGCAATACACCGGATGTTCCCGATGCACCCGTGCCCGGCGGTAATAAGGCAACACTTACGCTGGCCGATGGGTCGACCGTACTGCTGGACAATGCGCAAAACGGCGTACTTGCCAGCCAGGGCAATGCGCGCGTGGTGAAACTGAACAACGGCCAGCTTGCATACCATGCCTCGCCCGGCGGGCAAAGCCATGCCGCCGCGCCTGCACTCAATGTACTGTCCACGCCCCGCGGCGGACAGTATAAACTCGTTCTTTCCGACGGCAGCACCGTATGGCTCAACGCCGGTTCTTCCCTTCGCTTCCCGGCCATCTTCACCGGCAATGAACGCAGGGTGGAGTTGCAGGGTGAAGCCTATTTTGAAATAGCCCGCAATACCGCTATGCCTTTTAAAGTACAGGTAAAGACGATGGAAGTAACGGTGTTGGGAACGCATTTCAATATCATGGGGTACGACGATGAGGAAACTATAAAGACTTCCCTCTTGCAGGGCACCGTAAAAGTGCAGGGCGATAAAGCCGGCCTGCTGCTGGCGCCGGGCCAGCAATCGCAACTGGACAGGAGCGGGACAATGAAGCTGGTGCGCAATGCCAATATGGATGAAGCCGTGGCATGGAAAGAAGGGTTGTTTTATTTCAACGGGGTAGACATACAAACCGTGATGCGGCAACTGACGCGCTGGTACAATGTGGACGTGAGTTACGAGGAGACGGTGGACCAGCATTTCAACGGTAAAATCAACCGCGATGCGGACATTTCAAAAGTGCTGCAAATGCTGGAGCTGACGGAGAAAGTGCATTTTAAAATGACCGGCAGGAAAATCATTGTAACGAAATAAAACCAGTATATAACAGAAAAAACAAACGCATATGATATAATCCCCCTATACAGCGGCGCATTAAACACCGGAAGTATTCGTTGCACTCCCGGCGATAACGGGCCAATCAACTGTACAAACAATTACTTGGAAGAAACTGCTTATTAATTAACCCGAACATAACAAATGTATGAATTTGATTGCACTTGCCAGAGAAAAGCAAATTCAGATTAAAAAAGGCATCACGGTTAAAGTTTTGTTTACCAGCAAATCTTTTTTAGTTATGAAATTTACCATTTTATTCCTGCTCGTAGCCTACATGCAGGCCAACGCGGGGATATATGCGCAGAGAGTGACCCTCTCCGTTAAAAATGCGCCCATTGAAACCGTCTTCAGGGAAATTGAAAAACAAACCGGCTATCATTTCCTGTACACCAGCGAAATGCTGGGCGATACCCGGAAAGTGACGATGGAGGTAAAAGACGATCCGCTCAATGCCGCGCTGGAGGAAACCTTCAGGGACCAACCCCTGGCATACACCCTGTTTGAAAAAACGGTGGTGGTGAAACTCAAAAAGCAACCCGAAGCAGCCATTGCTGTAAACAATATAATCTCGTCGCCACCCATCCAGGTAAAAGGTAAGGTAGTGGACGAAAACGGCCTGCCCATGCATAGCGTCAGCGTAACGGTGAAAGGCACCAAATCCGGTACGGCCACTGACGCGGATGGAAATTTTTCCATCAATGTATCAAAAGCCGGGGCGGAACTGGTCTTCGGATTTGTAGGATACAAAAGACTGACCGTGGCGGCCAGCGCCGACGGTCCGCTGAGCGTTAAAATGCAGCGCGAAGAATCTTCGCTCGATGATATTGTGGTGATAGGCTACCAGGCGGTAAAAAGGATCGATGTTTCCGGCGCCGTATCCTCCATCAACGCCCGACAGATAAGAGATATTCCTGTGAACGGCGCCTCGGAAGCGCTGACGGGCCGGCTGGCGGGCGTGCAAATCGTGACTACCGACGGCGAGCCGGGCACGGATGCACAGATAAAAATCCGTGGCGGCGTTTCCATCACGCAGGACAATTCACCGCTGTACATCATCGATGGCGTACAGGTGGAAAACGGCCTGAGTTATATTTCCCCGCAGGACATCGCCACGGTGGATGTATTGAAAGATGCGTCGTCGACCGCCATCTACGGCGCGCGCGGCGCCAATGGCGTTGTTATCATCACTACCAAAAGCGGCAAGGATTCCAGGACAACGGTGTCCGTCAATAGCTTTATAGGAGAGCGAAGGCTGGCCAACGAACTGGCTGTGATGAACCCCTACGATTTTGTGACCTACCAGTGGGAAAGGACGAGGGGCGTTGTAAAAGACAGCACTTCCTTTGCCAATACCTATGGCGTCAATTGGAGCGACCTGGACAAGTACAAAAACGTGGCCCCGGTAGATTGGCAGCAGGAAGTATTCGGAAGGCATGCATTGATGCAAACGCACAATATCAGTATTTCCGGCGGCAATAAAGACACCAAGTTCAATCTCAGCGGTACGCTGAACGATGAAGACGGTATTATGGTTACCTCCGGCTATCACCGCAAACTGGTAAACTTTAAATTTGACCACACCGCCAATGAAAAATTGCAGATGGGTTTTGCAGTGCGGTACAACAACCAGGTTCGCGACGGCGCCGGCACCAATACAGAAGGCGGGATGGAGTATGCCAAACTGCGGCAGACCATTAAATACCGTCCCCTGATCACCAACTCCAACCTGGGCGTGGATGATTACGACCCCGATTATTATGATCAGTCTGCTTCGGGCAATGGGCTGTCCATTATAAACCCCCTTGTGCTGGCCAGCATGAACTACCGCAAGACGTATATCGACGCCCTTAATATAGGCGGCTACCTGACCTATAATTTTAATAAATGGCTTTCCTTTAAATCAACGGTAGGTGCGGACTTCAATTTCCAGACCGCCAATGCATTCGACGATACGCTGACCAATAACTCAAAGAACAATGCGGCCAGCACGCCCGTGGTGCGGGTCACTACCAGTTCCGTCAGAACGCTCAACAACTCCAATGTACTCACCTTCTCGAACAATAAACTGAATACCGGCTTCAGCGCCCGCAATAAGATCAACGTGCTGTTTGGCCAGGAAGTATACACCGTGGCGGGCAAGACCAACGATATACAGCTGGGTTATTTTCCGCTGGGAATCAGTCCCGAGAAAGCGCTTGGCCAGTTGAGCCTGGGCACACCGTTCCCGCTGAACCCCGTGACTTCGTCGGCGCAAAGCAGCATTTATTCCCTGTTTGCGCGCGCCGATTATTCCTTTGATCAGAAATACATTGCCAGCTTCTCCATCCGCGGCGATAAATCGTCCAAGTTCGCCCCCGACCATCGCCTCGGCTATTTCCCCGCGGGCTCGCTGGCATGGCGTATCTCGAAGGAGAAGTTTATGCAGAAAGCGTCTTTCATCTCCGACATGAAACTGCGCCTGAGCTATGGCGTATCGGGCAACAACCGCATTGCCGATTACCTGTACCTCACTACCATGAGCGCGTATCCCACGGGCGGCGCCATTCCCATCAGCTATGGGCTCAACGGAACCAATATAGCCGGTTATGCTTCCGGCTACCTGGCCAATCCGCTGCTGAAATGGGAAAAAGCCCTTTCGCGCAACATCGGGCTGGACCTCAGCATGTTCAACAACCGCCTGCAATTCACGGTGGATGGTTATATCAACGACGGGCAGGACCTGTTGGTGAATGCACCCATTCCCAGCACGTCGGGCTATGCCACGCAATTGCAGAATATCGGCACCACGCGCAACAGCGGGGTAGAGTTCCAGGTCAACGGCAGCATCATTGCTAAAAAAGACTTTACCTGGACGGCCAACTTCAACATGTCGTTCAATAAGAATACCATTAAGAAACTCGCCAGCGGCCAGAACAGTTATGTACAGGCTTCCGGCTGGGGATTCTCAGGCTCGCTGGAAGATTATCTCGTAAAAGTCAACGGGCCGGTTGGTACGATATATGGGTTTGTATCCGACGGATTTTATACGCTGGATGATTTTGATTACAACACCACCACCAGTACCTATACGCCCAAAAAAGGCGTGGTGGCTACCAGTTTCTTCGGTATTCCCCAACCCGGCTCTATAAAGATAAAGGACCTGAACGGCGATGGCATCGTAGATGCCGATCACGACCGCCAGTCACTGGGCAACGCGCAGCCCCTGTTTTTCGGCGGACTCAACCAGCAGTTTACCTATAAGAACTTTGACATGAGCGTGTTTGTCAATTTCTCTTATGGCAATAAGATAGAGAATGCCACCAAGCTGGATTTGGACAATGCCTACAATGTGGGCACCAATATGCTTGCGGCGATGAGCGGCAGATGGAAAACCGTGGATGCAAACGGAAAGGTGCTTCAACAGGTGGTCAGCGCCGGATCGGTGCAGTACGTAGTAGGCGCTCCGCCGGCCGAACTGGCAGCGGCCAACCCGCACCCTACCATCTGGCAGCCACAGCGCGGCACCAATGCGGCTTTTGCCATCACCTCCTGGGCAGTGGAAGACGGCTCGTTCCTGCGGGTCAACAACCTGACGCTTGGGTACAGCCTGCCAACGGGATTGCTGAACCGGGTGGGAATTAAGCGGCTGCGTGTGTACGGCACCCTGAACAACATTGCGGTACTGACAAGCTATACTGGCGCTGACCCCGAAGTCAATACGCAGCGCTACTCGCCGCTGACCCCCGGTGTTGATTATTCCGCTTACCCGCGTAGCCGGTCCTATATCCTGGGCATCAACCTTACATTGTAAACGCTAAACATGATTGTCAGATGAAAAGAATATTCTTCCATTATATAACATCGCTTGCGATAACTGCCATTGGCATTACAGCAATCGTTTCGTGCAACAAGTCGCTGAATAAGCAGCCCGACTCTGCTTTTGACCAGGACTATGTATTTAGCAGCACCATCAGCGCCACCAGCGCCCTCCTGGGCGTGTACAATGCGTTGGCGGGCGACAATGGCTATGGCAGCCGCCTGAGCCTGTATTATACCGTGGATACGGATTGCGAGCTGGGGCCTCCGAACACTACCTCGGGCGGCGGCGACAACGACCGTTCTTCCATGGCGCGCTATAATACAGCCAGCGGCAACCAGCAGCTGGAAGCGCCTTTCAACCGCCTGTTTACCGGCATTGAACGCGCCAATATATGTATCAAGAACATTCCCGCGATGGATTTATATACAAAGGGAACAGCGGCCCAGCAGGCTACCCTGAAACGGCTGTATGGCGAAGCGTTGACATTGCGGGCGCAGTTTTATTTTGAAGCCATCCGGAACTGGGGCGATTTGCCCGCGCCCTTTGTGCCCTCTGCCGACCAGCCGAACCTATTTTTGAAGAAAACAGACCGGGATACCATTTATGATCATATCATCGCCGACCTGAAGGTGGCGGAAGACCTGGTGCCCTGGAGAAAAGAAGTGGCCCTCGATGAACGCATTACCAAAGGCGCCGTCAAAGGCCTGCGGGCAAGGATTGCCCTTTTCCGCGGCGGCTATTCGCTGCGCAGGGAAACGCACCTCATGGAGCGCCGCGCCGATTATCAGACTTATTATACCATTGCCAGGGACGAGTGCAACGATCTTATGCAGCACCGCGACCAGCATACGCTCAATACCAGCTTCAGCTCCGTATTTAAAGACAATCTCGACGCGCATAAACTCGATCCCTCCGGTGAAGTACTGTTTGAAGTGGCGCTGGCCGGCGGCACATCGTCGACCGACGGCAAGTTTGGCTACTACGACGGCAATAAGGTAAACAGCAAGGGCAATCGCTTCCGGTATATGCTGCCTACTTATTTTTATTTGTTTGATTCGCTGGACACCCGCCGGGATGTAACCTGCTGCCCGTACGATGAAGCCGCCAATGGTTACAAGACCGGGCTCACCATCTACAATATGTCGCCAGGCAAATACAGGCGCAACTGGATCAGCAATCCCGCCATCGATCCCACCAGCGCGGAACAATACTTCGGCGTCAACTGGCCCATCCTGCGTTTTTCGGACGTGCTGCTCATGTATGCGGAAGCAGAGAACGAACTCAGTGGACCCGATGCTTCTGCCATCGCCGCCTATGAGGAAGTCCGGAAAAGGGCTTTCGGGGCCAATGCCGGCAATATAGGCGTCACGCCTACCGACAAAGCCGGTTTCTTCAACGCCATCGTCAACGAAAGGGCGCTGGAGTTTGGTGAAGAAGGCATCCGTAAATACGATCTCATTCGCTGGAACCTCATCAATCAAAAGCTGCTCGACACCCGGGCCAACCTGACAAAGATGATCAACAAACAGGCCCCGTACGATAAGCTGCCGCAGACCATGTATTATAAGATCAATTCGGCCGCTGATTTTACCTGGTTCAATTCATTGTACACCCCCAGCCCCACCACGGCGCCAACTACCGCCACCTGGAAGAGCGTGGCATGGGCCAGTTCCATTACCCCCGGTTTTGTGAATGCTGTAGCGGAACTGTTCAAACCCAATCACAGCGAACTGATGCCCATGCCGGTGCATGTGATCAGTTCCAATCCGCAGATATCGCAGGACTGCGGCTGCGACAATTAATATTTAATCATTAATCAGTAAAGATGTTTATAAAGCGCGCATTTGTTTTTTTGGTAATAGGCTCGTTTTCGTTTCAATATGGCATGGCGCAGCAAACGGATTCCATTGCTGAAAACATGCTGGTATACCAGTGCAGCTCGGGCGGATGGGCCAAGCAATTTGGCCTCAGCCTGTGGCCCATTGATTATAAAAGGCACATGACCGATGAAAGAAAACGCATCCTGAAACTGAACACAGATCATTTTGAATCGACCATCGACAATGATGCCACCACGCCAGAGATAAAATACCTGGTGGATGTCTATAAGAAAACCGGCAACAAAGCTTACCTGGCCGCTGCTGAAAAAGGGATCGAATACCTGCTGAAGGCCCAATATCCGAATGGCGGATGGCCGCAGTTTTACCCGCTCAAAAAAGGCTATTATACGCATATCACCTACAACGATGATGCGATGATCCACGCCATGCGCCTGTTGCAGGACGTGGCTACGGGCGCCAACGGGTTTGATGTGGTAGACAAATCTTTTGTGCCCCGCGCAAAGGATGCGGTGAAAAGGGCTGTCGACTGCATCGTAAAAACACAGGTAAAGGTCAATGGCAAACTGACGGTATGGTGCGCGCAGCACGATGAACATACGCTGCTTCCCGCGCCCGCAAGGGCCTTTGAGCTGGTGTCGCTCAGCGGCCTGGAGTCCGTGCCGCTGGTGTCCTTCCTGATGAAGATTAAAAACCCTTCGCCGGAAATCATACAGTGCGTCAAAAGCGCGGTGCAGTGGTTCAACGATTCCAAAATCGTGGGCAAGGACTTTGTGCTGGTCACCGATTCCACCCAGCCCACCCGCGGGCAGGATGCAGTGCTGGTGGATGATCCCAAATCAACCTTGTGGGCAAGGTTCTACGACATCCCCACCAATCAGCCCATTTTCGTGGGCAAGGACGGTATAGCGCGGAAATCGGTGGCGGAAATCGAAAACGAACGCCGCGTAGGCTATTCATGGTATGGAAGATGGCCGGCGAAATTAATTAATGAAGAGTATCCTGCATGGCTTAAAAACATAGAAAACTAATATGAAAAGAATCATAAAAAATACGGGCGCGGCAGTTGTGTGTTTATTTATTATTTCATGGGTGTCCGGACAAACGGTTACCGACATCGATGGTAATACGTACACCATTATTAAAATAGGCAAACAGGCCTGGATGGCGGAAAACCTGAAAACGAGCAGGTACAGCAACGGTGACCCCATAACACACATGACCGATGATAATATATGGTCGGAAGCAACCACCGGCGCCTGGGCGGATTACCGCAACCTGCCTTCTTTTGACAGCCTGTACGGGAAGCTGTACAACTGGTATGCCGTGACGGATAAAAGGGGCGCATGCCCCAAAAACTGGCATGTGGCCACCGATGCGGACTGGAACTACCTGACCCAAATCCTCGGCGGCAAAACGGAAGCGGGCGCCATTAAGTCGATGCAGCTGTGGGACCCGCCCAACAGGGGGGCGGTGGATAAGAACGGCTTCTCTGCGTTTGGCGGCGGCCTGCGCAATTACTATGGTATGTTCAAGACACTGGGCACTTTTGGTTATTACTGGACCAGCACCGGCACCAACAGGGGCACGGCATGGTTTCGCAAACTGGATTGCTATGACACCAAGCTGGGGCGCGACGATGTGCTGAAAGAAACGGGCTTTTCGTGCCGCTGCGTAAAAGATTAATTCCATCAACTTTATTCTATACCAATGAAACGGTTATATTGTATTATAATGGTCGGATGCCTGGTGGGCTCTCTTGCTGCACAAACAACCGCCAATCCCACGGAAATAGTACGAAGGGTAGCCGATAATGTGATCAAAAACACTTCCTTCGGGTTCATCAATAAAAACACCAAAGAGAAATATACCTCCACACAGGGATTGCCCGTTTCCGCCGACATTACCGCGGAAAGCCCGTACAATAAATGGGAGTATGTAAACGGCGTGCTCACTGTGGGTATGATAGAGCTGAGCAAAACGCTCAACGATAATAAATACGCGGATTATTCCAGCCGTAATTTCAAATTCATTTTCAGCAACCGCGATTATTTTGAAAAACTGTACAAGAGCGGTACCAAAGCAGAATGGGCCGCTTTCTATGGTATGCAAAACCTTGATGCCTGCGGGGCCATGGCGGCCGGGCTTTCGGACGTGAATGCGGAGGCAAAGGACAAAGATTACCAGGCTTACCTGGATAAAGCGGCCGACTATATCAGCCATAAGCAGTTGCGCCTGCCCGATGGTACGCTGTCGCGCCCCATGCCGCGCAACATGACCCTTTGGGCGGATGATTTGTATATGAGTGTTCCTTTCCTCGCAAGAATGGGAAAGCGTACCGGAAATGCCGCTTATTTTGACGATGCCATCCGTCAGGTGGAGCATTTCAACCGCTATTTGTACGACTCTGCTACCGGTCTTTATTTTCACTGTTATTACAGCGAGCAGGAACGTAATGGCGTGGCGCGATGGGGCCGGTGCAATGGCTGGATAGCCATGGCGCAGGTGGAGTTGCTGAGCAACCTGCCGGCCAATCATCCCAAACGTAAAGAATTAACCGAACTGCTGCTCCGGCAAATCATTGGTTTTTCACGCTACCAGGATATATCCGGTTTGTGGCACCAGGTGCTGGACCGTCCCGATTCGTACCTGGAAACATCCGCAACGGCCATGTTTGTCTATGCAGTGGCAAAAGCAGTCAACGAAAGATGGATACCGCAGGGCTATATGACAATTGCCAAAGACGGATGGGAGGGACTGGCATCGCGGATCACAGACAACGGCGAAGTAAAAGATGTTTGTATCGGTACCGGCATTGCCGATAATATCCGCTTCTACCTGACCCGGCCCGAAAGGCTGAACGATACTCATGCGCTGGGCGCCGTACTGCTGGCCGGAACGGAAATGATAAAGGCGGCAAAGAAATGATACGGGCTTTTAAATACATTCTCCTTATCACCGGCATTTGCAGTGTTGTAGTGCTCCACGCACAATCTTTGCCCGGGGAAGTGTTACTAAACGGAAAATGGGAAGCGGGTACCGGCAGGCAGTATAAGGGATGGGTCAATGTGCCCGGCATGGCCACTGACCCGGTAAAGATGAATGAAGGAAAGTTGTGGTACAGGAAGGAAATCACCTTGCCGGCGGGCCGCTGGCAGCATGCCGTTCTTGAATTGAAAGGAGCGCGGTTTATGCCCGAAGTATATATCAACGGCACGTTGATTTCTTCAAAAAACGGGGGCATGGCGCCCACGTTTCATGCACTCAGGCATGCAGCCGTGAAGCCCGGCAATAAGGTGGTGCTGGAAATAGCGCTTGCTTCATTGAAAGACGTACCCGTCACGGATGCTTCTTTTATTCCGCCGGCCGACCAGTGGCGCTCCAATGTGTCGTCGGCACTTTGGGATGATGTGGTGCTGCATTGCTACAACGATTGCCGGATTGAAAGCGTCATACCATTTACGGACATTGAAAAAAGTAGTGCGAACATCCGGCTGCATATGGCGCCCGCCGAAGGATCTGAAACCCTTCCTAAAAAATGCCGGGTAGAAGTGCTGGGTGCGGATGGAAAGGTTTTAGTTACCAAACAAGAGGATGTGTCCGCTGCGGACGCCGTCATTTCATTTCAATACAAAAATATCCTGCAGCCCTGGTCGCCCGGGCGCCCGCATTTATACAGGTTGCGCATTACGGCTATGGATGCCCAGGGGCGTATAGACGACCGGCTGGTCATGCCCTTTGGTATTAAAAAATTCGATATCCGCGACAAACAGTTCTTCCTGAACAACCAGCCCTGCAAGGTGAGCGGCGGCACCGTGGTATGGCATCGCTGGGTAAGATCGCCGGCGGGCACAAAGCTGGGGTACGATACCGCCTGGTTTCACCAGAATATCATAAAAAGATTAAAAGAACATGGGGCCAACTACCTGCGTTTCCATTTGGGAAAACCGCCGGAAGCATTGCTGGACCTTTGTGATCGATACGGCCTGCTGGTACAATATGAATGGAGTTTTTTTCACGGCATGCCGGCTTCGGGCGCAAGCCTGCTGGAACAATACAAGGAGTGGCTGAACATGGCAATGCGGCATCCCTCGGTCGCTTTTATCCACCCTTACAATGAAACGGAAGGCAGTCAACTGGACACGGTATGGACTGCTTTGAATACACTGCTCAAACAATATCCGCCATTGGTGCTGGAAGGGCGGGACGTAACGCATGTACATAAATACTGGTGGAGCCTGTTTGAAAACCTGGGATTGTATTACGATAGCTACCGCCAGTTTGCCCAGCCCATCATGGTGGATGAATTTGGCGGCAACTACCTCGATGAAAACGGCGACCCCGGTGCTTACCCTACTGTCAAGGAAAGTTACCTGCGGTTCCTGGGCAGGGCGCACACAAAAGAAATGCGGCTCAGCCATGAGGCGCAGTCCTGCGGCAAGGTGGCCGAATACTGGCGACGCATCGGCGCCGCCGGCTTTGCACCATTTTGCATACTAAGCAGCAACGACGATGGCAACAACTGGTTTATGGGGCCGCTGGAAAAGGGCAACCCAAAACCAGTATGGGATGCATTGACGGCCGCCTGGTCGCCGCAATCGGTCAGCATTGAATTGTGGGACCGGAATTTTACCCCAAAACAGGAACTGTCGCTGCCGGTGTATCTATTCAACGATATGGACACGCAGGCGCGGCTGCACGTAAAAGTGATTATCACCGACAGCACGGGGAAAGTATACGAAACAAAGTTGGCCGATGCAGACCTGCGCCCTTTTTCAAAAAAGATTCAACAGGTGGCGGTACAACTCCCCGCTATACCGGGCGCTTATACCATCAGCGCCGAATTATTGAACCGCCCCGCTTCCGTTCAATACCCCATTATCTCTGCATGGCAGGTACATGTATTCAGTAAACACATCCCGGAAAACCTGGTAAACGTAAAAGTGGCCATACCGGACAATGAGCCGGAGCTGAAAAACTTTTTGGACCAGTTGCACATAGCTTCGACCACGATGGCCGATAGCAGCGCGGCTCTTGTGCTTACTTCCGTTGCGTCCTGGAATAAAATCGCCGCCGGGGACAAGGCATTGCCCGGGGCATTGAAGCAGGCCATCGAAAAAGGGCAGTCCGTCGTGATGCTCGATATCGGCGACCGCAGCCTGGGACAGGGCTATCCCGCCAATGATACCGACCTGGGCCCATTGCAGGGCGTGGTCAGGATAGCCAATCCCATGCGCAGAGTATACAACCTTTTTGGCGGTATTACCGTTGGCTTTACCGAAGCAGCCGAGCCGGAAAGTCATATTCATCCCGATAAAGACAACAACGCATTGTGGGATCATATTCCCGCGGAGAATACCTGGCTGTGGAATGGATTGCGTGCCGGGCTGATAGTGCCCGCATCAGACATGGCGTTTGACGGACTCAACGCCCCTTCTTTCCTGGCGCAATGGAAATTGCGCGGGGCCAATGAAGACAGCATCAGGGCCGGGCGCTATTTCGCCTATGAACTACAAGGATTTTATGCATACGCAGCTACGGGCAATGACGAAGATGTAAAAAAGAAGCTGAAGCAAAAGCTGGTATTCCTGGCGCAGGATGCGCCTTCACTGGCCAACTACATCAACCCGGAAACACCGGTGAAGATAACCGACCTGGGGCAGGCCTATGCCAATGCACAAAACGCAATGGCGGACAACCTTACTCCTCTGGTCAATGCCGGCAAGAACCTGACCCGCAGCCCGGTGGTAATGATGGGTTTTGGAAGGGGCAGGGGCCGGCTCATTGCATCGCAACTACTTACGGCAGGGCGGCTGCTCAAAGACGACCAGGAAAAAAAGCTGTACGATATCCGCTATGATGAGGTGGCCGTGCAGTTTGTTTTAAATATGATGAGTGTATCGCTTAAAAATACTTCACCCGAATAACATGAACATGAAGCCGATAATCCTGTTTTTACTCTTACTGGCATCCGTGACGGCGCTTGCCGATACCCGGTTGATAAAGGACCTGGATGTGCTGGACGTATGGACGGGCAATTACAATGCCTCCCACTGGATAGAGCAGGGTAACCTGCAGCCGGGCATGAACATGTACGGCGAAGCCAATATCAGCATTACCAGCCTGCCAAAGCAACTGTATGGTGCCGACTGGATACAAACGGCCTATGGCTCCGGCGCTTTTCATAAAGGCACGATCGCTACCTTCCGGCTCAACGGCGATGCGGAAGTATACATCGCGTATGGTAAAGACGCCGGTGCAAAACCGGACTGGCTGGCCAGCTACCAGTCCACGGGCTTATCGCTCACCAACTCATCTTCCCGCTCTTTCAGCTTTTTTAAGAAAGCCTTCCACAAAGGCGATACGGTGCGCCTGGGCAGCAATGCCGCGGGCGACAGCGCCATGTACATCGTGGTGGTGAAGCCAATTGGCAATGCGCCGGCCCTGCAACGCCCCGCCGGTAAAATATTCGACGTGGTGAAGTATGGCGCGATGGGCGACGGACAGACCGTGAATACAAAAGCGATCCAGCAGGCCATCGATGATTGTACGGCAGCCGGTGGGGGCGCGGTGTATGTGCATGACGGCATCTTTGTGACCGGCGGCCTTGTATTAAAAAACCATACCACGCTCTTTGTGGAAGCGGGCAGCATTCTTCGCGGGTCTGCCGATCATGGTGATTATCTCCCGCAGAAATGTTCGCTGCCTTCTTTCAGGAGCCATGAAAATTATCAATTGCTGTACGCCGAAAAAAGCCGGCATATCGTCATTACCGGCGGCGGCATCATCGATGGTTTTTCGCACAACGGGCAATGGCCCTGGGTGAATGATAAAGATGAAAAGATGATCAACCGCCCGCGGCTGATACGGATGGTGGAATGCAGGAATATCACGCTCCGGCATATCAGCCTGATCAGGAGCGCCTACTGGACCCAGTACTATGAGGGCTGCGATTCATTGCAGATCAGCGACGAGCGCGTGCGCTGCTATACCGGGCAGAACAACCAGGATGGTATTGATATCAGCGGTTGCACAAACGTGGAACTGAAAAACTACTATGCCATTACCGGCGATGATGCCGTGTGCATGAAAACCATGTCGGGCAAAAAATCGGATCACCTGTATATCCATGATATATTGATCCGGCATGCCAACTGCCATGCCGTTAAGATCGGTACCGAAACGCACAGCGATATAAAGCATGTATTGGTAAAGAACGTTGTGGCCGATGCCCGCTATGGCACGGCCATAGAATCGGTCGACGGGTCGGCCGTTGAGGACATTGTCTACGACGGTATTACCATGACCGGTTGCAGTGTGCCCGTTTTTATCCGTCTGGGCAACCGGGGCAGGGTGTATGCCGGCGGCCCGGCCCAGGCCCCTTTGAGCACTATGAAGAACATCACCATCCGCAATTTCAGGAATACCGGTATCGGGTACGTGGAAACAAGAGACGGCCCAGGCGTGGGGTCGGTCATCAGTGGTATCCCGGGCAGCGAGATTGAAAACCTGCTCATGGAAAACTGTCATTTTCTCTATTATGGCAGCAGGATGGACACTTCCCTGGTAAACCGCGAGGTTCCGGAAAACATAAAGACGTACCCCGAATTTAACCTGCTGGGTGTATGTCCCGCGTATGGGCTGTATACCCGGCATGCAAGGAATGTGACCTACCGCAACGTAGACATCAAATGCCTGCAAGCCGATGTGCGCCCGGCCATTGTACTGGATGATGTGAAAGGTTATACCTTGTCGAAAATAACCTGCGCCCGCTTTCCCGGCACGCAGCCATCGCCTGTATGGCACAAGCAAAAAGGAAAGCTGTCGCCGGATTTCTCCACCGATACCAAATGAATTGTATGAAACCATTGAACATATTGTGCTTCTGTAGTTTTTTCCTGCTGGCCATCCCTGCTGCCCGCGCTGCTGTATGGCCGGAGGGTTTCCGGGTAGACAGCGTAGCCTCCTCGCGCGACAGGGCCTGGCAGAAAATGTATGTATACGCTTCCACCGCATCGGCGTCCCAGCCATTGGTGGTGAGCCTGCATACCTGGAGCGGCGACTATACACAGCAGGATTCACTGGCCGATGAAACCAAGGCAAAAAACTGGAATTATATCCACCCCGATTTCCGGGGACAGAACAACCGCCCCGAAGCCGGCGGCAGCGACCTGGCCATACAGGACATCGACGATGCCATTGAATGGGCCATTGGCCGGCTGCATGCAGATCCAAAGCGTATTTATGTGGTGGGTGTGAGCGGGGGCGGTTACGCCACGCTGTGTTCGTATGGAAGGCTGAAGCACCAGGTGGCTTCCTTTACCGCATGGGTGCCCATTGCCGATATAGGCGCCTGGTATTATGAATCGCTGATGCTCACAAAAAAGTATGCGGATAATGTGCTGGCGGTAACCGGTTCACAGCCCGGGTTGCTGAACCAGCAGGAAGTGATCAAGCGTTCGCCGCTTTACCTGCCGGTACCAGCGGAGCGGTTGAAGAGCGTGCCGCTGACCATCCTGGCGGGCATACATGACGGGCATGGCAAATATTCCGTTCCCATCAGCCAGTCCATGCTGTATTACAACAAACTGCTACACGATAAAGGCGTTACGGATAAATCGGCTTATATACCAGAAGCGGATATGATCGTGATGCTGAACCAGCAGCGTTTCCCGGTGAAGGACTCCGCATATATGGGCGGACGGCTTATCTATTATCAGAAGCAATATGAAAACATCCGCCTGGTTATATTTGAAGGCGTGCACGAAATGCTGTATAAAGTAGGCACTATATACTGATCCTTAAGAAGGCAGGCAGGAGGGGCCGGCCGGTTCAAAAGATTTATAGGTGAGTACAAATTCCTTGTGTCCCAATGCTTCGGAGCAGGTGGGCTGGCCCTGCGCGGTATCCATTATCCGGGCAATGATTTCATCCCCGACGATATCGATGCTCACGCCTTCTGTTAATACTTTCCCCGCATTGATGTCCATATCTTCCTGCATGCGCCGGTAGGTTTCCGGGTTGGCGCATATCTTAATGACCGGTGCAATGGCGGAGCCCACAACAGATCCCCTGCCCGTGGTGAATAATATGATGTGACAGCCGCAGGCCATCAGTTCGGATATCTCCGCATTGTCGTTGATGTTCGGGAAGCCGAAACGCGGTTCCCCGTCCGGCACCACATCCAGCAGGTACAGTCCGCCACGGGTGGGTATATCACCGGGCTTGAGCAGGCCGCTGATGGGAGCGGAGCCGCTTTTGGAATAGGCGCCCATTGATTTTTCTTCTATGGTCGACAGGCCGCCGTCGGCATTGCCGGGTGCAAAACTGCCATGTCCCATGATGGTATAATAGCGGGCCGCTTTTAGCACCGCATTATTCAATTCTTCTCCGAGTTCCTTTGATACCGCCCTGCCGGACATGTGTTTTTCAAGACCGATCATTTCGCCCGTTTCCTCAAACATGACGGCGCAGCCCATCGAAACCAGTTTGTCGAAGGCCTTGCCCACGGCCGGATTGGCGGTAATGCCGCTGGTGGCATCCGAGCCGCCGCAAATGGTGCCCACCACCAGTTCATTTATTTGCATGGGCGCCTGCGGCTGCGCGGCCATATCGCGCAGGGCGGAAGCCACCCATTCACAGCCTTCGCGGATAGACGAGCGGGTGCCGCCGGCCTGCTGCACGGTGATCGTGTGTACCGGCCGGCCGCTGGCGGCAACGTTTTTCAGCAACTGTTTTTTGTGAAAGCTCTCGCAGCCCAGTGACAGCAGCAGCACGGCCCCTACATTGGGATGCGTGCAAAGCGCATTGATGACCTTATCGGCATGCTGGTTGGGATAGCAGCCGCCAAAACCGATGACATGCACGGGGCTTCCTTTGTGCGCCGCGGCAATTTCATCCGCCACAAAATGCACGCATTCCACGAGGTACACAATGATCAGTGTGTTGCGGATGCCCTTTCTGCCGTCGTTTCTCAAATAACCTGTAAACTGCATAGGAGTGTTTCTTATTGAATTAAATACGTTTCGATATAGCTGCTCTTCATATTATGGGAGTGCACATGCGCGCCGGGACAAATATTTTCCGTGGCAACGCCAATGGGCACACCATATTTGATGATGGCTTCGCCCTGCCGGATGTGTTTGCAGGCCAGCTTATGGCCGATGCCGATGGTATTGGCCATCGTAGCGATGTTACCGGCTATCAATATTTCCTCCCGCGCCTGCAGCGTTTGAATGCATACCACCACATTGTCGTCGGGGTGCAGCCGTATGGCCTTATGAATGCCTGTGCCCATCGGTTTTAAAATTTACCAAACTCCAGGTAGGCGTCCACCGGGTCCACGCCCCGGAGAATGGCTGTCCGCACCTTGTTTTCTGTTTGCAATACTTCCTCTACCCGGTCCACCACTTCTTCCAGGATGGCTTTTGGGATCACCACAATGCCGTCGCGGTCGGCCATCACATGATCGCCGGTGTGGACCACCACATCGCCGATGGTAATGGGTTCACCGAAACTGTGCGCCGCCCATTTGCCCACAATGTCTACGGGTGTATAGTAGCGGCAGAAGACGGGGAAGCCCATCTTTTCTACAAAGGCGCTGTCGCGGCAGCCGCCGTCAACGATATAGCCTTTGACGCCGCGGTACATCAGCGTTTCCGACGATAGTTCGCCCATGTGCGATACGGTGCTGTCGTTTGGCTGGCATACAATGACATGCCCTGCCGGGGCATTGGACAGCAGCCTGCACCATCGCAGCAATGTTTCATGATCGTCCAGGCTGTCGTCACGCCGCCCTTCTACTGTATATACGGGGCCGGACAGCTTCTGCGAAATATGCAGCGGGTTAATAGTATAAGGAAGGGCCTGCCGGTGATAGCCCATACTTCTCAATACATCGAATACAGCTCCGCTATAGGCATTTTGCAGCCGGTCGGAGACAGAGGTTTGGTTCATGCGCTGTGCTTTAATTGAATAACAAAACAAATGTAAAAAAAATGCAGTATAGTATAGCATAGTACAGATTTTTTATTTTACCTTTATTCCAGCTACCGCATATGAACTTAAAAATCAACCAGGACTCCGATACGCCCAAATACCGGCAAATAGCCGACAGTCTCACCGGTTTTATCGAAGCCGGGGAACTGAAAGTGGGTGACAAGCTCCCTTCCATCGACACCGTCAGCCGGAGCAATAACGTGGCAAAGGAAACCGTGGTGCAGGCCTACAAGCATCTGCGCGCAAACGGTATCATTGTATCCAGCCAGAAAAAAGGGTTTTATGTACAGACCAATGTGACGGGCAAGCAATGGCGGGTGCTGGTATTGTTCAACATCATGAGCCCTTCCAAAGAGATCATGTACAAGGGCATCGTCAATACATTAAAGGACAAGGCGCAGATAGAATTGTTTTTTCACAACTACAACCTCGAAATGTTTGAGAACATCATCCGCAGCAAGGCGGCCATGTTCCATTATTTTATTGTGATGCCGCATTTTGACCCGGCGGCCAGGGAGATGCTCAAAGCCATTTCGCCCGAACGGCTTATCATCCTGGACAGGCCCCTGCTGAAGCACATTGAAGGCGCTTCTTCCGTGCACCAAAATTTCCGCGAAGATGTGTTTGATGTCCTGACCTCGGAGAAAGGCCGGATAAAGAAATACAAGAAGATAATCATCCTGGCGCCGGAGGGCGGTCATCTGCCGGAAGAAATCTTCAACGGCATAAAAAAGTTTGGCGCATCCAATAAGATGCCGGTCAGCATTGCGCATAAAGCACAGCCCGGGATGCTGAAGTCCGGTACGCTGTTTATCAGCCTTACGGACGATTTGCTGATCAGCAGCATTGAATTGCAGCAGCAAACCTCCCTTAAAATAGGGAAGGACATCGGCATTATCAGTTACAATGAAAATCCGCTGAAACGAATCCTTGTAGGCGGTATCACCACGCTAACCTCCGATTTTGAACAAATGGGAAAGACGGCCGCCGCCTGCATCATGGACAAGAAAATACGGGTGGTGCGCAATCCTTTTTACCTGATCATCCGGAACTCAATATAAACAGCTATTTACTTTTATATGGATAAAGCCTCTTTCTTTTCACTGGCCGGCAAACAGGCGCTTGTAACCGGTGGCGGCACCGGTATAGGATATGGGATCAGCAATGCACTGGCAGCCGCAGGCGCTCATGTCATCCTGCTGGGAAGAAGGGAAGACGTATTGAAAAAAGCCGCCGCGGAAATCGGTCCTCATTGTCGCTATGTGTGCTATGATATGAATGACAGAAAGGAGATGCCGGCACTAATCGATGGCATTGAAAAGGAATACGGTCCCATCGATATCCTGGTGAACAATGCGGGCGCACACCTTAAAAAACCTTCACTCGATACAACAGACGAGGAGTTTGACCATGTGCTGCAGGTAAACCTGGCCAGCGCATTTACACTGACCCGGGAATGCGTGCGGCACATGCAGCAGCGCAGGACAGGGGCTGTGGTGTTTATCAGTTCCATGACGGGCCTGTTCGGTATGGACAAAGTGATAGCCTATGGCACATCCAAAACGGCGCTGATAGGCATGATGCGGATGATGGTAACGGAGTATTCGGGCTTCAATGTCCGGGTCAACACCATCGCGCCGGGCTGGATACAGTCCGATATGCTGGACACGGCGCTGAATGCCGATGAAGCAAGAAAGAATAAGATCATCAACCGCATTCCGTATAAAAGTTTTGGAACGGGCGAGGACATTGGCATGGCGGCCGTGTACCTCTGTTCGGAAGCCGCGAGATATGTGACCGGGGTGGTGTTGCCGGTGGACGGCGGCGCTGCCTATGCTTTTTAGGACGGGCATTGATTTATTAACGGTTGTAACATTAAAAACGAACGATTGCAATGGCGGCCATTCCGACTACTGATTGGAGAGCATGGGCCCGGTATCACTACCGGTGGCGGATTGCAGCCTTGTTGTTTTTTGCCACGACCATCAACTACCTTGACCGGAGCGTGCTGAGCATACTGGCCCCTTTTCTGCAACGGGAGATTGGGTGGACGGAAATCGATTATGGCCACATTGTGGCGGCGTTCCAACTGGCCTATGGCGCGGGCGTGGTCTTTGCCGGCAAACTGCTGGACAAATACGGCAGCCGCATTGTTTTTGCCCTGGGCATGGCGGTATGGAGCGTTGCGGGCATGGGGCATGCGCTGGCGCAAAGCGTGGCGGGGTTTTTCATCGCGCGGTTCTTCCTGGGCCTGGGCGAATCGGCCAATTTTCCCGCTTCCATAAAAACGGTGGCGGAATGGTTCCCCCAGAAACAGCGGGCGCTCATCACCGGTATCTTCAATGCGGGTTCCACTATCGGCGCCATCCTGTCGCCCTTGCTGGTGCCGTTGATTGCCGTGCAATGGGGCTGGCGTTGGGCTTTTATCATCACCGGCATGCTGGGCCTTATCTGGTTATTGTTCTGGTTAAAATCGTACCGGTTGCCGGGCCAGCACAAAAAAGTAACTGCCGAAGAACTGGCTTATATCAATGCCGATCCGGAAGCACCCTTGCAGAAGACCTCGCTGGTGCGACTTATTTTCCGGAAGGAAACCCTCATTATATCTTTTGCCCGGTTTTTTACAGACCCGGTATGGTGGTTCCTGCTATACTGGCTGCCCAAATTCCTGGAAAAACAATTTCATATATCCCTGACCGCTATAGGCATGCCCCTTATCACCATTTATGTGGCGGCCGACCTGGGCGGCATTGGCGGCGGATGGCTATCGTCTTTCCTGATCAAAAAAGGAAAAAGTGTGAACGCCTCACGGAAAATAGCCATGCTGGCATGTGCGGTCTGCGCTCTGCCGATGGTATTGATAGCGCAGGGGCCGGGATTATGGACATGCGTGCTGCTGATAAGCCTGGCCAGCGCTGCGCACCAGGGATGGGCTTCCAATATATTTACCCTTGTGTCGGATATTTTTCCCAGGAATGAAGTGGCTACGGTCGTGGGCATTTCCACGGTGGCCGCGGTGCTGGGCGGCATACTGGCGGCAACGGCCATCGGGTGGGCGCTGGAAAAAACCAATAGCTATTCGCTGGTCTTTTCCGTAGCCGGCTGCATGTACCTGCTGGCCTGGCTATTGATAAAAACAGGTATCCCGGTGATAAAAAAAACAACGCACATCATAAAGCATACAGTATGAAACCAGGAAAAATTGTAGACAGGCGCACTTTTATCGGCCTGGCGGGCGGCGCCACACTGGCCACCATCGCAAGCCCGTATATTATCAAAGCCGCACCGCGGGCGGGTGTGCTGCACCTTTCCGATGTGCGAAAAGATGTGCTGGCTTTCTGCGCAGCGCGGCAGGATAAAGAAGGCCCCTTCGGCGCCTATCGCAAAAGTGCTGGTCAGCGGACCGATTTATATTCCAGCCTGGATATGGCGCTGGCAAGGCGCATCATGGGAGAGGATCTTACGCGCACGCTGTCCGCCGCGCAGCGCGAACAATGGATCGGCCATATCAATTCCTTTGCCAGCAATGATTTTGGCAAGGCCACCGATGGCAGCTACTTCGATACCAACGGCCACTCATCGCTGCATGCCAATGGTATGGTCATAGGCGGGCTGAGCGTGCTGGGCGGAAAACAAAAGTTCCCGGTCAAACTATACGATGCTTTCAATGCGGTAGATAAGGTAGTGCCCTGGCTTGAATCGCTCAACTGGGCGGAGCAATGGCAGGCATCGCACAAATTCTGGGGTGGCATGATTTGCTATAGTTTCAGCAAGCAATGCACACAAGCCTGGTTCGATAAGGTATTTGGCTGGCTGGACACCAACCTGGACCCGCAAACCGGCTGGTGGCGCAAGGATGTGCCGCATGCCGACCGGCACCAGCCGCTGGGAGGCAGCGTACACATACTGCCGCTGTATGAGCATTACAACCATCCTTTCCCTTATCCTGAAAAAGTAATCGACAGTGTGCTGAAACTACAACTGCCCAATGGCCGCTGGCTGGAAACAACGGATACCAATATCATGCACTACCTGGAACTGGACGCGCTGTACGCCCTGTACCTCATGAAAAAACGCGCACCCGGCTACCGAGCGGCCGATATTCAAAAGACCGTGGATATCTACAGTAAGGCGGTATTAACCTATTATGCAGAGAAAAAGAACGATTTGTACGCCATGCATCCGCATATGGTACTGGCGGCGGTGGGCACATTTGGTTTGTTGCAGCGCCTGAACCCGGCCGTATTTATCGACGATATTGCCTGGTCGGATATCTTCAGCGACAGGAAGCTGCATTTGACCCGGGACGTTGAAGTGTTTTAAGGCATTGTCGGTTGTCAATAAACTTACATCCGGAACTGCAGGTAATTATTTTTTTTATATTTAGTTATTGCAAGCTGTATGAGTACGTCTTTAAACAAGGAATTGCTACCCCAAAACGACTTGTGGGAACGTCTTCTGAAAGATGATAAAGAGGCGTTCGTTGTATTGTACCGTTCTTATTGGGCTCTTTTGTATAGGTCGGCGTTCAACTTTTTGCAGAACAGGGAACAAAGCATGGACGTTGTGCAGGATGTGTTTACATGGCTGTGGGAACATCGCAGACAGCTCCATATCAAGACATCTTTAAAAGGATATTTGCTGGCGGCCGTTAAGTTTAAAACGGCCAACGTGGTCCGGGATAGCAAAATACATAACAACGCCTATAGCCGGATAGCAGATGTACAGTCGCTGCCGGACAGCACCGGGACCGGTTTTCAACTGGAAGTAAAAGAGCTGGAAGATCTTATCCGGCAAACGGTGCATGCTTTACCTGACAAATGCAGAACCGTTTACGAGCTCAGCCGTCATGAAAATTTATCGAACCGTGAAATAGCCCATGCGCTGGGCATCTCCATTAAGACGGTGGAATCCCAGATAACCATAGCGCTCCGTCGCCTGCGCGGAGCCGTTGCCCGGCTTTTTATTTTTTAGCATATACCTTGTTACATGGCAAAAGCATCAACGGTAATCACATTATTCATTTTCTTTTCGGTTATCCACATTTCACCCTTATTTTCCCAATCGGCGGCCGTTTATACGACCATCCGCTACAACCTGTCGGGCACAGATAAAGATCATACGGTGAACTGGGATTTCTTCTGCACCAAAGGGAGAAAGAGCGGCGCCTGGACACAGATTGCCGTTCCTTCCTGCTGGGAGCAGCAGGGATTTGGCGCATATAATTATGGGCACGATAAGATAAAAGCCGACGAGGAGGGTTTGTATAAACATGTGTTCAACGGGCAAGCCGCCTGGAAAAACAAAAAAATATGGATTGTGTTTGAGGGCTCCATGACGGACACCGAGGTAAAAATAAACGGCGTATCAGCGGGGGATGTACACCAGGGCGCTTTTTACCGGTTTAAATACGATATTACTTCGCTGGTTAAGGTAAACGACAGCAATACCCTGGAAGTAAAGGTGGGCAAGATGTCGGCCAATGCATCTGTGAACCGCGCCGAGCGCTCGGGCGATTTCTGGGTTTTCGGAGGCATATTCAGGCCGGTGTATCTCGAAATAGTACCCGGTTGCTTTATCGATCGGGTGGCGGTGGCTGCAAGGGCCGATGGCAATTTGCGGCTGGACGTTTATGCCGCCGGGGATGCAAGTAAGGCAACATCCGTGATGGTGCAGGTGCAGCAATTGAACGGGACTAACATCGGGCGGCCGTTGGTGGCCGCCATGCCGCCATCGGGCAGCAGGATACCTGTGGCGGGCAGGATAGCCGGCATAAAAGCCTGGAACCCGGAATACCCTGCACTGTATAATATGGTGGTATCGCTGCTGGATGCAAACGGCAGGATATGCCACCAGGTAAAGCAGCGATTTGGTTTCAGGACGGTGGAGGTACGAAAAAAAGACGGTGTATATGTGAACGGAAGGAAGATTATTATGAAGGGCATCACCCATCATTCCGAATGGCCCGAAACGGGCCGTACGCTGAGCAGGGATATCGACCTGCTGGACGTGGGGCTTATCAAGGAAATGAACATGAACGCCGTGCGGATGTCGCACTATCCGCCCGATCAGAGTTTCCTCGATGTATGCGACTCCCTTGGTTTGTTTGTACTGGATGAACTAACCGGCTGGCAGGCAAAGTACGATACAACGGTAGGTGCGAAGCTGGTAAAAGAACTGGTGGTAAGAGATGTAAACCATCCTTCCGTCATCCTGTGGGATAACGGCAACGAGGGCGGTTGGAACAGGGCGCTTGACAGTCTTTATGCGGTGTATGATCCGCAACGGAGAACGGTGATTCATCCCTGGGAGCGCTTCAACGGGTTTGATACAAAGCATTATCCCGTTTACAACTACGTGGTCAACTCCAGCCTGTACGACGATGATATATTCCTGCCCACCGAATTTATGCATGGGTTGTACGACGGCGGGCTGGGCGCAGGGCTGGATGATTTCTGGAGCGCCATGCTGCGCAAGCCAACCACGGCGGGCGGCTTCATGTGGGCCTTCCTGGACGAAGCGGTGGCGCGGACGGATAAAGACGGGTGGCTCGATACCGACGGCAACCATGCGCCGGACGGTATCGTGGGACCGCACCGCGAAAAGGAGGGCAGCTTTTATACGGTAAAGGAAATCTGGTCGCCTGTATATGTCGGCAATAAAAAGCTGACGGCTGGTTTTGACGGGAGGCTCTTCGTGGAGAACAGGTATATCTATACCAATTTAAGCCAATGCTGTTTTGAATGGAAACTGGTGCGCCTGCCCAGGCCCTGGGACAACAAGGCTGTTGGCAAAACCGATGCCCGCGGCAATTGCAGCAAGGTAAACATACCGCCGGGCGAACAGGGATTTGTGCCGCTGTCGCTTCCCGCCTCATGGCGCAGCAGCGACGTATTGTATGTAACCGCGTTTGATCCTTATGGTAAGGAGATATTTACCTGGAGCTGGCCGCTTACATCCGCGAAGCAGCTGTCCCAAACCCTTGTTTTGCGGGACAAGACCCCAAAAGCTATCGGCGTCGAAGAAGGGAAGGGGGCACTGGTTGTGAAGACAAATGAGGCAGCATATTATTTTGACAAGGCTACCGGCGGCCTGCGACAAGTGCTGGCCGGGCAAAAACAATTTGCGTTGAGCAATGGGCCTTTCCAGGCAGGTGTGCCGCATATCCTGCGGGAGCTAAAGCATTATACTGCGGGGAAAGATTATATCGTGGAGCCGGTATACGAAACCGATTCCTTCCGGGTAAAATGGATCTTTTCCCCCGGCCTGCCGGCAAAGCTCGAATACAGCTATTGTCAAAAAAACGATGCCGATTTCACGGGCATCGTGTTCAGCTATCCGGAAGACAGTATCACCGGGATGACCTGGCTGGGCAACGGCCCGTACCGTGTATGGAAGAACAGGCTAAAGGGCGGCAGGTTCAATGTCTGGCATAAGGATTATAATAATACGGTGACCGGCGAAAGCTGGCTGTACCCGGAGTTCAAGGGCTATCATTCCAATATGTATTGGGTAAAGGTGCAGCAGGGCGCCGATGCGTTTACGGTATATACCGAAAGCGATAACATTTTCCTGCAGATGCTGGCGCCCAAAGCCCCGGTGGGCGCCGGCAACAGTAATACTAGCCCCGCTTTCCCGGGCGAAATGATCGGGTTCATGAACAGCATCCCGGCCATCGGCACTAAATTTAAGCCCGCATCCGACATGGGGCCGCAAAGTCAGCGCAATACGATGCTGAACTATACGCCCGTAAGCGGTACGCTTTGGTTTGATTTCAGGTAGTACATCGCATTATGCCTCAATATCACCGGCTTGTTTAAAATTTATCTTAGTAAATCATTTTACCCGTCCTGATATTAGGGTGCATAAGGGTCTGCCAGGAATGGCTGGTCCAGGCGGATGCTAAAAATAAAGGGATTACGAGATTGTAAT
>DASYCT010000112.1:0-7931 GCA_036500065.1 Chitinophagaceae bacterium | reverse complement strand
ATTGTCCAGGTTTTGCTGTGCGCGGGAAGGATGAGCGATGCATAGGAGGGCGCAGAAGACAAGAACGATGGGTGTTTTTGGAAAGTGCATAGTAAGGTTGGGTTTGGGTAAAAATAGAAAATTATTTTGTCATTGCCAGCAGCAGGTGGAAAGCCACTTTCACGTAGGGGTCGTTTACCAGCAGTAGCTTGCGCTCCTCGTTCATTTGCTTCAGATCGCTATCGGCCAGCAGCCGTTGCTTTTCGTAGGCCTGGTTGACGACGGTGAAGGCGGGCGCTTTCTCCGGCTGTGTCGCAGGAACCGCAGGAGTAACCGTTTTTTTCATTTCCGCCGCGTGGTCGCTTAGTAACAGGGAAAAATCTTTCTCCATGCCGGAGCCTTTGGACGGCGCGGCATGGGTAAGCGCTTCCCTGAAATAAGCGGAGGAATCTATCTCTTTCTGCGCCACGCTTTCAAGGGCCGCGAACGGCAGGGGAGGCAGGGGCTTATAATATTTATTCGGCTCGATGTTGTTGGCGACAAGGGCGGTCTTTTCATCCTTTTCCCGTTCCCCCTGGGCATTGGCCGGCTCGGGCAGCACGATATTGGGTTTAACACCGTTGAACTGTGCCGTTGCGCCGGTAATGCGATAGAGGCGGAGGGTCGTCATTTTTATATAACTATCGGCCTGCGCGTGGCCATCATAGGTTTGAAGATCGACTGTTGTGTCGATGGGCAATACTACCTGCCCGGTGGCTTTGCCGTAAGTAGGCGATCCTACTATCACCGCGCGATTGTAATCCTGCAGTGTGCCCGCCACCATCTCCGAGGCGGAGGCGCTGAAACCATTGACCAGCACGATCAGCGGGCCGTCGTAGACGGTGCCCCGGTTGACGTCCTTGAGCGTAAGGACTTTCGGATCCCTTGATTTTATCTGCTCTACCGGTCCCGCGTCGATAAAGATACCCGATAGGTCGACGGCTTCCTGTATGGAGCCGCCACCGTTGTAACGGAGGTCCAGTATCAGTCCCTGGATATTTTCTTTTTTCAGTTTGATGACCTGGCGGGCCACATCGTTGGCGCAGCCATTGGTGCCCTTGCTGTCTTCCCAGTCGGAATAAAAAGCCGGCAGGGAGATATAACCGATGTTTTTGGAGCCCTGCAGGATAAAGCCCTGCACCCTGTCTTCTTCATCGTCGCCGGTGCTCAACCGCTCCTTGTGAAGGGTCACCTGCCGCAGGGTGCCATCGGCTTTTTTAACGGTGAGGGTTGCCCGCGCGCCGCCGGTAGTTGCCAGTACCTGGTCTATTTCGTCCAGGTCGGCATTGGACACGTCGATCGGTTCCTTATCGTCCCATTGGATGGATTGTATCTTATCGCCTTCGTTGAGTGAGCCGCTCTGGAAGGCGGGGCTGCCGGGCACCAGGTGGCCAATCTGCGCATTGCCATCTTCGTCTTCGTTCAGCGAAAGGCCAAAGGCCAGCGGTTTATTTCCCAACTGGCTTTCAAATGCCTCTTTTTCCTCGGGTGGAAAATAGGCCGTGTGCGGATCATAACTGGAAGCAATAGCCTGGCAATAATCGTTGCCGATGATGTATTCGACCCCCTGCGGGCTTTGCAGTACGCGCTTGATGGAACGTTTGACCGAAGTGCCCGCGCGTTTGCGTATCACGCGTTCGAGGATATCAATACTTTTTTGAGCGGGCATTTTATCACTCTCACCCGCATATTCAACGATGGTGCTGAGCACGGCCTGCTTCAGCAGTTTGTACAATTTGCTGTGCATGCCGGCCATCCCCGCGGGCCAGCCCTCGTATTCGGCTACGGTCAGCTTTTCTTTGATAGTAAAATTAAACGGCGTGGCGCAGATCTTATCGATCATGGTGTCTGCCTGTTGCAGCCGCAGCTTGTAGAGGTCTGAGAGCAGGTGCAAAAAAACCGCGTGCTGGCTGCGTATCTCGTCATCCAGTTTATATTGGAAAGCCGATAGCTGGTGTATATCATCCTGGGTGAAAAATATCTTTTCATCGTCCAGTTCATTCATGAGCTGCGTGTAGATGATGGCAGACAGATCATGGTCCAGCGGGTGGGGTTGCACATGGTATTTCTCCGCCATGCGGCTAATCATAAATGCGTCATGAACACTTTTCTGAAGCGGTTGCGCCCGCAGGCCCGATCCCATAGCGGCAAAGGCAAGCGCGAACAACATTTTTTTGGACATAGCATACAGGCTTTACTGGAATTGAAAATAGTAAATAATTGCTATTGTTCATATTCACCGGCAAATTCCCAGGCGCTTTGCCAGGCGTTTCCCTGTTCGGCATACGCGATAAAACCAGCGTAGAACGATTGCTGTGCAAGCGTGGCGCCGTCGCCAATCACGACCAGCTTTTTGCGCGCCCGCGTCATGGCCACGTTCATGCGGCGCGTGTCGGAGAGAAAGCCGATCTTATTGTCGGCATTGCTGCGCGTCATGCTGATATAAACGATGTCCCGCTCCTGTCCCTGGAAGCTGTCGATGGTGTTCACGGAGATCCGGTGCCTGTAGGCTTGCAACGCAGGCACGTGCAGCAATTGCTCCTGCAATACCTGTAGCTGTTGCCGGTAGGGCGATATAACGGCGATGGAAGGAAAATCATCCACCCCGTAGACCTTGCCGAGCCGGGTGGCCAGTTGCGCCAGGTGTTTGAACAAGAACGCGGCTTCTTCGGGATTGCTGATGCCGCTGCCTTCCTGTTTTTCATCGAAGCCGCAACCCGCCGTGTCGATAAAAGCCAGCGGGGCTTCTCCCTCTGACAGCAGGTGACGGGCAACGGAAACATGGGCCTTCAGGCGTTCGCCGTAGAATACTTTTGATGAATAGCCCATGATGGCCTCGTTCATCCGGTATTGTTCTTCCAGCAGCACCACTGCTTCGGGGTGGAGGGCCACACATTTTTCCAGCAGGGTAGTGCTGAGGCCGCCCCTCGCCGCCTCATTCGATTTGACGGTCGGCGATAGCTGGCAGTGGTCGCCGGCGAGGATTAATTTCTGCGCTTTTACAATTGGTATCCAGCAGGCAGGTTCGAGCGCCTGCCCCGCTTCGTCGATGACGACGGTATGATAAGTAAGATGCCTGACCGTGTAGTGATTGGCGCCGACGAGCGTGGCGGTGATCACCTGGGCTTTGGCCAGCAGGTCGTTCATCACGTATTGCTCGGTATTTTCCACCTGCCTGAGGATGGCGCGGGCTTCGTCAAACAGCGCTTTGCGCTGCTCGCGCTCGGCCTTGCCAAAACTGCGTTTATACTTATGGGCCATATCGCGAAACTCGTTGGCCTGCTTTTTCAGTTTCTTTACTTCTTTCATGCCGGGATGGGCAGCCATCCGGCTATCCAGGGTGAGCGACATCAGCCGTTCCGATACCCGGGCCGGGTTGCCCACGCGTAACACGTTGAGCCCTTCTTCGGACAACTTTTCACTCAGCAGGTCCACGGCCGTATTGCTCGGGGCCACGACCAGCAGTTGGCGGCGATCCTGTTTTACCAGCGCTTTGATGGCCTGCACCAGCGTGGTCGTTTTGCCCGTCCCCGGGGGGCCGTGTACGATGGCCAGCTCGTTGGCGGCAAGAATTTTATCCAGCGCCGCCTGCTGCGAGGCGTTTAAGGAAGGACTTATATAAGACGGCAGACCCGTTTGAAAACCCGGTGATTTCTCCCCGGTCAGTGCCTGTACCAGTCGTCCTTCTTCGTTTTTTTGGGAAAGGGCTTCTGCCTGGCGGAGCGCATTTTGCATTTCGTCGTAGCTATTGTCGTCAAACAGCAGGTCAACGCCGAGCTTGCCATCGCGGCTCCAGTCGGGCAGTTCGTCGGTGCGCAAGGTTATCTTCATCCGGTTGGCGCCCTGGTAGGAGATGGTGCCTTCTACCCGGTCCTGCCGGGCGTTATGGTTCGAAAAAAGTGCCGCCGACACGCCAAAGCGAAACTGGTGGGGGATGTCCTGGTGGGTAGTGCGCTCCAGTTCTACGGTAAGATAATCGCCGCGGCCCATCTCCGTGTCCCGGATGGCGACCGGGTACCAGCTCAACCCGTTGGCGCGGCGTTCCTGTACGGATGATCGCTCGGTTAATTCCTGGTAGGACCGCTTGTCCTCTTCCCGCTCCGTTTTCAGTAAGCCGAGCAGCTTTTTGAAATAATCCATTGTCACAAAGGTAACAGGTTTTAAATACCTTTGCCAGCTATGAAACATACAAAAAGCGCCGTATTCCTCTCCCTCCTGTTCATGGGTTCCTGCTTGTTTTTTGCCTGCAATAAGAGCAGTGACAATCCCGCCACCGGGGGCGGGACCGGAACCCCGACCGACACCATCGCCAAGGCTCCCGGTTTGTCATCCCTGCTGTTGGGCAAGTGGATGCTGGTCGAGGACTCCGTAGCCAATGTGGGTAGTTTTTATTTTACCCAGGGGGGCATCAAATATTATCCCACTCCCGGTATATATATGGGCGGTTCGGCCGATTACATTAATTTCCTGACCGATACCACCGTGACCGTGACCGAAAACGGTCAAACCTATAATTCTGCCTACAAATTGTATGGCAGCAGTAAGCTGGTCATCAATACCCTGCTGGTATATGATACCGGCAGAGTAGTAACGCTTACGGCGAACAACGCCACGCTCGACTGGAGCAGCAGCAGCGCCAATGGCGGCACTTATTACAAAAGAGTTTACCTCACCAAATAATTGGGTTCCTTTCTATCAACTACTACGGCGTCCCATCCCGGGCGCCCGAGGCCGGCGTCGAACCGGGCCTTGATAGGAGCTTTTTTCATAATTCTTACCGGTTCCTGTAAGGTGGACATTTAGAGGACACATCAAAATTTCCTCCCGGTCACCACTACGTCAAGTCTGCCATTTTGTCTGTACTACAGCGTGTATACTTCGTCTATAGTTTGTGCCTAGTTCGTCTCGTTGGACGAACTAGACACGAACTAGATACCATGTACATACGACTTAGGCTACTATCCACCCACCTCCTGATACCTGTTTTGTCAGTACGTCATTTATCAACGGTAGTGTGAAAAAATGAAACGCGGGGCGTGGAATATTTTTGTCGTCTTAGAGTTACCTACAGCTTCGCATAAGCGACACTAAAGTAAGAGCTGAGTGAAAAGGATGTGGCGCCCCCATTGCTTGCCCAGGAGGGCGAGACCATGTTCATGCTGCCGCCGTCACCGTTCCAGGACCAGGCCAATACGGTCCATCCCTTGCTGGTAGCATAGCTCACAATGCCCGACCAGTCGGCCCCTGATCCCCCCGAATTGCCGAACTCACCCAACATGCAGGGTCTGCCCGAGCTGGCGAGATCGTCCAGGTCGGAAGTATTCACATAGCGGCCTTTTGCCTGGTTGTAAGAACCGGGATAAATGTGCGCGGAAAGAATATAATTGCCGTCGCTGATTTTCGTGCCCCCGTTGTATCCTTTGGCGGCGGCGGCGGCAATGGCCGTTTCCTGGCCCCAGCCCGGTATGTCGATGATGATCGTACCGGAGTACACCCTGCGCACCGTGGCCATCGCCGTATTGTACGCGCTGGCATAGGCGTTAGCGCTCAGGTTATGATCACCCCATTCGTTCATCAGGTTGATGGTGAACGAACCCGAGGCGGCCAGCGTGGCGTAGTTGGTCACCCACCAACTGGCGGCGGCGTTGAGGTCGGCTACATTGTCCGATCCAAGCACCGATGCCTTGTGATAGGTGGCGATGACGGCATAGCCATTGCTGCGCGCCTGCGAAATCCAGCTTTTGGCCTGCGATACACTGGTGGGCTCAATTTCAATGCGCACCGTTTTGATTTTCGTTTGTTGTTTCATGAGTGACCAGCCGAAATTGGGGTTGCCGTTATTGTAATACGAAGGCTGGAGGTTTACCCCGTTGCCGAGGCCATTGGTGGAGAGCACCGTTTTTACAAGGGGCGGGTTGGTTGCCGGTGCATTGACGGCGACCGCATCTTTTTTACACCCGGTAGAAAGTCCGGCGCAGAAGGCCAATAACAAGCAGGCAGCCGGCGCGAAGCCGCTGTTTGATCGTTTGTTTTTCATGTGTTTATTTTTTTGAATGAATAAGCAATCGTTAAATGAACAATATGGCAATGAGAAACGGGCAGGGACATACTAATTCCTGCCAGGGTCTAAGCCCCGGTACGGAGAGAAATTTCTATTTGCTAAGGGATGTATAAATGTACTTCCCAAACGGTGCGGGATACTAGTATTATTTTAACAGATTGTTACCATGTTATGACCGATTCGCGGGCAGAATAAGGCCCGGGTTGTTCGCCCGGGCCTTATATTGATTCCACCGTTTTAGGGTCTCGTTATAGTTTAGCGTAAACGATGCTGAAGTAAGAACTGAGTGTAAAGGACGTGGCAGTCCCGCTGGTGGCCCAGGAGGGCGACACCATGTTCATCGTTCCCCCGTCGCCGTTCCAGCACCAGGCCAGCACCGCCCATTTTTTGTTCAGGGCATAGTCCACGATGCCCGACCAGTCGGCTCCCGAGCCGCCCGAATTGCCAAACTCGCCGATTATGCAGGGTCTGCCGGAACTGGCGAGATCGTCCAGGTCGGAGGTATTCACATAACGGCCTTTGGCCTGGTTATACGCACCGGGATAGATATGTGCGGAGAGAATATAATTGGTGTCACTGATTTTCGTGCCCCCGTTCAGCCCCTGGGCGGCAGCAGAAGCGATGGCTGTTTCCTGTCCCCAGCCCGGTATGTCGATGATGATGGCACCGGAATATACCGTGCGCACCGTGGCCATGGCCGCATTGTAGTCAGCGGCATACGCGTTGGCCGTGAGATTATGATCGCCCCATTCGTTCATCAGGTTGATGGTAAATGAGCCCGAGGCCGCCAGTGTGGCGTAATTGGTGACCCACCAGTTGGCCGCATCGTTGAGATCGGATGCATTGTCCGAGCCGAGAACGGCTGCCTTGTGGTAGGTGGCGATCACGGCATAACCGCTGCTGCGGGCCTGCGAAATCCATGTTTTCGCCTGCGTCACAAAATTGGGTTCTATTTCTATCCGCAACGTTTTTATTTTAGATTGCTGCTGCATCAGCGCCCAATCGATTTCGGGATTGCCGCTGTTGTAGTACGAGGGTTGAAGGTCGACCCCGTTGCCAAATAAACTGCTGCTGGCCACAACAACAGGAGTTTGCTGTACCGGCGTGGTATCGACCGGTGGCGCATCGCCCCCTGCGCTGCTTTTTTTACAGCCGGTGGCTACCAGCGCGGGCAGGATCAATAACAGGCATACGGCGGAGATAAAGGCACGATAATATGATTTGTCTTTCATGTATCTTTTTTTGAATGAACATATAATACCTGCCGGGGCCGGGGCCCTGGGATGGAAGAACAGGCGTATTGATTTCGTGTATAGAGCTGGCCGTGCAGGCGGTTATAAGGGACACATAAAATTACTTCCCTGGCCGTCCGGGAACTAATATTATTTTAGCAGTTTATTGATATGTTATTGCCGAAGATGGGCGGGGCAACGGGACCGAACGGCACTATGCTTTTTACGATTAAACAAGGGTCTTCATCTGGTGGATCTTCACAAATAGTTTAGTATTTCCGATGACGAACGGGCGGATAGTTTGTACAAACAATCATAAAGGCCTTGTAAAACGTCCCGTCTTTGGTCATGACGGGCCGTTAACATGGTGAAATCTCCAAAATGAGTAATATTGTGCCCGGAATGAACAGCATTTTGCTTATAGACGACGATGCCGACGAAGCAAGTCTTTTCGGTGAAGCCCTGAAGCGGGTTGCTCCTTCCGTATTGTTCCGCTATATTAACGAGGGAGGCGCTGCGCTGAAAGACCTGCTGAACGATGCCGGTTCCCTGCCGGATATTATTTTCCTCGATATAAACATGCCCAAGATCAACGGCTGGCATTGCCTGGCCAGGTTCAG
>DASYCT010000111.1:0-11591 GCA_036500065.1 Chitinophagaceae bacterium | reverse complement strand
TCGTTGGGAAGGGCGAATACGGCGGATTCAAAATCGGCACTGTACCTGCCAACGCCAAATTCGGGCATCAGGCCTTCGGCGTGATAGCTGATATTGTCGTTGCTGTATTTGTTCACCATTTCGGTAAAGGAAGCGCCACCCCGCAGAGCGGTATAAATAGAATCGGCCAGCCGGGCCATGCGTTGTTTTTCGGCATCGTCGGCGCCGGGTTTAAAGGCCAGCAGGATCTGTTTGGCCTGTAGTCGACCCGCGGCGGGGCGAACATCGGTCGTCTTCAGGATGATATACGCCGATTTATTGCGGAAAGGAGCGGAAAACGCGCCTTTCGGGGTGTTGTAAGCCAGGGTTTCCAGGTCATAGGGCAGCGTGAAAACGGTAATATATCCCATATCGCCCTTTGTACTGTGTACGGCCGGGTCGGCGGAAAAGGTCTCTGCCACCGTGCCAAAATCGGCCCCGCCCTTTAATTGCTGCCAGGCATCCCGGGCTTTTTTGAGGGCGCCGGAAGTATCATCATCTTTAAACGGGATATAAATATAGGAAAGGCGGAGGTCCTGCTGGCTGCGGCGGAAGGCTTCGTCCACGAGGTATTTGAGGCTGTTTTCGTCGTTCATGAAGCTCTCGGCAATCTGGCCGCGGAAGTTTTGCAGCTCGGCAGTCTGTGTGTGCAGGGTATCCAGCCGGGCTTCGTAGCCTGCCGCTACTTTCAGCTTGAAACGAATGTATAAATCCAGGTAATCACGGTAGGCCTTTTCCGTATTGGCATTGGCGGTACTGGGGTTTTTGTTGTAAGCGCGGAGAAACTCTTCTTTGCTGACACTGTTTTTGCCGTAGGTAAACAGTGTTTGGGACTGTATGCCCATCGTGGCCAGCACAAGTAATACCGTTAAGGTCTGTTTCATATCTATCAATTGGATTTAAAACCTTTCAACGCGTTGGTTATTTACCGGGTTGTTTCAGTTTCATATCGAGTACTTCATCAATCTGGTCGTAGGTCAGCCTTTTGGCAATGATGTGTTTGTCTTTATCCAGCAAATATAAAATAGGCGTTTGATAAACATCGTACAACTGCCTGTAATTGGCTTTGCCGGCTGCGTAACCCGAATCGCGCTGGGCGGCTGTTTCATAAACGTGTATCCAGTCTTTTAAATTGTTTTCATGGATGTAATTGAGCCAGGCGGGTTTGCCTCCGTCCACCATGACACCGTAAACAACCACGCCCTCCTGTTTCCATTTGTGCTGGTACATCGAGTCCAGCTTTGGTACTATTTCCTTGCAATGGCTGCAGGTGGGGTCCCAGAAACAGATGACAATATAGGGTGCGCTTACGCCAAACAGTGGGCGCGGTTTTTCGGCGGTATCCACCAGTTCGAGGTTTTGCGCCGGGTTGCCGATAAGGTTTGCCATCAGGCTGTAGGCCCTGTCGTACATGTATTTTTTGTACTTCTCGGTAAACCAGTCCACCTCGGGATTATTATTGATGTACTTCTCAAAAAGCTGGACGAACACGGCATCCTGCCCCATGTACGTGGGGGTAATGTATTTCTGCACAAAATAGGTGAGCAGGTATTTGAACATCTCTTTATTGGGCGCCGCCCTGGTAAGCATGATATCGGCTTCCTTGCTGATGCTGTCGGGGGCGGGCACTACGAGGTCCTTGTAGTACTTGTCCAGTTTCATTTCGAATATGGGGGTGCGGATAAGTCGTTCGTCGGTAAAATTGACCCCATCCCAGAAATGGTCCTTGAAAT
Source organism: Chitinophagaceae bacterium (assembly GCA_036500065.1). Taxonomy (GTDB): domain Bacteria; phylum Bacteroidota; class Bacteroidia; order Chitinophagales; family Chitinophagaceae; genus JACMLD01. The sequence continues at coordinate 9,840 of DASYCT010000111.1, read as the reverse complement.
AATGATAGGCGTAGAGCGTATCGTATTTACCGCCGGGTTGCTTGTCGGCAGGAGGCACCACCGGCTCGCGCAGGGCGTGAAACAGGGTCGCCAGCATGCTGGTGGGGTTTTTGGCGGACAGGCTGTCACGGAAGTGCTGGAGCTTCGCGTTGAGCTTGCGCAGGTCTTCGCCGACGCGAGTGCTGTCGGCCTTTGTATGGGCGGCGGCCAGTTTGCCCAGGTCCTCGTTGATCGTCTTGCCGGTCGTGGCGGCAAAGGCGGAATAAGCGTGAAACAGGCTGTTATCGGCCGAATTAACAAATTTTACGCCTCCGGGCAGGGCGGCCGTATCGGCCGAGACGGAAAAATGCTGCTGCTTGTCCAGCAATACCTCGAACAGGATTTCCTTGCGGGGAGACACCACGAAATAGATGCCCCCGGCCAGCTTTTCCTTGCCTTTGAACGCACCGGTGCTGTTGGCATCCAGCAGGGCCGAATCGGCCAGTGCCTTTATTTTACCATAATAGTAGCCGAGGTAAACGTATTGGTGGTGGTAAGGTTTCAGCGTAATGCCGATAGTATAACCCGTAGGGGTCGTTTGTGCGCGGAGGGCAACGGGCAGCAGGAACGTGGCTGCAAACAGTAATTTCTTCATTTCTTTGTACCGTATAACTTTAGAAGCGAATATATTCAAAATTGGCCGTTTTTTTTAGCTTGCGGCTTGTATACCTCTACACATGAAAAAAGAATTGTACTTCGATATCAGCAACGAATCCGCCGGCGGAAGCCTGTACCGCATCAGCAAAGACGATGGCAGCATTGATTTCTTTTACCAGCACAGTACCTATGATACCGAAAAAGACGAGGTAAAGGTATTCGAAAGCCATTACCCCGATTTTGCCGCCTGGTGGCAGATGCTGACGGCCGATAAAAACTGGTTTTACCAACACCCCCTGTTTGTGCACCCCGAGCAGCGCTCTTTTGTACAGGACCAACTGAAACAGGCCAATTGGAATATATCGGCCAATAAAAAATGGCAGGAAAGCCACCAGCGGCAGTGGAAGAAGGTGCTGGAGGACGGGGGCAGCTATTACAGGGGATAGCTTCTTCTTTCTTACATTTGCGCCATGCGAAAAAAGAACGTGGTGCTGGAGCAACTGGCTGTTGCCGATTATGCCGCCGGGGGCAAGGCGCTGGGGAGGATTGATGGCAAAGTGGTCTTTGTGGAAGGGGCCGTACCCGGTGACGTGGTGGATGTTCGCCTTACAAAAAATAAAAAGGACTGGGCCGAGGGCAAGGCCATCCGTTTTCATAGCTATTCACCCGACCGGGTAGCCCCGTTTTGCGAACATTTTGGCGTTTGCGGCGGCTGCAAATGGCAGATGCTGCCCTACGAAAAACAATTGCAATACAAACAGAATGAAGTCGCCCAGAACCTTCGCCGCCTTGGCAAGGTGGCCCTGCCGGACCTGCTGCCCATTATCGGCTGCGCCGATGCCGCTTACTACCGCAACAAACTGGAATTTACCTTTAGCAACCGCCGTTACCTGCTGCCCGGCGAAATAGACGGGGGTGCGGAACTGGTACAAAGCAGCGCACTCGGCTTTCATGTGCCCCGCCTTTTTGACAAGGTGATAGACATCAACAACTGTCACCTGATGCAGGAGCCGACCAACCGGGTTAAAAACACGGTCCGGCAATTCGCTCTTGAACAGGGATATCTGTTTTACGATATACGCAACCATACCGGCTGGCTCAGAAACCTGGTGCTGCGCATTTGTACCACCGGCGAGGTGATGGTCAACCTGGTCATCGCCTATGAAGACGAACCCGAACGCCGGAAGCTGCTGGACCACCTGCTGAAGGAAGTGCCGGAAATCACCACGCTGGTATATACCATCAACCAGAAAATGAATGACAGTCTCTACGACCAGGAGCCGCTGACCTATTACGGCAAGGGCTATGTGATAGAAATGCTGGAAGACTTTCAATTTAAGATTGGCCCTAAATCCTTTTTCCAGACCAATACCCGGCAGGGGGAACAGTTATACCGCGTCGCCAGGGAATTTGCCGGTCTTGGCGGCAGGGAAACGGTGTACGACCTCTATTGCGGCACGGGCAGCATCGGCCTGTTTGTCAGTCGCGGAGCCGCTAAAGTGATTGGCGTGGAAGTTGTTGTGGAGGCCGTGGAAGATGCAAAAGCCAATGCGGCATTGAACCAGGTCGGTCATGCCTCTTTTTTTGCCGGCGATGTAATCGACATGTGCAACGATGCTTTCTTTGAACAACAGGGTAAACCGGATGTTATCATAACCGATCCACCCCGCGCAGGGATGCACGAAAAACTGGTGCGCAAGATACTGGACATGGCGGCCCCTACCGTGGTGTATGTAAGCTGTAATCCTGCCACGCAGGCGAGGGATTTGCAATTGCTGGATGAAAAATACGCGGTGACAAAAATTCAGCCGGTGGATATGTTCCCGCAAACGCACCACATAGAGAATGTGGTACAATTGAAGCTGCGATGATGCAGCGCAATTTTATGCTTTGTATAATGAGGTTAACAGTAACTTTATGACCATTTTTAAAGAATCAAATTAAACCCAATGGCGAATTACAGAGGTGGGCGCGGGGGTCTTCCTGCAGCAACGCCGGTTGTTAAAAACCTGATAATAATAAATATATTGGTGTGGCTGGCGGAGCTTTGTTTCGACAAACCTGCAATGTTCGACGGAGGAGGATACGAGGTCCCGGCAATGGACCTGTATGGAGCGTTATGGAGCCTGCACTCCGGCAATTTCAAGATATGGCAACTGGTCACCCACATGTTCATGCATGAGGCATGGGAGCCTGGCGGACCGGGAACCTTTACGCCCGTCTTCTCCCATATCATTTTCAACATGTTTGCTTTGTATATATTCGGCAGCATTCTTGAAAACTTCTGGGGCGCCAAACGATTTTTACAATTCTACATGATTTGCGGAGTACTGGCAGGCGTAACACAGCTCATTTTCGGTGGTGACGGGTATGCCATTGGCGCCTCGGGTGCAGTAATGGGTGTCATGGCCGGATTCGCTTATTTATTCCCCAATACCGATTTATACCTGATGTTCATCCCGATTCCTATAAAAGCAAAATACGTGGTAGGCGGGCTTATTGCATTTGATGTCTATGGCACCGTGTCAACAGAATCCGGTGATTCTGTCGCCCACTGGGCCCATCTTGGAGGGGCGCTGGTGGGAATCCTCGTGGTGATTATCTGGAACAAAACAAGAAAACGCGATTTTTATTGATTAGTTAATAACATTATAAACCTTCCCCTTCGTTATTTTGTAATCAAACAACAGGCCGGCGTCCGCCGGAAAAAGCAATTTATGTCAGTGGCAGAAGAAAAAAGCAGCAATAAGGTTCTCCTGGGCCAGGACAATAACGCCCTTGTAATGCTGTTTGCCATCAATGCGGTCTTGTTTGTCATCCTGAAATTTGTTTACATTCTCTACCAGATGTCGGAGCTGAACCCGGAAGCATTCTACCCGAATGTCTTTAACTGGGTTATTCTCCCTGCTAAGATTACCCAGCTCGGCACCCGTCCCTGGACCCTTATTACCAACATGTTTGTTCACAATGAAGTCATGGCGGTGCTTCCTGCAATGGCCTGGCTCGGGGTGTTTGGCTATGTGTTGCAGGACCTTACAGGCAACCGCAAACTGGTGCCCATCTATATTTACGGGGGGATCAGCGGCGCCGTCGTTTATATCATCAGCTATTATCTTATTCCCAAACTGCAACCCGGCCTGCCTGTTGCTACCCTCTATGGCTCCAATGCCGCTATTATGGCTGTAGCCATCGCCACGACCACGGTGAAACCGGATTATCGTTTTTTCCCTATGATCAATGGCGGCCTGCCGCTCTGGGTCGTTACCCTGGTTTTCCTGATTGTCGATATGGCTTCGGTGCCCTCGGGCGACCCCGGCAAGTACCTGGCCCATCTTGCGGGAGGCGCTGCCGGCTTTTTATTCATCTACCAGCTTCGCAAAGGCAATGACGGGAGTATATGGATAAACAGCTTTTTTGATTGGATAAATGACTTGTTCAATCCCCGTAAAAAGGAAAAGGAACGGGCAAAAAAAGACGAGTTTTTTTACAAGGTACATGGCTCCAACCCTTACAAGCGTATCCCCAACGTGACCCAGAAACGCATCGATGGCATTCTCGATAAAATCAACCAGCAGGGATACAATTTCCTGACGGACGAAGAAAAAGATATACTTCGCCGTGCGTCCAATGAAGATGAATTGTAATTTTAACCATGACGCGCTTCATACGGACTGTTTCCCGCAAGCTTTTTGTTCTCGCCACGCTGGGCGCTGTCCTGCTATTTTTGCTTGGCTGCTGCACGTCCTTTCTTCATCCCGCCCGTTTCTGGTGGATTGCCGTACTCGGTGTGGGGTTTCCGATCATAACGCTGGCCCTGGTTTTCTTTGTCTTCTTCTGGTGGTTTTTTAAATCCAAATGGGCTTTTGTACCACTGGTAGCTATTGTGCTTGGCTTTGGTCAAATCACTACCTTTTTTGCGTTTCATCCCTTCAGCTCGTTCGACAAAAAGAAAGAACCCAATACCTTCCGTGTCATGCAATGGAACGTGGCGCGGCTGGACCAGATGAACCGCCACCGGCCCGGCGGCACGTTTCGCGAAAGCATTCTTGGCTTTATAAAGGAAATGGACCCCGACGTGCTTTGCATGGAGGAATTTTTGGAGTCCAACAACCCCAAAGAAATCCGGGAAAACATTCCCTATATCTGCGATACCCTGCATTACCCGTATTATTATTTTGCCCGCGACCATGCGCGTTGGGACAGGCTCTATGAGCATGGGGTGATTATCTTTTCCCGCTATCCCCTGCTGGACACCCTGCGCATCCGCTATGCCGGGGAGGATTCGCTCAATCCCGGCGAAAGCCTTATCCATGTAGATGTGAATGTAAACGGGCAGCGTATCCGCATATTTGCCACCCATCTCCAATCACTCCGTTTTGACGGCAATGATTATGGGGCGATCCGCCGGCTGGTAAAAGCGGAGGACAGCGCCGTGACCAAATCCATGGGAATCATAAAGAAATTCCGACGGGCTTACCTGTTCCGCAGCCGGCAGGCTGAACTGGTGCGCCGTGAGCTGGACAGCAGTCCCTACCCCCCGATACTCTGCGGCGATTTTAATGACCTGCCCAATTCCTTTACGTATTTTAAGATAAAAGGCGACCGTACCGATGCCTTTTTGCGCCGTGGCTTTGGAGTGGGCAGGACCTTTGTGGCCCTGTCGCCGACCCTGCGGATCGACTATATACTGGCCGGTAAACAACTGGAAGTAGAGCAGTTCAAAAAAACCGTTGTGCCCTATTCCGACCATTACCCGCTGGTAGCCGATTTTAAACTGGCCGACAAATAGGGTTACTGTTCCGTAACAGCGGGATAAAACAGTATTTTTGCCCCACTTTTTTAATAATTGATTTTTTCAGAGAACCAGTATATGTCGCAGTTAATTGTATATAATACCTATAGCCATAAGAAGGAAGTGTTTGAGCCCCTTGTGCCGGGCTATGTGGGAATGTATGTATGCGGCCCCACCGTGTACAGCGATGTCCACCTGGGCAATTGCCGTACGTTTATTTCTTTTGATTTGATGTACCGCTACCTGCTGCACCTCGGGTATAAGGTGCGGTATGTGCGCAATATCACCGATGCCGGTCACCTGGAAGGCGATATGGACGAAGGCGATGATAAGTTTTCTAAAAAAGCGCGGCTGGAACAGGTAGAGCCGATGGAAATCGTACAGAAGTACACGCTGGGGTTTCATAAAGTGCTGGAACTATTCAACACATTACCCCCCAATATTGAGCCTACCGCTACCGGGCATATCGCCGAGCAGATAGAAATGATAAAGAAAATACTCGAAAACGGGTATGCCTACGAGGTGAACGGCACCGTATATTTTAACGTAGAAAAATACAGTAAGGAAAAGCCGTACGGCATTCTTACCAACCGCAAGCTGGAAGATTTACTGGAAAATACCCGCGAACTCGGCGGGCAGGACGAAAAGAAAGGGCGTCTTGATTTTGCGCTCTGGATAAAAGCCAAACCGGAACACCTGATGCAATGGCCTTCGCCCTGGGGCATGGGCTTTCCCGGATGGCATATCGAGTGTTCGGCCATGAGCAATAAATACCTCGGCAGGGAATTCGATATACACGGCGGCGGAATGGATTTGGCCGCTACGCACCATACCAATGAAATCGCCCAGTCGCAGGCCTGCAACCATGTAAGTCCCGCGCGCTACTGGCTGCACACCAATATGCTCACGGTAAACGGTGTACGCATGAGCAAGACTGCCGGCAACGGATTCCTGCCGGATGAACTTTTTACCGGTAGCCACCACCTGCTGGAAAAAGCGTATTCACCCATGACCGTGCGTTTCTTTATGCTGCAAACACATTACCGCAGCACGCTGGATTTCAGCAACGAGGCGCTGCAGGCGGCGGAAAGGGGATTGAAGCGTTTGTGGGAAACGTACGAAAACCTGCAGAAATTTAACGCGAATGACGCGAAGGCGGCTGATGAAGCGCTCGATACAAAAGTAAACGGGTTGCTGTCCGAAATGGACGATTCAATGAACGATGATTTCAATACCGCGAAGGTATTGGCCAATATATTCGAGCTGGTGCCGGTGATCAATTCCACCAGGGACGGGCATATCAAACCCGGTGCGATGAGCGGTGCGACCTTGCAGCGGCTGAAAGATTATTTTAAAAATTACCTTGAAGATATTCTCGGCCTGAAAAACGAACTCCAACAGGAAGACAATAAACTCGGTGGTGTGCTGAGTTTGTTGGTAGAGATCCGTAAAGATGCCAAGACAAAGAAAGACTATGCTACTTCCGATAAAATACGCAACCAGTTGCTGGCGCTGGGTATTATATTGAAGGACGATAAAGACGGGGGGATAAGCATTTCCTACGCGTAAAGATGGAGATAGCGTATCTTGTTTGTACAAAACCAACTACTGCATGAGAAAGCAACTCGCATTCTTTGCCACCCTGCTTCTTTCCTCCTTTCTTACCGCACAGGTCCCCAAAGCTCCTGACAGAAAAGAGGGCGAAGGCCCCTGGCCACAGCTTATTATCCGCGGCGTTATTTTAATCAATGGCACCGGTGCGCCACCCATTGGTCCCGTCGACATTGTCGTGGAAAAAAATCGTATTACCGATATCGTGATACTGGGTTCACCCGGCGCTCCTGTTCCCGCTAAAAGCCGGCCCGTACTGGCACCGGGCGGCAAAGAACTCAATGCAGAAGGCATGTACCTGATGCCCGGATTTATAGACATGCACGGTCATATCGGCGGCGCACAACAAGGTGTAAGCGCCGAATATGTTTTTAAACTGTGGATGGGGCACGGCATTACCACGGTGCGCGACCCCGGTTGCATGAACGGGCTCGATTGGGTATTGGAAGAAAAAACAAAAAGCCAGCAAAACCTGATTACCGCTCCCCGGCTGAAAGCCTATACCGTATTCGGGCAGGGCAGCAAAACCGCTATCAGCACGCCCGCGCAAGCCATTGCCTGGGTGGATGAAAATGCAAAGAAAGGCGCCGACGGTGTTAAGTTCTTTGGCGCCGCGCCGGACATTATGAAAGCGGCGCTGGAAGAAAACAAACGCCTTGGCCTGCGCTCCGCCTGTCATCATGCGCAAATGGACGTGGCAAGATGGAACGTGCTCAACAGCGCCCGCGCGGGGCTTACCTCCATGGAACACTGGTATGGTTTGCCCGAAGCCCTGTTTGCCGACAAAACCATACAAGACTACCCGCTCGATTATAACTATTCCGACGAACAGGACCGTTTTGAAGAAGCCGGCAAACTCTGGAAACAGGCGGCCCCTCCCTATAGCGAACGCTGGAATAAGGTGATGAATGAACTGCTCTCGCTGGATTTTACCATCGACCCCACGTTTAATATCTACGAGGCCAACCGGGACTTGATGCGTGCCCGCCGGGCAGAATGGCACGAGGAGTATACCCTCCCTTCGTTGTGGAAATTCTATGAACCCAGTCGCCAGTCCCACGGCTCCTACTGGCATAGCTGGGGCACCGAGCAGGAAATAAGCTGGAAAGAAAATTACCGGTTGTGGATGACCTTTATCAATGAATACAAAAACCGCGGCGGACGTGTGACCGTGGGCACGGATGCGGGGTTTATCTACGAGCTGTATGGCTTTGCCTATATCCGCGAACTGGAACTGCTCCGCGAAGCCGGTTTTCACCCGCTGGAAGTGATACGGAGCGCTACGCTCTATGGTGCGCAGGCATTGGGGATGGACAAGGAAATCGGTACCGTGGAAATCGGCAAGCTGGCGGATTTTGTGATCGTGGATGCCAACCCGCTCGAAAACCTGCAGGTATTGTATGGCACCGGCGCTATCACCCTCACCGATAAAAACGAAGTAATAAGAAAAGGCGGCGTTAAATACACCATCAAAGACGGCATCGTGTATGATGCAAAAAAACTGTTGGAAGACGTGCGCAAAATGGTGGCCGATGAAAAGGCAAAGACAGGATTTAAGATTACACAGCCGGGCTTTTGATAGCGCGCAGCATTTCCCGCTTGCCGCGGGGACCGGGAATTTTATATACCCGGAAACCGGCAGCTTCCACCGCCCGGCGCACGACGGTTTTGCTGCAATAGGTGACCAGTATGCCCCCGGGAGCCATCAGTGTATAAAGCGCAGTAAATACTTCCGCGGTCCACAATTCTGGCTGGACCTCGGGTGCAAAAGCATCGAAATAAACGACATCAATGCCCGGGCTGCCGGGAGCGAGGCGCTTGTTTTCCAGCCAGCCTGCCAGGGAAAGCCGGTGTTTTTGAAAGCTGAAATAAGGAGTGACCGGACTTTCAATATCCCATTGGCCGTAATGCAGGTATTCAAAGAGAGGATTCAAATCGGTTCGTTGTAACTGCTGGCAAAAATTCAGTTCAGCCGAATCACTGGCGTCCAGCGGAAACGCATCGATGGTTTCATAATGTACCAGCCGCTGTTGGCGCTCCGCTTCCATGGCCGTGAGCAGGGCATTGAGCCCGGTGCCGAAACCCATTTCAAAAACATACAGGGGACCTGTACCGCCGGTAGCCGTCATAGCGTATCGCAATCCTGCCTCCATATACACGTGCACCGATTCCTGCAGGGCGCCGTGCATGGAATGATAGCTTTGGTTCAATTCCGGTAGGCGAATGGAATGAGAGCCGTCGGCCGTAACAATGATTTCCCTGTTCATGAAAGCAAATTTAAAATTTATATTCGCTATCTTTTTATTTACTGTCAAACCGCTTTACCATGCCCCACGAATATGTCGACCATCTTAGTAAGGATAAAAAACTGAAGAAACTGCTGGATATTTCCGAACCGCATGTATTAAAAATAGAAAAGAAAGTGTACCTGCATCTCTGCGGCTCCATCATGAGCCAGCAATTGTCGACCCGGGTGGCCGAGGTGATCTGGAAGCGTTTCCTTGCCCTCTACGAAAAACACCCTACGCCGGAAGAGATCATCGCTACGCCCCATGAGCAACTACGCGGCATCGGGCTTTCCAATGCCAAAGCCCGGTATGTACGGAACGTGGCGCAGTTTGCTCTTGATGAGGGCATGGACTGGAAACAGCTGAAGACGATGAGCGACATGGAAGTGATCGAACACCTTACCCGCATAAAAGGGGTGGGGCGATGGACCGCGGAAATGATCCTGATGTTCGCCCTCGGCCGGGAAGACGTGTTTGCAGTAGACGACCTGGGGATACAAAACGCGATGATAA
>DASYCT010000110.1:0-25774 GCA_036500065.1 Chitinophagaceae bacterium | reverse complement strand
TCTTTATCAATCCTGTCCAATATCTTGCAATCATAGTAAGCCTTTCTTATTTGGCGCAAATCTACAACAATACAAGCTGTGGAAATAACCTTATGGCTTGTAGTATTCCATCTACAACAGTAGCTAAACAAATTCTACTTGCAGTAACGGATGGCGTCTGTTATTTTCCGGGGAGATCGTTTGGTAAGGATGGCCTGCATGGTGCCGGTGTCTATGGAACAATGGCGATCGCGCGCATCCGCCGCCATAGCGAGCACTTCAGCGCGCATCGTTTTTAATTCTTCATAGTGCAGCACGCCGTAATCCAGCAGTTTAAGAATATTTGCCTTATTGATAGCGGTATCGCAGGCTTTGATACGCAGGCCGGTATCGAAATAAATATTCCCGCCGGGGGTTTGGCTGGCGCCGGTGGAATCGGGAAAACCGGAATTGCCATACAGGTTGTCATAGCCTACCTGGTAATAAACAGTGTCTTTGGAAATTTCCATGTCCAGTTTCACCAGCACGGGGCTTTTGGGATAATTGGCCCGCAGGTAGCAATTGCAAAGCCAGGCAACTTTATTGTAGACGGAACTGACGTTGGTATCAAGGCTGTTGTAATACGTTACCTTGTCCATCTCGGTGATGATTGTTTGCGCCGTGGAACTTTTCAGGACTGGCACAACCATTACTATCAAAAGCAATACTTTATGCATGGCCTGTTTTTTACCTTAATCCAGGATAAGGCGCCAAAAGGATCTGTTATAAATATAGGCCAATTCCCTGCAAATTCAAAAGCCTTCAGCCCCCGCCGTGAGTTTTATTTACAGTCAGTTATTTTTTCAGGACAAACTACATCCTTTACCGGGCGAGTACTTCAAACCTCGTAAGGGTAGTATATAAGCGGGGAAACGGGGCAGACTCGTTCGTTGCTACTCCTCCTTTAGGGGGCCGGGGGTGGGTTGGGAAGAAGTTAAGGAGTTATACAGGCTTCGGCAATGTAAAAGAAAATACACTGCCGTTACCGGGCTGGCTTTCGATGCTCATCTGGCCGCCGTTGCGCATAAGGAATTCTTTGCAGAGCATCAGCCCCAGGCCGGTGCCCGATTCATTGGCCGTGCCCTTGGCGGTATAATAATCGTTCCGGTTGATCTTCTGGAGCGTTTCGGAAGTAATGCCGATACCATTGTCTTCCACCGACACCTCTATAAACGAAGCCATTTCATTCATGTCGATGGAAATAGTGCCGCCCTGGGGAGTGAATTTGATGGCGTTGGAAAGCAGGTTGCGCAGGACCAGGTTAATCATGTCCTTGTCGGCCATGGCGTACACAGGCGTGTTCATTTTACTTTCGATATGTATCTGTTTGGCTTCTGCCTGCAGGCGCAGCAACTGGATGATTTCGCCGGAAATCTTCGACATGTCGATCAACTGGCGGTTGACGGCGTCGGACTGCATCTGGCTGCGGGCCCATTGCAGGAGGTTCTCCATCAGGCCGGTGGTAAAATTGAGGTCGTTCACCACATCGGGCAGCATCGACTTGATGTCCTCCGCCGGTAAATCATACTGCTGCATATTCCTGAAAAGATTGTGCAGAGCATAGATGGGCGATTTAAGGTCATGGGCGATGACGGAAAACAGTTTGTTTTTTAAGGCGTTCAGCTCGGTCAGCTCGCCTTTCTGCTTTTGCAGCAGTTCTGCGATGTCGGCAATTTCTTTTTTCTGCTTTTCAATCTCGAGGTTCTTTTTGTGCAGGGCGCGGTTGCTGGCGAGGATGCTGAACTGGTAGCCGGTATTCTCCTTTTTAATCAGGTACAGGCCGCAGTAGATAAATATGATGGCAAGCAGTTGATTGAACAGGTAGAACATCACATTGGCCGTCTCCAACTGGTAATGATAGTTTTTCCATACCACCGCCAGCATGAAATAGCTTATCATCGACAAGGCGATGGAGAAAAGCATCTGGCTGAGTTCCTGTATAAAAAACACCGAGAGGATGCCGTATAATATAAAGCACAATTCCATGCCCAGGTTCATACCGCTCAGGTACACGATGCTGGTGGCGATGGGATATAATATAAAATAGGCAATCAGGGCCGCTTCATGCCGCAGGGTGGCATTGAGCCATAACACGAGTATGCTGATAAGCGCCGGGGCGCAGGCGATGAGCCAGGCCAGCCCGGGCAGTTTTTTCTCGCCGAGCAAAGCGGCTACAGGGACGATGATACCGGTAAGAAGCTGGAAAAAGTTGAGCGTGTTAAAGATACCGAGCTTGCGGCGTTCGTAATCGTCCAGCACATCGGAGAACCCGATACATTTAATGCTTTCCAGTAAAACCAATATTTTGTTGAGGCCTTTCTGAATAATTGACCCGACTTGTGTGGAAGAGATTTTGCCGGTGAAACGGGGTATTTTTCTTTGCAATTGCTCCAACACCCCGGTAAAACCGAAGCGTTTATTGCTACCATGAAGATGAAGAGGTTTTTGCTCTAGAGAATCCATACACTACCGCCGTTTAGGTATTGGAAATAACGAATTGTAAAATATATATTAAAATCCAAAAACTCAAGCCTTCCCAAAACTATTTAGTTAACGGTTTCTTTAAACCGGTATCGTTAAACGGGAGTACCAAAATGGGAAGTATTTAGTTGATTTACATCAATTTATATATGTAAATCAGTCCTTGCAGGAGAGGGTTTTTATAATACCATCCGGGAATCCAATCAGCGCCTGTGTGGCCATGCGGATGAATAACCCGTTGTCTACCACGCCCGGAAGGGTGTTGAGACCGACGGCCAGCGCCGGTGCATCATGTATGCGGCCAAAGGGACAATCCAATATATAATGACCGTGGTCGGTGACCACCGGGGAGCCGTTCTTGATGCGCAGGGGGGCATCAATCGAATACAATTGATGAATATGACGCTGCACCTGTTTCCAGCCATAGCGTACTACTTCCACCGGCAGGGGAAACCGGCCCAGGTGGGGGACCAGCTTGGTATTGTCGGCAATAATGACCAGGCGTTCCGAAGCAGCCGCCACCATCTTTTCCTGCAAAAGGGCGCCGCCGCCGCCTTTGATCAGTTGCAGGCCGGGGGTTACTTCATCCGCCCCATCGATGGTAAGCGCGATGCGTTCGACATCGTTCAATGCCAGCAGTGGGATATTGTGCTGTTTCGCCAATGCTTCCGTTTGGGTGGAAGTAGGGACGGCTTTACAGTCCAGCCCGTTTTTTATCTTTTCCGCCAGGGCAATGATGAACCAGTAAACGGTCGTGCCGGTGCCGACACCCAGCACCATGCCGGGTTCTACGATGTCAACGGCTACGGTGCCGACGTGTTTTTTTATATCGTTGGATGTGAGCATATCAACATTTTACATTCCGCGCAGGTGCCAGGCTTTGGGCTGTACGAAGACCCGTATGCCCTGGTAGGATAAGGTACTGCCCAGCCCCGAGTGCCCGCGGCCCGACCAGGGGAGGCTGGCGCTTACACGGTCGCAGCAGTTCCAGTAAACGGTGCCGGTGTTCATTTGTTTCATAATTGCTTCGGCACGTGCAAAATTTTTTGAATATACAGCGGCCGTGAGCCCGAATTCAGTATCCATCATCAGCCGGGCGGCTTCTGCATCGTCCTCTACTTCCTGTATGCCGATCACCGGGCCAAAGGATTCTTCCTTCATGACGCTCATATCGTGGTTGACGTTCACCAGCACGGTGGGTTCCATGAAATAGCCCGTCCGGTTGATGGTCCTTCCGCCGGTACGCACATAAGCGCCTTTGGCGATGGCATCGTCGATCTGCGACAGGAGAAAATCCACCTGCGACTTACGGCTCAGGGGGCCCAGTTCTACCGCCTCGTCCATCGGGTCGCCCGCCACCATCTTCTTTGCCTGCCTCACATAGGAGTCGACAAACTGTTCGTACACATTTTTATGTACGTAAATCCGCTCCACCGCGCAGCAACTCTGCCCGTTGTTGTACACAACGCCTTCCAGCGCGGCCTCCGCCACCTTATCAATATTTTCCACATCATCGGCCACGTACAGCGGGTCTTTACCGCCCAGTTCCAACTGGCAGGGCACCAGTTTGGGCGCCACTTTTTCGGCAATATACCGGCCGGTCTTATAGCTGCCGGTAAAAAAATAACCGTTAAGCGGTAGTCCCAGCAGTGCTTCCCCCGCCCCGCGTTTGCCGATGGCCACCTGGAAACAGCTTTCAGGCACACCCGCGAGATAGAGCAACCGTTGGATATGCAACCCCGTGAGCGTACTGTATTCCGATGGTTTATAAAACACCGCATTGCCGCCCAGCAGGGCGGGTATGAACACGTTTACCCCCACGAGATAAGGATAATTCCAGGCGGAAATATTGGCGATGATACCGAGCGGTTCGTACACGATCTTTTCACGGGTAGCGCCTTCCGTGGTCACCCATTCATCTTCCAGCCAGCGGGCCGCATGATCCACAAAATATTTTATACGGTCTCGCGCGCCGCTCAATTCGTTGTACGATTGACGCAGCGGCTTGCCCATTTCGGCAGTTAATGTCTTTGCCAACTCGTCCTGCTGCGCTTCCAGCAAATCATGAAAGCGGGCGATACAGTCGATGCGTTGTTGCACCGGCAATGCCGCCCAGGCAGGCTGGCCTGTTTTGAGCAGGGCAAACCGGGCGCCGATGGAAGCGTCGGTGTCCTCCGGTATATCGGCGATCAGTTCTTCGGTAGCCGGGTTGATTATCTTCATTGCTTACCTGCTTTTGATTTTTTAATTTCTTCTACAAACCGTTCTCTTATTTTTTGCGAGGCAGGGGTATGTTGCAGTTTTAACTTGAACATGCGCTCGGGATGCCATTGAACGCCGAGCAGGAAAGGCTTGCCGGTACTGTCGGCCCATTCGATGCCTTCAATCGTACCATCTTTCGCGTGGCCGTTTACCTTTAATCCCTTTCCTGGCCGGCCAATGGCCTGGTGATGCGCGCTGTTGATTTCGGCGGTATCGCTGCCTGTAATATCATGGAGCAGCGTGCCCGGTTCAATTTGAACGGGATGCTGTTTATCGGGTGTGCCTTCATGGATTTTATTCAGTTCTGTGCCGAGGTCCTGCCGCAGGTCACCGCCGAGGATACAGTTGATTAACTGCGATCCTCTGCAAATGCCCAATACCGGTAGTTGTCGTTGCTGTGCGATGTTAAAAGCGGCTATTTCAAACACATCTCTTTTTTCATCAAACTTTTGATAACCGGGATAGTCCAGTTTCGTGCTTCCATAATAGTTGGGGTGAACATCCGTGCCGCCGGACAATACCAGTGCATCAGAACTGTCCATTTCATGCAGGTTATTCAACCTGGCCGAAATGACCACCAGTTCCACGCCTTCTATTCCCTTCAGCCAGTCCAGGTAATAACTATGCTTGTCGGAACTACCGGTATGTGTCAATGCAATTTTCATCCGTCGATTCGTTTTATAACGCTTCTTTATACAATTGCCGGAAATCGTCCCGGCTCACCGGTTTGGGATTGCTCGGGTGACAGAAATCGGCTTCGGCCAGGCCGGATAAGGTTTCGATATGTTCCTCTTTTACACCAATATCTCTTAAATGAGAAGGAAGTCCAAGTTGCTGGTTCAATTCAAACAGGCGATCGACGACGGCCCCGCCGGTTTCTGTTTTCAGTTCCATTGCACGGGCCATCCTGCGAAACGGTTCTTCCAATCCCCCTGTATTGAACCGCATGCCATAGGGCAAATTTACGGCATTCGCCAGTCCGTGGTGCGTATCCAGCAGGGAAGACAGCGGATGCGCGAGCGAATGCACGACGCCCAATCCTTTCTGGAACGCCACCGCCCCCATCAAAGAGGCGAGCATCATCCTGCTTCTCGAAGCAAGATCGGGTTTATTAACCGCCGTGGCAATGGATTGATTGATCAATGCAATGCCTTCCAGCGCAATGCCTTCGGCCATCGGGTGAAATCCTTTGGCGATATAGGCTTCCATATTATGCGTGAGCGCGTCCATGCCGGTGGCTGCGGTCACAAACGGCGGCAGGTCCATCGTCAGCAATGGATCGGCGAATACTATCTTCGCCAGTAATTTGGGAGAAAAAAGAATACGCTTGCGGTGGGTATCGTCTTCCGAGATAATCGCGCTGCGGCCTACTTCGCTGCCCGTCCCGCTGGTAGTAGGCACCGTAATAAAATAAGGCACTTCGCCGGTGACGTATTTGTCGCCGCCAATCAAATCATCATACTCGAATAAATCGCGCTGGTGATGGATGCGCAGGGCGATGGCTCTCGCCACGTCCATCGCGGCGCCCCCGCCGATGCCAATGATGCTGTCGCGCCCGGTTTCCTTGAACACATCGCCGCCTTTCAACACATCCGATTTGACCGGGTTTTTGTGGATGCCGGAAAACACTTCTACCGAAAGGGATTTTGCGCCAAGACTTTTTACAATGTCGGCAAAGAAGGGCAACTGCCGCACCTGCGGGTCGGTCACCAGCAATGGTTTTTTCAGTCCATGGGCGATAAGGTGATCGGGCAATTCTTTTACCGCACCCGCGCCAAAACGAATAACAGTAGGAAAATTGTATTGTCGTACGGTGTTGAAATCAATCATTGGTTAATTTTTTAGCGGCAAGCTAATCGTGGTCCTCTGTAACTCAGATTATCTCTCCATATCGCTTAAACTCCCAATCGGTCACCGCTTTTGAAAACTGCCTCCACTCCCATTCGCGGGTGGCGATAAAATGTTCGGTAAATCCTTCGCCAAACAGATCCCTTGCAATGGATGACTGCTTCATAGCCTGTGTCGCCTCCCAAAGGTTTTTAGGCAGCAACCCGTTTTTGGTGTCCGCGTACCCGCTGCCGGTAGTAGGCGGTATGGATAATTTGAGTTTATTGCGTATGCCATACAACCCGGCTGCGAGGCAACCGGCCATGGCGAGATAGGGATTGCTGTCGGAACCTACGACCCTCGTTTCAAGTCTTGCGGAGGAGGCGCCGCCCGGCAGGGCCCGCAGGGCCGTGGTGCGGTTGTCGATGCCCCAGGTGATGGTAGTAGGCGCCCAGGCGCCTTCCACCAGTCGTTTATAGCTGTTGACGGTGGGTGCAAACAGGGGAAGTATATGCGGCAGGCAGTGCAACTGGCCGGCGATATAACTTTCCATCAGGGCGCTGATGCCCGTAGCCGTCTTCTTATCGTAAAATAAATTCTCCTTGTTATTGGCCGACCAAAGACTCTGGTGCACATGGCCGCTGCAACCCGGCAGGGTTTCGGTCACCTTGGCCATAAACGTGGCGCGTATGCCTCGGCGATGGGCGATTTCTTTTACGCCGGTTTTAAACAATACCGCACGGTCGGCGGCTTCCAGTGCATCGGCATATAATATAGCAGCTTCATACACGCCCGGGCCTGTTTCCGTATGCAGCCCTTCGAGCGGCACGCCAAAGGCAGTGAGCAGGTCAAACAGGTCGTGGAAATAATCGCTTTGCTGCGAGGCGCGCAGGATAGAATAACCAAACATGCCCTGGCTAAGGGAACTCATATCATAAAAGCTGCTCTTAGCGCCGCCATTGGGATCATCGATAAAATTGAACCATTCAAATTCCTGGGAGAAAAAAGGAAGATAGCCCTGGTCCTCTGCCTGTTTGATAACCCGTTTGAGCAGGCTGCGGGGACATACGGGCAAATCGCCTCCGGCGCTGTCCCTGAAATCGGCAAGGAAAAACGGGGTATCGTTTTCCCAGGGCACCTGTCGAAAGGTATTGATGTCCACTACCGCATTGGCATCGGGGTAGCCGGTATGCCAGCCGGTATAGCGGGCATTGTCGTAGGCCGCATCGGAACTGTCCCAGCCAAATACGACATCACAAAAGCCAAATCCTTTTTCGGCAACCGAGCGGAATTTATCAAAGCTGATCATCTTACCGCGCAGCACACCGTCTATGTCCGTGATAGCCAGTTTTACTTTTTGCGCTTCCTGCTCCGTAAGCAGTTGCAGCAATTCAGGAACCGAGGGTTTGTTTTGCATCAACATTCTTTTTGACAAAGAAATGAAACCAAATATAGGCAAGGGCCAGTATCGAAAAATAGATTACCGACAATTTAATATAAAGCGTAATCATGGCGACCATCGACACGATTCCTATTACCAGCGCCACGATGGGGAGTACCGGGTAAAAAGGCACTTTAAAGGGACGTTCAAGCCCCGGCTCCTTTTTGCGCAGTACCAGCAGGGTGATCATCGATATGATGTACAGTGTAAGTGCGCCAAAGGTAGCAATGATAATAATGTCATCGGTGTTGGCGGTCAGCAGGGCGATGATACCCGCTATCATGTTTACCAGCAGCGCGTTCACCGGTGTTTTCGTCCGCGGGTGTATGTTGCCGATGCTGCGGGGAATATAGCCCACCCTTCCAAATTCAAAGCTGGCGCGGCTGGCCGCAAGTATGATGCCATGAAAGGAAGCCACCAGTCCCATCAGCCCGATGCTGATAAGCAGGTGGTACTGCCACCCGTTGCCGCCGGTGATGCGCGCCAGGGCAAGGGGCAGCGGTGAATTGGAAGCCGGGGCGCCGGGAGTTGGGTACACGATGGCTTCCCATCCGGCCACGCCGATGGAAGATAAAAAAACGAGCACACACAGCACGATCAGGGTAAGCAATGCAAAGCCAAAGCCGAGCAATATGTTCCGCTGCGGCCGCACCGTTTCTTCTGCGGTATTGGCCACGCATTCCAGCCCGAGAAAAAACCAGATGGCAAAAGGAATAGACGCCCATACACCTTTCCACCCGTTGGGAAAATCGTTGTGTTGGAGGTTTTTAATATCAAAATGGGGCAACGCAACCCCTGTAAAGATCAGCAGTTCGATGACCGCCAGTATTGTTATAGCCAGTTCAAAGGCGGCAGCGGCCTTTACCCCGTATATATTGAGCGCCGTAAACAACACATAGGCTGTAATGGCAATAACCATCACCGGTAGTTGGGGAAAGAAGAGGTTAAAATACGCCCCGATGGCGGCGGCAATGGCCGGGGGCGCAAACACAAACTCGATGATCTGCGCCATGCCGGCAATAAAACCCAGTTCTTTGTTCAATCCCCGGGTGGCATAGTCAAATACCCCGCCGGCTTTGGGAATGGCGGCGGCCAGTTCGGTATACGAAAAGGTAAAACTGATATAAAATAGGATGATGCCTGCCGTGGCGATGGCAAGCCCAAGCGTACCTCCTTCGGCCAGCCCCAGGTTCCAGCCGAAATACATGCCGGAAATCACATAGCCGACGCCCAGTCCCCACAGCATTACAGGTCCCAGCGTACGGGCCAGGCGCACAGGGCCGGTGGAAATTCCAGGTGGTTGGGACATAGTGCTGGTTATCTATTAAAGATAAAGGAAAACAGGGCTAAAACAGCTTATCCACCGGTTATTAACTGCCCGCTTACCCCAAAACCCGCTGTCTCCGGGGGGCCTGCAGTTCCCGGCCTGCCGGAACGTAGATTTTATAAACATATTGTGAAAAACTTAAACTACCCGTTCATTAAATCGGCAATACATTCGCAACAGGTCTTCTGAAATAGTTGATTGTGGTGGCTGAAAGAGACATTACCAGCATTAAAAGGGAACCATGTGAAATTCATGGGCTGTCGTGCAACTGTAAGTAACACTCCGGTTTTATCCTTTTTATTTGATAAGTGGCCCATTGTGGCGCCTACGGCGCCATGAGAAGGGCGGATACAAACTGTTACGAGCCAGGATACCTGCCATAATCAATTTTATTGTTGACAACCTTCACGTTTAGGGTTGTGACGAGCCGAATATACCTCAGCAAGGGTATTGCTTTCTCGTCCCCCCACCCCGAACGGCTTTTTATCAAATAGTTAAACCTGTGGTAATGCACCTGGAAACTGAAATCTTATTAAAAGAAAACAAAGATCGCTTCGTCATCCTGCCTATCAACTATCCCCGCGTTTGGGAAATGTATAAAAAGCATGAAGCCAGTTTCTGGACAGCCGAGGAAATAGACCTGAGCGGCGATATGAAGGACTGGAACAACCTGAACGATGGCGAGCGTCATTTCATCAGCCATATACTTGCTTTCTTTGCGGCCAGCGATGGTATCGTGAATGAAAACCTCGCCGTGAACTTCATGAGCGAAGTGCAGCTGCCCGAAGCACGTTGCTTCTATGGTTTCCAGATCATGATGGAAAACATTCACAGTGAAACCTATGCCCTGCTCATCGATACCTATATCAAGGACCCGCAGGAAAAAACCCGTCTCTTCCATGCCATCGATACCGTGCCTGCCGTAAAAAAGAAAGCCGAATGGGCCCTTCGCTGGATACAGAACGGCAGTTTTGCCGAGCGTCTCGTGGCATTCGCCGCCGTGGAGGGTATTTTCTTCAGCGGCAGCTTCTGCTCCATTTTCTGGCTGAAGAAAAGAGGTCTGTTGCCGGGGCTTACGTTCAGCAATGAACTTATCAGCCGTGACGAAGGCCTGCATTGTGAGTTTGCCTGCCTGCTCTACAGCATGCTGCAACAACAAATGAGCAAGGACGAAGTATTCGCCATCATCGGCGACGCGGTAACCATCGAAAAGGAATTTATCACCGATGCCCTTCCCGTTGACCTGATTGGCATGAACGCCCGCCTGATGCAGCAATACATCGAGTTCGTGGCCGACCGCTGGCTTTCCGAACTGGGCTATCCCAAAATGTTCAATGCCACCAATCCCTTCGATTTCATGGAAATGATCTCCCTGCAGGGTAAGACCAATTTCTTTGAAAAACGCGTAGGCGATTACCAGAAATCGGGTGTGCTCGGCGGCAAGGAATCGCAGAGCTTTTCACTGGAAGAAGATTTTTAAGTGTGTAACTACTAACCATTAATTATATATCCCATGTTTGTAATAAAAAGAAACGGAAAGAAGGAGTCGGTAAAGTTTGACAAGGTAACCGCCCGCATCGAAAAGCTGTGCTACAGCCTTAGCCCGATGGTGGAACCGATTGAAGTGGCGAAGAAAGTGGTGGCGGGCATCTATGACGGCGTGACTACATCGGAGCTGGACAACCTCGCGGCCGAAACCGCGGCATCCCTCACTTCCACGCATCCCGACTATGCCCTGCTGGCAAGCCGCATTGCCGTGAGCAACCTGCACAAAAACACGCAGAAGTCTTTCTCTGAGACCATGCGCAAATTATATTTCTATACTGATCCCAAAACAGGCAAAAAAGCGCCCCTGCTGGCCGACGATGTCTGGGAACTGGTAGAAAAGAACGCCGAACTGCTGGACAGCACCATCATCTACGACCGTGACTTTGGTTTCGATTATTTCGGGTTTAAAACGCTCGAACGCTCCTACCTGCTCAAGCTCGAAGGGAAAATAGCAGAACGCCCGCAGCACATGTACATGCGCGTAGCAATAGGCATTCACAAAAACGATATCGACAGCGCCATCAAGACGTATAACCTCATGAGCGAACGCTGGTACACGCATGGCACTCCTACCCTGTTCAATGCAGGTACGCCCAAGCCACAAATGTCCAGTTGCTTCCTGCTTACCATGAAAAGCGATAGCATCGACGGTATTTATGATACGCTCAAGCAAACCGCCAAGATTTCACAAAGCGCGGGCGGCATCGGCCTGTCTATTCACAATATCCGCGCCACCGGCTCCTATATCAGCGGCACCAACGGCACCAGCAATGGAATCATCCCCATGCTGCGTGTATTCAACGATACGGCCCGCTATGTAGACCAGGGCGGGGGTAAGCGCAAAGGCGCTTTCGCCGTATACCTGGAACCCTGGCACGCCGATATCTTCGAATTTCTCGACCTGCGCAAGAACCACGGTAAGGAAGAAATGCGCGCGCGTGACCTGTTTTATGCCCTTTGGATCAGCGACCTGTTTATGAAACGCGTAGAGTCCAATGGACAATGGAGCCTGTTCTGTCCCCACGAATCACCCGGCCTGGCCGACTGCTGGGGCGATGAATTTGAAGCACTGTACACCCGCTACGAGCAGGAAGGCAAGGCCCGCAAGACCATCAAGGCGCAGGACCTTTGGTTTGCCGTTCTTGACGCACAGATTGAAACCGGCACGCCCTATCTCCTGTACAAGGATTCCGCCAATCGCAAGAGCAACCAGCAGAACCTCGGCACGATTAAAAGCTCGAATCTCTGTACCGAGATCCTGGAATATACCAGCTCCGATGAAATAGCGGTATGCAATCTCGCCTCGCTGGCATTGCCCCGCTATGTAGTGGATGGCAAATTCGACCATCAGAAGCTCTACGAGATCACGTACCATGTGACCGAAAACCTGAACCGCGTTATCGATCATAATTATTACCCGCTGGAAGAAGCGCGCAACAGCAACATGCGCCACCGTCCTATCGGGCTGGGCGTACAGGGATTGGCCGATGCCTTTATCCTGCTGCGCCTGCCCTTTGAAAGCGCTGCCGCACAGCAATTGAACAAGGAAATTTTCGAAACCATCTACTTTGCAGCCATGACGGCCAGCATGGACCTGGCAAAACGGGACGGGGCTTATGAGAGCTTCCCGGGTTCGCCGCTGTCGAAAGGCAGGTTCCAGTTTGATATGTGGGATGTGACGCCTACCAGCCGTTGGGACTGGGCTTCGCTCCGCGAAGAAGTAATGACACACGGCGTGCGCAATTCCCTGTTGGTGGCGCCCATGCCGACCGCTTCCACTTCGCAGATATTGGGCAATAACGAATGTTTTGAACCCTATACATCGAATATCTATACAAGAAGAGTGTTAAGTGGCGAGTTCGTGGTAGTGAACAAACACCTCCTGAAAGACCTCGTGCAACGGGGTCTGTGGACCGACGATATCAAAAACAAGATCATTGCCGCCAACGGTTCCGTGCAACGGATCGAGGAAATACCGGCGGAACTGAAAGAACTGTACAAAACCGTTTGGGAGATAAAGCAACGTACCCTGATTGATATGGCCGCCGACCGCGGGGCCTATATCTGCCAGTCGCAATCGCTTAACCTGTTTGTAGACACCCCTTCCTCCGGCAAACTCACTTCCATGCACTTCTATGCCTGGAAAAAAGGTCTGAAAACGGGTATGTACTACCTGCGCACACAGGCAGCGGCACAGGCCGTTCAGTTCACCGTTGAAAAACAAGGTGGTAAATCGGTAGAACCGGTCATTCCGGCCCATGGGCTGCAAGTCGTGGAAAGCGATGTGCTGACGCTCACCGGTCAGACCTGCACGATGGAAGAGGGCTGTGTGACCTGCAGTGCGTAAGACGAGATTACTTACTCATTAATACAACCCTGCCACACCTGTGGCAGGGTTTTTTATGTAGTAAAATAAAGTACATGAAAAATTCATCAAAGGTATTGATAGCCCTTACAGCAGGCGTTGCCATCGGGGGCGCCCTCGGTTTGTTGTTTGCACCCGACAAAGGATCTGCCACCCGCAAAAAGATTAAGTATATGGCCGACGACTTCGCCGACAATGTAAAGGAACGCATCGCGCAGGGAAAAGATAAACTGGCCGACCTCAAGAGCGAACTGGAAGACCCCACCTGGATAAGATAAATCAGCCGGAACTTACAAGAATCCCAGTTCCAGCTTTGCTTCTTCCGTCATCCGGTCCCTGCTCCAGGGCGGGTCGAAGGTGAGCATCACATTGGCGTCGGTAACGCCTTCTACCTCGCGTATCTTGCGATCCACCTCCGCAATGATATCGCCGGCTACGGGACAGCCGGGAGCGGTAAGTGTCATGGTAATGTTTACATACCCGCTATCGCTGATAGCAATATCATATATAAGTCCCAGGTCATAGACATTCGCCGGTATCTCGGGATCGAATACCGTTTGCAGCTTTTCTATGATGGCTATTTCCATTATTACCTTGTCAACCATATACCACTTAATTATCGGTCACTTTTGATTGCAGCGCCAGGGCGTACACTTTCATTTGCTTGATCATGGCCAGCAGCCCATTGGAGCGGGTCACGGACAGGTGTTCTTTCAGGCCAATCATGTCCACAAAATACAGGTCGGCCTTAACGATTTCGTCCGGCGTATGGTCCGACAACACCCTCACCATCATGCCCACCAGCCCCTTCGTAATAATAGCATCGCTGTCGGCGGTAAAGATCACCTTGCCGTCTTTGTAATCCGCGTGCAGCCATACCTGCGACTGGCATCCTCTTATCAGGTATTCTTCTTTTTTATACGCAGGGTCTATCAGCGGCAGCTCCTTGCCCAACTGGATAATGTGTTCGTATTTCTCCATCCAGTCGCCAAACAGCGAAAACTCATCTACCAGATCATCCTGTATTTCGTTAATTGTCATTGTCTTTAATTCTACCCCCTGCCCCCTAAAGGGGGAGGAAGAACCCACTCCTCCCCCTTTAGGGGGTTGGGGGGCGGGGGGGTTACACCAGCATCGACGCCGCCTTCTTCACTCCCGCCACTAAAATATCTACTTCTTCCCGGGTATTGTAAAAAGCAATGGAAGCTCTTACCGTGCCCGGTATGCTAAACGCATCCATGACCCGCTGGCAGCAATGGTGTCCTGTACGGACGGCAATACCCAGTTTATCCAGTATTACTCCCACATCGTAGGGGTGAGCTCCTTCGATATTAAACGATACCACGCTGGATTTATCCGCGGCAGTGCCAACGAATTGTATCTTTTCCACTTCCGACAATTTTGCCGTGGCATATTCCAGCAACTCATGTTCGTATTGTTGGATCTTTTCCAGGCCAAGCTGGTTGACATAATCAAACGCAGCGCCCAGGCAGATGGCGGCTTCGATATTCGGCGTACCGGCTTCGAATTTAAACGGCAGTTCGTTGTACACCGTTTTTTCAAAGCTCACGGTTTTGATCATTTCACCTCCGCCCTGGTAAGGCGGCATCTGGTTCAGCCAGGATTCTTTGCCATATAAAACACCTACACCCGTAGGGCCATACACTTTATGGCCGGAAAAAGCGAGGAAATCGACGTCCAGTTCCTGTACGACGATGGGTATATGTTGTACGGCCTGCGCCGCATCCAGCAATACGGGAATATCGAGGCGATGCGCCATTGAAATGATGTCCCGGACCGGGTTAACGGTGCCGAGGCTGTTGGACACATAGGCCACTGCCACCAGTTTTACTTTTTCATTCAGCATACCGGCGTAGACATCCATCTGTAATTCCCCTTTTTCATTCATGGGGATCACTTTCAATGTCGCTTTGCGGTCCTCGCACAATATCTGCCAGGGTACAATATTGGAATGGTGCTCCATCGCCGAGATAATGATCTCGTCTCCTTCTTTCACGAATGCTTTGCCATAGCTGTAAGCTACGAGGTTGATGCTATCGGTGGTGCCGCGGGTAATGATAACTTCGTAATCATGCGCGGCATTGATAAAGTCCGCCGCCTTCTTACGCGACAGTTCAAATGCATCGGTAGCGTGCTGGCTTAAATAATGCACCCCGCGGTGCACATTGCTGTTAAGCGTGGTATAGTAATTTTCGATGGCCTTGATAACAGCCCAGGGCTTTTGCGAAGTAGCCGCATTGTCAAAATACACCAGGGGCTTGCCATATACTTTTGTGCTTAGTATCGGGAAATCCGCCCGGATAGCTTTTATATCCAATACGTCGGGGAGTATCGTTGCTTCACTTTTCATGACGATATTTTTTGAGCTGTGAGCTATTCTTATTGCAGCCCGTTCTCTATCAGCTGGTTGATCCTTGACTGCACGGCGGGCAGGGGAATCTTTTCCGTTACGTCGAAGGCAAACGCATGTACCAGCAATGCCTTTGCTTTTTCTTCACCGATGCCGCGCGATTGCAGGTAAAACAGGGCCTGGTCGTTAAACTGTCCTATCGTGGAGCCGTGGCTGCATTTTACATCATCCGCATATATTTCGAGCTGCGGCTTGGAATCGACCACGGCCTTTTTGCCCAGCATCAGGTTGTTGTTTTGCTGGAAGGCATTGGTTTTTTGTGCTTTTTCACGCACGTATATCTTGCCATTGAATACACCAATGCTTTCGTCCTTCATCACACCCTTGTACAGTTCATTGCTCTGGCAATACGGTTTGCGGTGGTCAACCAGCGTATGGTTGTCGACCAACTGGTGGCCGCCGGCCAGGTAAAGACCGTATAAATGGCTTTCGATATTTTCGCCGTCCAGCACCACGTTCAGGTTGTTGCGCAACAGGCCGGTGCCCGGGAAGGAAGCCTTGTAATTGTTGTACACGCTGTTGGCTTCCTGGTGCACCTCGGTAGTATGGATATAGCGGGTACGCTCGTCACCGGTTTGTATATAATACTGTTGCAGGCGGGCGTTTTCACCGACTACTATTTCCGATACGTTATTGACAAACACGTTGGCCGGGCCTTCCACCGTCATATAGGTTTCGATGATGGTCGCTTCGGCATGTGCGCCGACCACAAACAGGTGGCGGGGCTGCACAAAAAGATTGACCGACGTATGCGCCACATGGATGATGTGCAACGGCTTATCAACAATGGCCTTGCTCTTTACTTCAAGGAATAACCCATCGCGGAACAGCGCGGTATTGGCTGCTACGAAATGGTTTTTATGCGTGTGTACGTATTTACCAAAATGCTTTTTAAAAGGAGCTTTGTCAATGGCCGCGGAAAGAGGGGATACGGTCACATCGTTGCCCGGTATCATGGTGGAAAGCTCGGGCGAATAACGCCCGTTTATCATCACGATCGTGTAGCAATCCAGCGAAGGAATGCAAGCCGTCTTGAGGATGGAGTCGTCCGCATAAAAGCGGTCGTCTTCGTTCACCTCGAATTCTTCTTTTAAAAAAGGGGCCAGGTTGACATACTTCCAGTCCTCTACTTTGGTAGAGGGAAAGCCGATGCGTTTAAATTCTTCAAACGCATGCTGGCGCAGTTCCAGCAGGGCTTCCGGTTCGTACACTGGTCCGAGCGTGTACCTTAGTTCAAAATCAGCAATGAGTTGATCGTATAATGAGCTGGTAATTTGTGTCGTCATGTTAATCATTTAAACCAATTCTTTTTGCGCGGAGGTTTCCTTGAGCCAGTCATATCCTTTTTCTTCCAGCTCCAGCGCCAGCTCCTTGGTACCTGATTTTACAATCTGCCCGTTGTACAGCACATGAACATGATCAGGCACGATATAATCCAGCAAACGCTGGTAGTGGGTAATGATGATAAAGGCATTGTTGGAAGAACGCAGCTTATTTACGCCCTTCGATACGATGCGCAGGGCATCGATGTCCAGCCCGCTATCGGTTTCATCCAGAATAGCCAGTTTGGGTTCAAGCATGGCCAGTTGGAAGATTTCATTGCGTTTCTTTTCTCCGCCGGAGAACCCTTCGTTGAGCGAACGGTTGGCCAGCGTGGCATCAAACTCTACCAGCTTTTGTTTTTCTTTCAGCAGCTTGAGGAATTCTTTTGCTTCCAGCGGCGGCAGGCCGCGGTAGGTTCTTATTTCGCTGAGTGCTGTTTTCAAAAAGTTGATATTCGACACACCGGGTATTTCCACCGGGTATTGAAAAGCCAGGAATATTCCTTCCCGCGCACGATCCTCGGGGTTCATTTCCAGTAATTGCTTCCCTTCAAATAATACTTCCCCGCCTGTTACTTCATAATTTTCTTTCCCTGCCAGTACAGAGGCAAGGGTACTTTTGCCGGAGCCGTTGGGCCCCATGATAGCATGCACCTCACCTGCCTTCACCTCCAGGTTAAGTCCTTTTAAGATTTCATTCCCTTCAACCGACGCCCTTAAATTTTTAATGCTCAACATCTTCGTACGCGTTTATTTTTTTTGTTTTATTACATGTTTTAACCCACACTTCCTTCCAGCGAAATGGCCAGCAGCTTCTGCGCTTCCACGGCAAACTCCATGGGCAGTTGGTTCAACACCTCCTTGGCATAGCCGTTGACGATCAATGCCACCGCTTTTTCTGAGTCGATGCCGCGCTGGTTCAGGTAGAATATCTGGTCCTCTCCAATCTTCGACGTGGTGGCTTCATGCTCTACCATCGCCGAATTGTTTTTCGATTCGATATAAGGAAAGGTGTGAGCGCCGCATTCATCGCCTATCAGCAATGAATCGCATTGGGTAAAATTCCTTGCATTGTCGGCCCCGTTGCCAATCTGCACCAGGCCGCGGTAGCTGTTCTGCCCCTTACCGGCCGAGATGCCTTTCGATATGATACGGCTGCGGGTATTCTTGCCTATATGAAACATCTTGGTGCCGGTATCGGCAATCTGTTTGTTTTTAGTCAGCGCCACCGAATAAAATTCACCGGTGCTGTTGTCGCCACGCAGGATAACGCTCGGGTATTTCCAGGTGATGGCCGAACCCGTTTCTACCTGTGTCCACGATATTTTGGAATTGACGCCCCGGCAGATACCGCGCTTGGTGACGAAATTATAGATGCCTCCCTTGCCGTCCTTATCGCCGGGATACCAGTTCTGGACGGTGGAGTATTTTATTTCAGCATTGTCCAGCGCCACCAGCTCTACCACGGCGGCGTGTAATTGGTTTTCATCCCGCATCGGTGCGGTACAACCTTCCAGGTAGCTTACATAGGCCGAATCGTCGGAAATAATAAGCGTGCGTTCAAACTGCCCGGTATTCTCCGCATTGATGCGGAAATAGGTGGACAGTTCCATAGGACAGCGCACTCCTTTGGGGATATATACAAACGAGCCGTCAGAAAACACGGCAGCGTTTAATGCTGCAAAAATATTATCTGTGTAGGGTACCACGCTGCCCAGGTATTTCCGTACGAGGTCAGGATATTCCTGCACGGCTTCACCGAATGAGCAGAAGATAACGCCCAGTTCTTTCAGCTTTCCTTTAAAAGTGGTTACCACCGATACACTGTCGAACACCGCGTCTACCGCCACACCGCTCAACATCTTTTGCTCGGTGAGAGGGATGCCCAGTTTTTCAAAGGTGGCCAGCAGTTCAGGGTCTACTTCCTCCAGGCTGTTCAGCTTCGCTTTCTTCCGCGGAGCAGCATAATAAGAAATCGCCTGGAAATCGATGGTGGGTAATTTAAAGTTTTGCCATTCGGGCATGGGCAATTGCTGAAAATACTTTAATGCTTTCAGCCGCCATTCCAGCAACCATTCCGGTTCGTTCTTTTTAGCCGAGATAAATCGTACGGTATCTTCGTTGAGCCCTTTGGGGGCAAAATCCATTTCGATCTCCGTTGTAAAGCCATACTTATACTCTTCCGCGGAGACCCCTTTCAGTATTTCTAAATCTGTGCTCATAAGTTTATATATAGTTGCCCGGGTTCCCTTTTTACACAGCAAAGCTTTCGCCACAGCCGCAGGTCCTCGATGCATTGGGATTGTTAAAGAACAATCCTTTGCCATTCAAACCACCCGAATAATCGAGCTCCGTGCCATACAGGTACAGCAGGCTTTTCATGCCTACTACTACTTTTACGCCTTTATCCATAAACACCTGGTCGCCGTCTTTTTCTTCGGTGTCGAATTTCATTTCATACGACAGGCCTGAACAGCCGCCGCCTTTTACGCCTACGCGCACAAAACTATCGCCCGCGTGACCCTCTTTTTCCTTCAGTTGAGCGATGTATTCTTTTGCATTTTCAGATATAGTAATCATATTTTGCTGATTATCATTTGATATATATTATTATAACAGCAAAATTACGGATTGGTTTCCGCAAAGCCCACCCCGGGAGCCGATAAATGCCTCCCGGAGCGCAAGATACGCCCTGTTCGGGCAAAAATTTTCTGATTTCGCAACCGAATGCCCCCCGGAAGGCCTTTTTTTCGGAAAATCCCCCGGGGATTTCTGTTTTCCTTCCCCCCGGATACATTACCTTTGCGCCTTCAAAAAACATAGGAATCCGGCATGATCAGCGTAAAAAATGTGACCCTTTCTTTCGGGAAAAGGGTGTTGTTTGACGAAGTTTCACTCAATTTTATCAAGGGAAATTGCTACGGTGTTATCGGGGCCAATGGCGCCGGTAAATCCACTTTTCTCAAAATCCTGAGTGGTGAAATTGAGCCCAATAAGGGCACCGTGGAGATTAGCCCCGGCGAGCGGCTGGCCGTGCTGAAACAGAACCAGTTTGAGTTTGACTCCGTTACCGTTATCAATACGGTTATGATGGGCCATAGCAAGATGTGGGAAGTGATGCACGAACGCGAAAAGATCTATGCCAAGGAGGATTTCACCGAAGAGGACGGCATGCGTGCCGGCGAACTGGAAGGCGAATTTGGCGAAATGGGTGGTTATGAGGCAGAAAGCAATGCCGGCGCCATGCTCAGCAGCCTCGGCGTGAAGGAAAACTTCCACCAAACCCTTATGAAGGACATCCCGTCCAACCTGAAAGTCCGCGTGTTGCTGGCACAGGCCATTTTTGGCAACCCCGATATACTCCTGCTGGATGAGCCTACCAACGGGCTCGACATCGAAACCATCGGATGGCTGGAAAACTTCCTGGCCGACTACGAAAACATCGTACTGGTTGTGAGCCACGACCGTCACTTTCTCGATTCCGTGTGTACGCACGTGGCCGACGTAGACCGCTCCAAAATCAAGATATTTACCGGCAACTATACCTTCTGGTATGAGTCGTCCCAGCTGATGGCCCGCCAAATGGGGGATAAAAACAAGAAAACAGAGGAAAAACGCCAGGCCCTGCTGGATTTCATTGCCCGTTTCTCGGCCAATGCCTCCAAGAGCAAACAGGCTACTTCCCGTAAAAAGGCGCTGGAAAAGCTGTCGATCGAGGAAATCGAGCCTTCCAACCGCAAATATCCGGGTATTATCTTCAACCAGTTGCGCGAAGTCGGCAACCAGATACTGAACGTGGAAAAGCTGAGCAAGTCGGTCGACGGCCGTCCGCTCTTCGACAATGTTACTTTCTCGGTCAACAAAGGCGACAAGATAGCTTTCTACAGCCGTGACCCCCTGGCCGTGTCCAATTTCTTCGACATCATCAGCGGTGAAACGAAAGCCGACAGCGGCAAACTGGAATGGGGTACGACCGTGACCACGGCCTACCTGCCGGTGGAAAACAACAAATATTTCCAAAATAACCTTAGCCTGCTGGACTGGCTCCGTCAATGGGTGCCTTCCTACGTGACGGATGCCGACGAACCGTTCCTGCGCGGTTTCCTGGGTAAGATGCTGTTCAGCGGCGATGATATTTCCAAAAAGACCAGCGTATTGAGCGGGGGAGAAAAAGTGCGTTGTATGATCAGCCGCATGATGCTGCAGAACCCCAACTGCGTTCTGTTGGATCAGCCGACCAATCACCTTGACCTGGAAAGCATTCAATCGTTCAACGAAAGCGCCGTCAATTTCAAGGGCATTGTACTGTTGTCCAGCCATGACCATACCTTCATGGAGTCGGTTGCCAACCGCGTGATTGAATTAACTCCCGGCGGCATTATCGATCGCCTGATGACCTTTGATGAATACCTCTCCAACCCGCGCGTGCAGCAGTTGAGAGAAGAAATGTATTTGCAGGAAGCGTAAAACCCCTCCGGGACTCTTTACACCACCATCAAACTACATCCCCTCAAATCGGAATTATCCCGCCGGCCCATGATCTCAAAACTATCATCGGCATATAGTTTCCCCACGTCATCCGTGGCTATAAACGAACAGGAATATATATTCGCCAAATCGATTACATTGATCAACCCGCTGCCCAACGACACCCCCTGCAAGGGATCGTCTTCTTCCCGCAACACGACCCGCATCCACGGGGGGCAAGTAAAAATCCCATCGCCATACGAATAAGCCTGCGACAGCAATTCCGTCATTCCATATTCGGAATGAATGCTTTTGGTGCCCAGCCGTTCATTTAGAAAATCATGCACCTCGCTGCGGGTCCATTCCTCCCTCCTTCCCTTCATGCCGCCGGTTTCCATCACCGTGGTGTGACGCAACTGCATCGAATATTTCTCGGCAAAATCCAGCAGCGCAAACGTAACCCCTATCAGCAGGGTTTTCTGTCCCTGCCGTTCCAGTTCCGCCAATACCTGCGCCAGCTTCTCATGATCATACAGGTAAAACCCGCTCAACGGGTGGCCGCTCTGCCACACCAGTTCATGGACCATCATCACCAGCGAGGAACCCTTGCGTTCCAGGTAAGAGGGCAGCAGCCCGAGTATGCACCAATCGCCCGGCGACCCGTAAAACCGCTCAAAAGCCTGTAGGAAGCTCTGCGTATATACGCTCAAATCCTTTACGGCGTGACGGCTGTTGACCGTTTGCGTGGTGCCGCTGCTTTCAAAAACCGCCTCCGGCCGGAAAGAGCCCGCCGCAACCGTATGCGTTTTGAAAAAAGAGATGGGAAGAAAAGGGATATCTTTTAGTTCCCGTACCTTGTGCGGGGATTTACCAACCGCATCCGCATATTGACCGTATATAGGGTTGTGCCGGTACTGGTAGCGAAAGAGATCAAGCGATAACGCTTCAAAACCAGCCGCCTGCACGGTGAAAATTTTATCAATCCATTCACGCGTTATGTTAGGTAATTCAATAGCCATCCGCTAAATTTGTTAATAACATTAGTACTATGAAGAAGCTGTTATTGTTGGTTTTTGGATTGGTTTTGCTCATAGCCTGCAACAAAGATAAGTACCAGTCAACCCCGCAGATTAAAATAAAATCGATAAATCCTACCATCGTGCCCAATGGCGGAACCCTGGATGTTACGCTTTCGTTCACCGATAAGGAAGGCGATGTCGATGATACCGTTTGGGTATGGAAAACCCGGCTTAACCAGACCGTTGTTCCAACCATCCGGGACTCGCTCAAATATAAAATACCCGACTTCCCCAACCATAGCTCAGGCGATATTTCCGTGTCGCTGGACTACCAGTCTGTTTTATCGGCTATCAACCCTCCCAATATTCCCGGCTCCACTCCCCCGACACCGCAGCCGGATACACTTGTTTTAAAATTTGTTGTCAGCGACCGCGCCGGTCATAAAAGCGATACCGCTACAACAGGCACGATCGTCGTAATCAGGTAAGCTCACAAGGGCTACAAAAGCCCGGAAATCCTATCTTTGTTGCATGCTGAAAAGCATCTTTAATTTTTTCCTGTTCAGCAGCCTTTATATTGCGTTGTGCGCAGTGTTGATGGTATACCAGGTCTGCGGTCTTTTTCTGCAGGGGGTTGTCAATACCGACCTGCTGCTGTTTGTTTTTTTCGCTACCATCTGCAGTTACAATTTTCATTGGTGGCTTACGACCCACTCGGCTACCGATTCCGAACGATTGGTATGGGCAGTGAAATACAAATCGCTGCATTTTATCTTATACCTTATCGGGCTTATCGGCTCGGGCCTGTATGTATTTAAACTCCGGGAACATTGGTTCTGGCTTGGCATAGGCGCTTTTGTCACCTTTCTTTATTCGGCTCCCAAACTGCCGCAGAAAGTCTTCAGCCAGCTAAAGCGCATTGCCGTGGGCAAAACCTTTTTCCTCGCCTTTGTCTGGATGTATGTCACAACCGTATTGCCTCTTGTTACCTCCGGCCATTCATGGCGCATCGAGTTTACCTGGTTTACCCTCAGCCGTTTTTTACTGATCTACGCTATTTGTATTCCCTTTGATTACCGCGACCGCGAGGACGACAAGGCCGATGGCATACGCAGCATGATTACCTATCTTGATGAGGGCGGCATCGACAACCTGTTTGCGCTTTCCATTTTCCTTTTTGGCATTTT
Organism: Chitinophagaceae bacterium; assembly: GCA_036500065.1. Classification (GTDB taxonomy): domain Bacteria; phylum Bacteroidota; class Bacteroidia; order Chitinophagales; family Chitinophagaceae; genus JACMLD01. The sequence goes on along the minus strand of DASYCT010000110.1, from coordinate 2,079 downwards.
CACACTCCTGCTCCTGCTGTATGGGTTCAGCTATTGGCAGGTGGGCACATTACTGCTGCCGGGTATCATTATGGCCGCCCTGTATAATTATTCAAAAAGACATTTCTCTGATTATTTCTATTATTTTGTGCTCGACGGGCTGATGATGCTATCGTCGCTGTTAATGCTAATCGTGGGGATTTAAGTATTTTTGACGCTACTAATAAAAAACTATGGCTAAAGCAACAAAAGATAAAAAAGGTTCAACTGCAAAGAAACCGGTGATCACTACCGCTTCCCTTGGTTTCCTGAAAAAATATATCAACAATCCCTCCCCCGTAGGTTTTGAAAGCAGTGGCCAGAGACTGTGGCTGGACTATTTAAAACCCTATACCGATACCCAGTTTACCGATCCCTATGGAACGGCCGTAGGAGTAATCAACCCCTCCTCCCCGTTTAAAGTAGTGATAGAAGCCCATGCCGACGAAATAAGCTGGTTTGTAAATTATATCACTGCCGAGGGACTGCTCTACCTCAAACGCAACGGCGGGGTGGACCACCAGGTAGCACCCGCGCAGCGTGTGTTGGTGCACGGCAAAAAAGGACTGGTGCCCGCCGTATTCGGCTGGCCCGCCATTCATACCCGTTTATCGAATAACGATGCCAAGGAACCACAGCCCAAAGCCGACAATCTCTTTCTCGACTGCGGCGCCCGCAACCGGAAGGAAGTAGAGGAACTGGGCATCCATATCGGCGCCGTCGTTACTTATAAAGACGGTTTTGACGAACTGGCCAACGATTACTATATCGGCCGTGCCTTCGACAACCGCGTAGGCGGTTTTATGATTGCCGAAGTGGCCCGCCTGTTGAAAGAAAACAAAAAGAAACTTCCCTACGGTTTATACATTGTCAACGCCGTACAGGAAGAAGTGGGATTGCGCGGGGCGGAAATGATCGCCCGCCGCATCAAACCCGATATTGCCATCGTTACCGATGTGACCCATGATACCAATACGCCGATGATCAACAAGATCATCGAAGGAGATATTATGTGCAGCAAGGGCCCCTCGCTGGCCTACGGTCCCGCAGTGCACAACAAGCTACTGAACATCGTACAGGAAGTAGCCGAAAAAAACGAGATACCCGTGCAGTTGAGGGCCGTAAGCCGCAGCACCGGCACCGATACCGATTCGTTTGCCTATGCCCACGAAGGCTGCCCTTCGGTACTCATCTCCATACCGTTGCGCTACATGCACACGACCGTGGAAATGCTTCACAAAAGCGATATTGAAAATACCATCCGGCTGATGTATGAAACGGTCTTAACTTTAACGCCACGCACCAATTTATCTTACCTCTGATGATCCATACATTGATATATATCGACCCCGGAAGCGGCAGCTACCTGATACAGATAATCATCGGGGCGGTGCTGGGTGTCGCCGTTTATTTCAAGACCATCCTGCTTAAAATAAAAACGTTTTTCGGCCGCAGAAAAAAAGAACAGGAGCCGGAGACCCCGGAAGAACATGACTAATTCCATCCAACACCCCGCTTCTTACAGGGACCCTTCGGGTTTTATATATGAATACGAAGGAAAATTCTACCGGCAGGTCAACCAACGCTATGCCTCGCACTACGAGCTGTTCAAAAGTTCAGGGCTTTACGATCTGCTGGTAAAAGAAAAAAAGATATTGGCTCATACGGAGCTCGCTGAAAATCATACGCATACGGCCGAATGGTATAAAACCCTGCTGCCGGAGCAATTGCCTTTTATTTCCTGGCCCTATGAATGGTGTTTCGGCCAATGGAAGGATGCAGCCCTGCTCACCCTTCAGATCATGACGCAATCGATGGCCCACGGCATGATACTCAAAGATGCAACACCTTTCAACGTCCAGTTTATTGACTGCCGCCCCGTGTTCATCGACACCCTGTCGTTTGAAAAATACGATCCATCCCAGCCCTGGATAGCCTACCGGCAGTTTACCGAAGGTTTCCTCGCTCCCCTGCTGCTGGCAAAATACCGCTCTGAAGAACTATCGGCGCTGTTCCGGCTTTATCCCAACGGAATTCCCCTGTCGCTGGTGTCAAAACTCC
>DASYCT010000109.1:0-20856 GCA_036500065.1 Chitinophagaceae bacterium | reverse complement strand
CTGAACATATCCGCCATGCAGATCGCGGTAGAAGAAAATACGAAGAGCGCGTGGCGGTTTGCGCTGGGTGTGGCGCTGGTGGAGATACTCTATGTCAGGGTTTCGCTCCGGGCGATGGGTTGGGTAACGGCCCACCAGGGTTTGTTTCGCCTGCTGGAATGGATAACAGTGGTTTTGTTCCTCGTACTGGCTACCAGTAGCTTCCTGGCTGCAAGAAAAAAAACGGGGGAGAAGAAAAACCTTTTGCTCAACAATACGATTAACCGGTTCTGGCTTGGTTTTTCCATGAGTGCGGTCAATCCTGTACAAATCCCTTTTTGGTTTATCTGGAGCACGTACCTTTTAAGCACCCATGTACTGGTATCCACTAATCCCTCTTACAACCTGTATACTGCCGGTATCGGCACAGGTACGCTTACCGGTCTCGCCGTATTTATCTTCTGCGGCCGTTGGGTAGTAAAAAAAATCAAGGCGGGGCATGGTTTCATCAATGGGTTGGTGGGTATCATATTTTTAATTTCCTCTATAGTGCAATTGATACGCCTGCTGCACCAATAAAAAAGGCCTCCCGAAGGAAGCCTTTCTATAATCAAAGATAGTATCAGCAAATGCTCATAGCTTGTAGCTCTAAGCTCACAGCTTATTCTTCCTACTGCTGCATCGAATCCTGCACACCTTCCATACCCGCTTTCATGTTCTTACGCTTGAAAAGCGATACATCCATCTTGCCAAACCGGTAGCTGAAGTTGAGACGGAACAACTGCTGATCCCTGATCCTGCTGTAATCCTGGATCACGATATCGGAATAAGAATGGTAGCTGTATTTCCTGGTTTTAAGAATATCGTTTACGCTAAGTGTGATGGAAGCAGCCTTGTTTTTCAGGAAATCCCTTCTTACGGCCATATCAAAACCATAGCTCTGGTTCACGTATCCCTGTGCCGATGGCTGGGCGCCGCCGCCAAAACCACCACCACCGCCACGACCACCACCATTACCACTGCTTTGCGGTAATACCGATTTGCTCTGGTAGTCGCCCGACAACTGGATGCTGAAGTTGGAAGGCAGTTTGAACGAGTTGTTCCATTTGGCAAAATAACTCAGCCGTTGCGAGGTAGCGCCGGCATTGGTGATATTGCTCGCGTTGATGGACGCATTGTAAAAGTTGATATTGGTTGTCATCTCCCACCATTTGGTCAGTGGGTTATGAGAGGTTACTTCCAGGCCGTACGAGGTGCTGCTGGTGGCGTTCTCATAGGAAGTAAACGTCGCCGTGGTCGTATCCGACGAGCTTATCTTATCGATAAACTGGTAGCGCGTGATAAGATCAGTGGTGTGTTTGTAATAAAGCGACACCAGGAGACTATGACTTCCCGGGAATGTTTTCTGGTAAGACATTTCAAACGAATTGGTGAACTCCGGTTTCAGACCGGGGTTGCCCACCGTAGGGTACTGCGGGTTGGTAAGATCCTTATAAGGTATCAACTGGAAGAAACTGGGCCGGTTGATCCTTCTTGAATAATTGATCTGGAAATCCTGCAGGTTGTCAAATTCCTTGGTGATAAAGACACTCGGGAAAAGGCTGATAGGGTATTTTGTCGTAAAGGTGGAATCTTTGGACGTGGTTTTTAATAACGAGCCCATGTAATCGGAACTCTCGGCCCGCAGACCCAACTGATAGCTAAGCGTCTTTATTTTGTTGGTATAGGTGGCATAGCCGGCGTAGACCCTGTCGTCGAATTTGTAATTACTGCTCAGCGCGTCATTGTACACGTAGGCATTGGCAGTGTAGTCGTACACATAGTTATTGCTGACGCTGGTATTGTTGCGGATGGCCACCCGGGCGCCCGCTTCGATCTTCGTTTTATCCGAAATAGGATTAGTATAATCCAGTTGTCCTGTAAAGAATTTATTGGTGCCTCCGCCGATGGTATTGCGCAGGCTGGGGGAGCCTTTGGCCGTATTATTCGGCTCGTACAGTTGAATATCGTACAAGGCATTGTTGTCGTTCGTGCTGCTGTTGTAATTAAAATCCGACGTCAGTTCCTTGCCCGCTTTGGCAAAATTGTGCTTATAGCTCAGCGAGCCCCCGTAGTTTTTGAACGAGGCCGTTGTATTGGTAACCTGGTTGCCGAGGGTATAAATGGAACCGTTTTGAGCAGAGTCGAAATTGAGGTTGTCTACCGTATGAAAGGAACCCCTTACGATAAGCCCCGAGACGGTAATGGTATTACGGTTGTCCATCAGGTAGTCCAGGCCTGCCCGGCCGAAAGCGAAATGCCCGTTATTCGTGTTCACCGAATTCTGGTTTACATCCGTAATGGAAGGGACCAGGTTTTCGCTGGTTGTGGTCGTGCTGGCAATCGATTTACGCTGGTTGTAATTACCGCTGGCAAAGAAATTGATCTTTCCCTCTTTCATATTGATGTCAGCGCCGCCGTTTATTTTGCCACGGCTGTCCACACCTGCTCTTATATTACCATTGTAACCCGCTTTACGGTTTTTCTTTAAAACAATGTTTAAGATACCGGCGGTTCCGCCCGAAGCATCGAATTTGGCTGAAGGGTTGGTAATGATTTCCACGCTTTCGATGGCGTCGGCGGGTATCTGGTCGAGCGTAAGCGTGGTAGGCCTGCCATCCACGAAGATGGTGGGCGCCGCGTTGCGGAGTGTTACGTTCCCGTCTATATCCACGTTGACCGAAGGAATATTTTTCATCAGTTCCTGTGCCGTCTGTCCCGTGCTCACCAGGCTTTTTTCCACGTTGAAGATCTTGCGGTCAACGCCCATCTGGAACAGGGGCTTGGATGCCGTCACCGTTACGCCGGCCAATGTCTGCGGATCGGTTTCCAGTTTTATATTGCCGAGGTCCTTGTCCACCCCCGCCAGTGCCGCCGATATATCGGGCGTGCCTCCACCGTTGCCTCCGCCATTCATAGCTCCGCCACCGCCTCCGCCTGCCGGCATCTTCATTTCAAATGCCACTTTCTGATCGATGGGTTTGTATCCTACCGCAGTGATCTTCAGGCGGTAATTGCCGAATATGGAAAGATTTTCCAGGCTGAAATCGCCGTTGGGTTTGGTAAGCATGGCTTTTACGGCCACGTCTTTTCTTTTCCGTGTAGTAGTATCAAATTTATTTTGTACCAGTTCTATAGAAGCCCCGTCAAGTCCTTTATTGGTTTTGCTGTCTACGACCTTGCCGTAAAAATGGCCGATATTGGTCATCGCGCCCCCCGCGCCGCCTCTTCCCTGGCCGCCGCCCGGGTACTGGGCTTCGGCGCATAAAAAACTAAACCCGCTTAAAATCACCATCAAAATTGTTCTCATGTAGTATTGTTGAAATTTAAAATCGACTGCGAATGTCACTCATTCCATTGTTAATGAAAAATAGCATAGGGATGAACGGTTTTATTGGCAAGCAGGCTAGATATTCGTGTAAACCCGCTCTATGAACGGGGAAAAGAGGGTATCAATGGTCACTTTAACACCCACCACAACAGCAAGGTTGCAATACCGGTAAAAAAACCCGACACGGCGCCCAGCCACAGCAATCCCCGGATTTCCTTCTTCATGCCGGTTTTTACCCCTTCCACCAGCGTCTCCGCGGGAATTTCCAGCAACTTTTCGCTAATCAGACGCCGTACATTCAATTCTCCTGCGAGGTTGGCCGCATAATTTTTCATAACCGTGGGAAAAATGGTCTCCAGTTCGGTTACAAACACGGTTTTTAGTTGCCCGATGGTTTTATCGCCGATAAACATCCCCACCACGGGCATGGATTGTTTCAACTTTACCCGCAGGAAATAATCAATCTGCTCCTCGATGACCGGCATCAGTTTTTTAAAATGAGCCGGGTCGCCAAGCGCCGCTTCCAGCATCCCCGACCCGGACAACTGCCCGGCCGCCAGTTCCGCCACCCGATCCACCAGTTGTTCCCGGCGCCGCGGCAACATGCCCTGGAAACGAACCCCGGCTATTGTGCGGGGCTGCACCGGGTAGAGCAGCGCCGCCACCGCCAGCCGGTGAATAAGCCAGCCGATACCAGCGGAAATAAAAGGGATCAGCACCAGATCTCCACGCATACATCTCTTTTTAAGGCTGCAAAGAAACACTAAATAAACTCCTTTGAGAAATCGGCCCGATAGTTTTTGTATAAAGCGTATTTTCTATTATTTTTGCCGTCCAAACGGTAGATGTAGCTCAGTTGGTTAGAGCATCAGATTGTGGTTCTGAGGGTCGTGGGTTCGAACCCCATCATTTACCCCATAAAGCCTTACCTTGTAAGGCTTTCTTCATTTAAACAGGCTGCCGGCGCCGTCTTTGACTGCCGAAGGGTAAGTATACCGGAATTCCCGCCCCGGGATTCTTTTTAACAGTTTGTTCCGCCCATGTAATATTCTGTCAAGTGGCTGTTAATTATGGCGTAAGCAGGCAACAAGGCACGGTATTTATCGTTATTTTTGAATCAATGCAAAAATTCAGTCAATTTATGTTTAGTAGAAGAAGTTTACCCATCTTGCTGATGGTGCTGGGCGCGGGAATCTTTATTGCTTTCAGAAGCCTTGGAACCGGGAGCAGCAGCATAAATCCACCTACGAAATACGAGAAAATACTCCACAACGTGGGTGAGATGCTGGCCGAGATTCACTACAGTCCCAAAGACATCAACGATAAATTTTCCAAAGAGGTATTTAAAAAATACATCGGGGAGATAGACCAGGATAAAGCCATTTTTCTCCAGTCTGATGTAAAAGACCTCAGCGCCAAATACGAGACAAAGATCGATGACGAAATACTGGGTGGTCCTGTCAGCTTTGTTCCGGCGGTATCCGACCTGTTTACAAAGCGCATGCCCGAGGCCGAAAAGCTTTACAAGGAAATCCTTTCGCAGCCGTTCGATTTCAATAAGGAAGAAAGCTTCCAGGCCGATGCCGAGAAAAGAGATTTCCCGGCCAATGAAGCCGCACGCAAAGAGATCTGGCGCAAACGCCTCAAATACCTGGCGCTCGACCGCTATGTCGACCTGGTAGAAACACAGGAGAAAAACAAAGGCAAAGAAGGTTTCGTCTTGCGCAGCAACGAAGAGCTGGAAAAAGACGCCCGTGCAAAAGTGCTGGCCATCATGGAGCGCGTTTTCAACAAGTATAAATTCAAATTCACCGTCGACGATCAGTTCAATATGTTCGTCAATACCATCACGCAAAGTATGGACCCCCATACAGATTACTTCCCGCCGGTCGACAAACGTTATTTCGACGAAGAGATGAGCGGTGAGTTTTATGGTATCGGTGCTTCCCTGCTGGAACAGGACGGTGGCATCAAAATCAATTCCATCATCAGCGGCAGCCCCGCCTGGAAAAGCGGCGAGCTGACAGTAGGCGATATGGTCTTGAAAGTAGCCCAGGGCGATGCCGAGGCTGCCGATCTTACCGGCTATACCGTACAGGATGCCGTGAAGGTCATCCGTGGTAAAAAAGGAACAGAAGTAAGGCTGACCGTTCGTAAATCCGACGGCGCCATCAAGGTGATAAAACTCGTCAGGGAAAAAGTAGTACAGGATGAAACCTTTGCAAGAAGCGCCATTGTATCCAATGGTAAAGCCAAAATCGGGTTTATCTACCTGTATGAATTCTACGCCAATTTCGACGACCCCAACGGAAGACGTTGTGCGGACGATGTGGCGAAGGAAATCGTCAAACTGAAAGAACAGAAAGTAGACGGTATCATACTCGATCTCCGCGGCAACGGCGGCGGTTCGCTCTACGATGTGGTGAAGATGGTTGGATTGTTTATCGATGAAGGTCCCGTTGTACAGGTAAAGGACCGCGATGGCAAACCAAGCGTGTTGAGAGACAGGGATAAAAGCCTGTTGTACGATGGTCCGCTCTCGGTGATGGTCGATGAATTCAGCGCCTCGGCTTCTGAAATCTTCGCCGCCGCGATACAGGATTATAAACGCGGGGTGATCATCGGCAGCACTTCCACCTATGGCAAAGGAACCGTACAACGCAATATAGGACTGGATAAAGACATGGGCTTTATGTCCGCCAACAGCGAACTGGGCACTATCAAGCTCACGTTGCAGAAGTTTTACCGCATCAATGGCGGTTCTACGCAACTGAAAGGGGTCGCTTCCGATATCGTATTGCCCGATTTGTATGAGTTTTACAAATTGCGTGAAAAGGATGATCCCGATGCACTTCCCTGGGATGAAATTCAAAAAGCCGATTACAGCACCTGGAAAAGCGGTTACGATGTAAATGTCCTCCGCGCCAACAGCCAGTTGAGAGTAAGTAATAACCCTGCTTTCAATCTTATCAAAGCCAATACCGAATGGCTGGCAAAAGAAGACGAGGATAAAATGGTTTCGCTGAACGTTACAAAATTCCGTGACGACAAGAATAAGAAAACAGCTACCCGCAAACAACTGGAATCGCTGAACAAACTGCCCAAAGAACTGGAAGTGAGTTCCCTGCCCGAGGATACAGATAAATACGCTGCCGACAAAGACAAGGACGCCCGTTTTAAAGCCTGGCTCAAAAACCTGCGCAATGATTTACTGCTCGACGAAACGGTAAACGTGATGGATGATATGGTGGACCAGCGGAACCTGGCGCTGGGAAAGAAGCAGTAGTGAGTGGTGAGTTGAGAGAAGAAAAATAAAATAATTTATAAAAGAAGAAGGGAGGTTGATCTCAATGATCGCTTCCCTTCTTCTTTTTATTTAAGGGCCTGGCTGTCGCGCCTGTTTCAATAGTACCTTTCTTTTCAACCATTCGCGTACAGGCTCGTCGTACAACTTCAGGCAGGCGAATGCCAGGGCGATGCTGGTCACCACCAGTAGCAAACCCACCAGTAAGCCCTTTGCTCCCAATGGGATATTATTGTTGACCACCCAGGCCGTAAATATATAGATCAGTGGATAATGCGTGATATACAACGGATAGGAAATGTCTCCGAAGAACTTACAGATCCTGGCGGATTGAACATGCGCTATTTTTCCCCCGGCCCCGATAGACACAATCAGGGGGAAAACCAGGATCACAATGAAGGCCTCGTACAGCCCATTCATCCATACATGGTGTTCGTCGCCGATTCTCGGGACACTTAAGACAAGAACGATCAGGAAGCTGCAACACCAAAACGCCCCTTTTATATGGATGAGCTTTCCAAGGCGACACAACAAAACCCCGGCAAAAAACGGGTATAAGACCCGGGTGAAACCGATAAAGAGCTGCTCCTGGTTCAGCGTCCAGCCACCGATCAGATCGCCTTGCGGGCCCGCAATGAGATAGCCGCCCAGAAGACAGCCCGCAAGCAACACGAACACGGAAAGCAGCAACCTGGAAAACCGGCGCACTACAACTGCATACAACAAATTGGCTATGTATTCAAAGAACAGCGACCAGGCAGGGCCGTTGAGCGGGTGCATTTCCTCCCATCCGCGTATATCCATCGAGACAGGCAGGGGGAGGAGCGTGCTGCCGATGATCATTACCAGCAACATCTTCCATACGGGCGTACCGGCGATTAGCGGGAATGCCTTACTGACCTGGAAATAAAAAAGCGCGGCGCCGATCACCGATCCCAAAACCACCATCGGCTGCAGACGCACCAGCCGGCGTTTGTAAAAATCCCACTGTGTCATCTTTTCCCAACGGTCATCGTAGGCATAAGCGACTACAAAACCCGACAGCAGAAAATAGAAATCCACTGCGAGATAGCCGTGGTTGATAACCTGGATAAACCGGTTACCTCCCGAAAAAGTTTCGAATACGTGAAAAATGACTACCAGGATGGAAGCCACTCCCCGAAGACCATCGAGTATGGGGTAATGGTTCTTAGACTCGGGATAAGTACTCACAGCTTCTTCCCCAGGTATCTCTCCTTAATCAGTAATATATGATGCTTCGCATGCCCCGCTATCACATATCCCAGCGCGAGCGCATTCACCGGTGCGTTATTGGAAGTCCCCGTGAACAGCAGGTCCTCGTCGGTCAGTGATTCGAAAAAAAGTTGCGTAGCGGTCCGCATGGTTTTAAATTCTTCCACCAGGTCCTTCCATTTCCGGGGTGTCTTGTTTACCTGTGCGGCCCAGTTGTTTTCATCAAAACCAGGCAGGCCTGTCTGGTCGTGGCGGGCAAAGGTCAGTGACCGGTACACGAATACCCGCTCTGCATCGATGATATGCTGCAGGACTTCCTGTATCGTCCATTTGCCTTCGGCGTAGGCATAACTTCTTTTTTTGGGGGGGATGGACTTCAGCAATTTCCTGAATTCCTTTGTATTGCGGCGAATCGCTTTTGTTACTTCCGTATCATCTGCTTTGGCAATATACGCCAGGAAATGTCCGGCGGCTACCGCCTCTTGTTTGGAGGGCATAATTACGATGGTTTAAGAGGTCTAATATAACAAGAAATAACGTAATTCCACCCTCCCGGCGAAGCCTCCTGTACCGCTATTTTGCCCTTGAAACCCCGTCCGGCGGGCCCGCGAGCAAATCGATATCACTCACCCTCGTGGGAAACCATACTATCATTTCCCCCTTGCCCCGGTTGGCCCAGGCATAATAGGGGATGGCGGTCATTTTCTTCTTCGTGGTATAAACGTTCTGCCCGTTGCTGTCGATGGTGACCACGGGCACTTCTGCGTTCAGTACCTCCACGCCGTTCAGCAGCCCCGGCTTATAGGAAGCCGTAAAAGAGGCATCTGCGGGAATGATGATATTGGACGTACGGCCGTCATTGTCGGCCCATTCGGCGCAATACATCACCGGTCCCCTTTGCAGGGCAACCTTGCCGATATCATCCTTTACTTTTTCATTGGCCACTACCCGGCGTACTTCCATCGGCAGATCGACTTCCACCTTGTCCCCCTTTTTCCAGTCACGGCCGATGACGGCATAACCTTTCTCCATGCTGTAGTCCACGGCCTGGCCGTTGACCCTGATAACCGGTTTACCGTCCTTGATGAAAGCAAAATTGTAGAGGTTGGAAGGCATCGCCTCATTCTGCGCCCAGCCGGGGATGCGCACCAGCAGGTTGAAGGTGAGCGGTGATTTGGGCGACACGATAAAATTCAAATCCCCGTCCCAGGGATACCGGTTTTGCTGCCCGATACTCACCTGTTTGCCCGCCACTGTCAGCGTGGTATTGCTGGCGATAAAAAGATTCACATATACGTCGTTGCCCTTTTGCCCGTACACATAACCGGGAATGGACGGTATCAGCCGTGTAAGATTGGTCGGGCAGCAGGAGCAATCGAACCAGCCTGAACGCTGCGGCTCCAGCGCGCCTTGTGCAGAACTGTTCTTCACCTGCATGGCATTGGTATAGAAAAACGATTTGCCGTCGAGCCCCACACCGGAGATAAGACCATTGTACAACATCTTCTCGAGTACGTCGATGTATTTGGAATCGCCGTGCAGGAGGAACATGCGGTAGTTCCAGTACACACCGGCAATATCGGCACATGTCTCGTTGTAGGCCCTGGCGTTGGGCAGTTCGTAATTGCCTCCATACATTTCCCCGCCCGGGATAGCGCCCAGGCCGCCCTGTACATAGATCTTTTTATTTACCACGTTCTCCCAGATGGTGTCCACGGCATGCAACAGGGCTTCGTCGCCCGTAAGCGCTGCCACATCGGCGATGCCGGAATAAAGATATCCCGCGCGCACCGCATGACCTTCTGCCTCGGTCTGTTCCGTTACCGGCTTGTCATCCTGCCAGTAAGCCCCGTTCTTCCACACGTCCTTGCTGCTGCTGTCATATCCTTTATAATGCCCGCGCTCTTCGATAAAGAATTTTGCGGTTTGCAGGTATTCCGGCTTGCCCGTGATGCGGTATAGTTTTACCAGACCCATCTCCACGATTTCATGGCCCGGGGCCACATGCCTTTTTTCCGGGCCAAATACAGAGCACACCAGGTCGGCATTCTTTAATGCAATATCCAGCAGGTTTCTTTTCCCCGTGGCATAATAATGTGCATAGGCAGCTTCATACAGGTGACCGGCATTGTACAGCTCATGGCTTAGTTCACGCTCCTTTACCCATCTTTCGGGGCCCGACCAGGGATGTGGATGAAGTGGGTCGATGGTGCGGGCCGTGTACAGGTAGCCGTCAGGCTCCTGCGCCTTGCCTATTTTAACGATTAGCGAGTCGATATAGGCTTCCAGTTTTTTATCGGGAAAGAGGCTGAGTGAAAAAGAAGCCCCTTCGATGGTTTTGTAAATATCGGTGTCGTCGAAAGGGAAAGTAGTACCGAACTTGCCCGAATGAGCCGCCGCCATTTCGAAATTCTTTACCCGGCCCGTGCTCTCGCAACGTGCAAAAGAGGCCGGGATGGTCACCAGTTGATTGGTGCGCAGGCGGGGTAGCCAGAAACTATCGGTAAGCTTTACATCGGTAAAACGAACAGACTGGATAGGATAATCTTTTTTTTGTCCAAAGGCGGTAGCGGCAGCGCAAACGCCAAACAATAAAAATGTTTTTTTCATGGCTGAGTTTTTTCATATCAAACAAGCAATCACAATATACACAATAAAAATAAATGTAAATAACACACTTTTTAACAGTGCCCCGGCTTCTGTTTTGCAGAAGGAAATAAAAAAGCCGCCTCAAATTCCTTTGAGACGGCCAGTATTCACAATAAGGGAAAATCAGTTTTGCTTTGTGTTGCTCAGGGTTGATTTAAGCAGTCGCTCTCTTTTCCTGCTCTGCTTCAGGGTAGCGGCAATCTTTGCTGCTTCATAAGCGTTGATGATACCACCCGAAACGCTCAGGTCGCTCATATCCACCAGTTCGTCGGTACCCGGTTTTTTTACTTTCATACCCGGCGACTGTGCCGATTTCTCCAGGCAGTATTTTACCTGCTCTGCGCTAAGCCCGGGAAAATATTCCATCAGGAAAGCCGCCGTGCCCACTACAACGGGACAGGCCATGCTGGTACCTTGTGCATTGCCGTAGGTATTACCGCCGGGAATAGAAGAATAGATTTTCACGCCAGGTGCAAACACGTCCACGTCCGCCTTACCATAGTTGGAGAATACAGCCGTATAGCCGCCTTCTTTGGGATCGCCGCTGGCGCCCACGGTAATCCAGTTGCTGGCCTTTATGTTGTCCGCCCGCAGGTGAGGATTGGGAAAATTATCGGTGCTGTCAACATTCGCGGCATCGTTACCCGCGGCATGCACCAGCAATACACCCTTGCTTTCGGCATATTTCACTGCGTCGTCCACCCAGCGTTTGTTGGGAGAAAAACTTTTGCCAAAGCTCATGTTCACTACCCGGGCGCCGTTGTCCACCGCGTAGCGGATGGCGAGGGCAATATCTTTATCGTGCTCATCGCCGTCGGGCACGGCACGGATCATCATAATGCGTACGTTGTCGGCAATCCCGTCGATGCCCTTGCCGTTGTTGCGCTCGGCGCCAATAATGCCCGATACGTGTGTACCGTGAAAAGGGGTACCCGCCATTACATCATTGTTGCCATAGTAGCGATCGTTAAAATCGTCTTCATTGTCCTTTACGATATCGCCGCGATAATTATCGGGCGCTTTTTCAGCCGCCTCTTTTTTGCGTTCCTCACCGGTAACATATTCCTGGAAGCCTTCCACAAATTCCTTGTTGGTGGTTTCCATCATATTATTGGCCTTGAAGAGATACAGCAGGCCGCCCTTGGCCCTTTTATCTTCAGGAGTGGCGGGAGCATATTGATCAAGATCGTTGCCGGTAAATATTTCCTTGCCCATCGATTTGCGCAGCACGCTGTCATATTTCAGGGTGCTTTCCAGCGCTTTTTTCATGATGACGATATCTACACCGCCATCGCCATTGGCATCGCCTTCCACTTTTTCTTTTGCCTTCATCCACATGGCGTATTGCTCTTTGTCCTCCGGGCTCAGCCTGGCGGTATCTACCGTGCCGCTGAACTGCGTTTTGTATTTGTGGTATACGCGGGCGCCTTCATAAGAATCTTCTTTTACATTCTTCCCATCTTTGCCACCGATAAAATTCCAGCCGTGAATATCGTCAACGTACCCGTTGCCATCATCGTCTATCCCGTTGCCCGGTATTTCTTTGGGATTGGTCCAGAGAATATCTTTCAAATCTTCGTGCGTCGTGTCGATACCCGAATCAATCACGGCCACGATTACTGTTTTGCTTTTCAGGTTTTTGGAATGAACAAATTCGTAGGCCTTGTCAAGGCTGATACCGGCAAAGCCGTCTTTCTCTTTGTCCATCAGGTGCCAGCCCCTGGGCGCACCTTTGGCGCTCGTGCCCTGTGCAAAGGATACGGATGTTGTGCCCAACAAAAAGAGAAATGCTCCCCCCGCAATTACATGCTTAATCATTGACATTTAATTATACTTTTTGATGTTTAAGATGGAACCTGTTTTCGGCCCTCCCGGATAGACGAGGCTGGCCCTTGTTCCGTTCGCCGGGCAGAACGGTATTGCGAATTATTTAACAGAAATACCCGGCGGATGCAAACAAATTTGAGGATAAGTCCTTAATAAACGCTCACCGCCTGCATAAATTATCCCGTTTTTTTGTAAACCGCTGGTTATTTAATCCCGCCCATTCTCCCCATTTACCCCAGGTCAAACTTAATCCCTTGTGCGAGCGGTAGCTTGTTCGAATAATTGATCGTATTGGTTTGCCGCCGCATATAGGTCTTCCACGCATCGCTGCCGCTTTCGCGTCCCCCGCCGGTTTCTTTTTCACCGCCAAAAGCCCCGCCGATTTCAGCGCCACTGGTCCCTATATTTACGTTGGCGATGCCGCAATCGCTGCCTGCGGCGGATAAAAATTGTTCCCCTTCCCGGAGGTTAAGGGTCATAATGGCCGATGAGAGCCCCTGCGGAACCCCGTTTTGCAGGGCAATGGCTTCTTCCATCGTTTTGTATTTCACGAGGTAAAGTACCGGTGCAAAGGTTTCATGCTGTACGATGCTGTAGCTGTTTTTTGCTTCGGCGATACAGGGTTTTACATAACACCCGCTTTCATAACCCGCGCCGCTCAGTACGCCGCCTTCCACGGCAAAACTTCCTCCTTCGGACCGGCATTTTTCGATGGCCGCGCTGTACAGGGCTACCGCGTCCTTGTCTATCAGCGGTCCTACATGGTTTTTTTCATCCAGCGGGTTGCCTATTTTCAGGTGGCCGTATGCCTTGACCAGTTTTGTTTTAAAGGTATCGTACACGCTTTCATGAATGATAAGCCGGCGCGTGCTGGTACAGCGCTGTCCGGCCGTGCCCACGGCTCCGAACACGCAGCCAATCAGCGCCATATCGAGATCGGCCTCCGCGGAAATAATAATCGCATTGTTGCCGCCCAGTTCCAGCAGGCTGCGTCCCAGCCGGGCGCCTACCGCCGCACCGATGGCCTTGCCCATACGCGTGGAACCGGTGGCCGACACCAGGGGAATGCGCTGGTCATGACTTATCCATTCGCCCACGCTGCGACCGCCGCTGATAAGACAGCTGACGCCTTCCGGCACCCCGTTCTTTTTGAATACTTCCGCCGCTATCTGCTGGCAGGCAATGCCGCAAAGCGGGGTCTTTTCACTGGGCTTCCATACGCACACATCGCCACACACCCAGGCCAGCATACTATTCCAGCTCCATACCGCCACGGGGAAATTGAAAGCCGAAATAACGCCTACAATACCGAGCGGATGGTACTGCTCGTACATCCGGTGACCCGGGCGTTCGCTGTGCATCGTCAGGCCATGCAACTGCCGCGAGAGCCCCACCGCAAAATCGCATATATCGATCATCTCCTGCACTTCGCCATAACCTTCCTGCAGGCTTTTGCCCATCTCGTACGATACCAACCTGCCCAGCGTTTCCTTTTCCCTGCGCAGCGCTTCCCCTACCTGGCGCACCACCTCCCCGCGTTTGGGAGCCGGCCACTGCCGCCATTCTTTGAACGCCTCCGCGGCGATGGTCAGCACAGCATCATAGGTATGCTTGTCGGTGGCCCGCACTGCGGCGATCAGTTTGCCGTCGACCGGCGAATACGATTCAATCGTTTCGTCGCCGCCTTTCAGCCACTTGCTGCCGGTGGAGGTGCCTTCATTAACTGGTTGGATATGCAAAGCCTGGAGAATATCGTTGATCATGATAATTATTTAGGAACGCAAAGATACGAAAGGGGAAGTTGACGGGGTTAAAAGGGAAAAGCTCTGATAGAAATCAGAGCTTTTACTAATCGCGGATCTTGCACCTTACCTAGATCATGAAAAAAAGATACTTAGCGTATCATGACTTAAAACTAACCATGCTCCGGTAACGGATGAAATTTATTAGGTGAATAAAACAATTTTGACGGGGAATGAGCTTTCGGTAATCTCCCGGGAACCTACCAGGAAGTCCTTTTATCGATTAATTTGAAGAATTCATCTGCGTAGCTGATGCCCACCGGCACTTCCTTGCCCGCAATCTCAATCTTTTTGCTGCTTACCTTTTCTATTTTGCTCAGGGGCACGATATACGAGCGGTGGATGCGCACAAATTCCTGCTGCGGCAGTTTTTCGGCAATGGCCTTCAAGCTCATCAGCGTAAGGATGGTTTTATTGTTGGGCAGGTGAATGCGGATATAATCATCCAATCCCTCGATAAGCAATACATCCTTTAGATTTATTTTTACCAGCTGGTAATCCGATTTCACAAAGATGGACGTAAGCTGCACTTCCTGGCTGCGGGAAAATTCATAGTATTCCTTAGCCTTGTATACTGATTTTACAAACCGGTCGTATTCGAACGGCTTGAGCAGGTAGTCGATTGCATTTACATTAAACCCTTCCACGGCATACTCGCTGAACGCAGTGGTAAAAATCACCATCGGCTTATCCTGCAGCGATTCGTAAAACTGCAACCCGTTGATATCGGGCATCTGTATGTCGAGGAATAAAAGATCGATCTTTTCCCTTTCCAGCAATTTCCTTGCTTCGATGGCGTCTGTAAAAACGCCTGCCAGTTCGAGGAACGACACCCGGGTGATATATTCCTTTACCAGCTTACCTGCCAGCGGCTCATCGTCAATAATAATGCAACGTATCATACCAGGTCAAGTGTAAGGTGTACGTGAAAAGCGTTGTTGTCGTCGTCAATATGCAGCGAATGCCGCTCGGGATACAGTAGTTCAAGTCTTCTTTTGGTATTGCGCAGCCCGATACCAGTGTTGCTCAAACCCGCCATACCGGCCATGAACTTCTGGTTGGTGACCACGAAATTCAGGTGTGTATCGGTCACTTTCAGGGCAATGGTGATGACTGAAGGCTGGTGCGTGCTCACGCCGTATTTAAAAGCGTTTTCCACGAAAGCGATCAGCAGCAGCGGGGCGATTTGTTTATCCGATATATCCCCCTCGCTGGAAAAATGAAGCACCACCTTATCCGTCAGCCGGTCCTTTTGCAGCGCTATATAATTTTCCACGAACTGTATCTCTTTGCCCAGTGGCACATAATTATTTCTCGAATCATCCAGTACATAACGCATGATGGACGACAGTTTCATGATCGCCGGTGCGGTCCCCTGGCTATTGGTAACGGCCAGCGAATAAATATTGTTCAGCGTATTGAAAAAGAAATGCGGGTTGATCTGCGATTTGAGCAGCGCCAGTTCGGTCACCGCCTGTTCACGCTCAATTTCTTCGTTGCGCCGTTCCGTGCGGAACCATTGGTTGATAACCTTGATGCCACCGCTGATAACGAGGATCAGCAGGAAAAGAAACAGGGTGCCGGTAAAAGGGAAAAAATGCCGGCTCAAAAAAGAGCGGTGGCTATTGGGCCGCGGCGGTCGCGGTGGCAGGTTGCCTCCTTGCGAAAGACTGCCGTTAAAACGGGGTGCGGGGAATTCGACAAAATGAAAATAAAGATAGGGCAGGAAGATAAAAAAAGTCATCAGCCCCAGGATACTAAGTATGTACAGGAATATCTTCCTGTGGGCCAGCAACCGCGGTATCAATACCAGCGAATGCAGGTAATAAAACCCCACCAGGCAGCAATTGGTAATAAAATACAGGTATTGAATCTTCCGCTCCGGCGTAAAAGGCGTTTCCCTCGAACCCGAAAAAGAAACAAAAGGCAGTAAAAGAAAACCCGTCCATACGGCTATATGAATAATAACCTGTAGTATCTTTTTATTGATGGTCATGGCGTTGTTTGGCGGCAAAAGCCGCCTCAAGTTAGCAACTGGATAATAATAAAAGTATCCTCACAGGATGGTCGGTGAAAATATAATAGAGGAAGAGTGGATTTTTATCGGTGAGCGGGTTGTGCGCCTTCGGCGCAATTTCAACACGGAGCAAACAGAGTAAAGGAGGGCACGGAGTCTTTCGGGTTCTCCGTGTTCTCCTTTACTCCTTCAACTCCGTGTTGAAAAAAAGGTGCCGAAGGCGCCTAATACTGTTCGTTATCATTCGGAAAATCCTTCTTCTTCACATCACTGATATACTGCTGCACGGCTCCCGTCACCTGTTCGTGCAGGTTGAGGTACTGGCGCAGGAAACGGGGTTTGAACTCCGTATTGATGCCGAGCAGATCATGCATCACCAGCACCTGCCCGTTGCAGTATTTTCCCGCGCCGATGCCGATCGTGGGAATGGTCAGGCTTTCGGATACTTCTTTGGCCAGCAGGGCCGGTATTTTTTCCAGTACGATGGCAAAGCAGCCTGCTTCCTGCAGCAGCAAGGCATCCCGTTTGAGCTTTTCGGCTTCTGCTTCCTCCCGCGCCCTCACCGTGTAGGTACCGAATTTATAAATGGATTGCGGCGTCAGTCCCAGGTGCCCCATCACGGGGACGCCTGACGAAAGGATGCGTTTGATCGATTCCAGTATTTCTTCACCCCCTTCCAGTTTGATGGAATGAGCGCCGGTTTCTTTCATGATGCGGATAGTTGAATGCAGCGCTTCTTTTGAATTACCCTGGTAAGCTCCAAAAGGAAGGTCTACCGTCACCAGGCACCGGTCGATGCCCCGCACTACGGAAGCAGCATGATAGATCATCTGGTCCAGCGTAATCGGGAGCGTGGTTTCATGACCGGCCATCACATTGCTGGCGGAATCGCCCACCAGGATAATATCAATGCCCGCTGCGTCGAAGATCCGGGCAAAAGAAAAATCGTATGCCGTTATCATCGAGATCTTTTCCCCCGTGGTCTTCATCTTCTGCAGGGTATGGGTAGTGATCTTTTTTACTTCCTGGTGAACTGACATGATGGTAGTATTTTGGAGGATCGAAGGTAAGGTATATTAAAACGCAGGCTCTGTTTGCCGCACTTCCCGGTAAAGCGTTTGCAGTAGGCCGTCCACCAGCCCTATCTTGGGCACGTAGATTTCCTTGATATCGGCCCAGCGCATTACATTGATATAGATAAGCAGGGCAGGCACAATCACATCGGCCCTGTCTTCCCGCAGGTTGTATTGCCGCATCCGTTCATACACCGGGAAAGCACTGAGCTCCTTGTGATAATCTCTTAGCAGGTCCAGCGGAAGCGGTTTGCCGTCTTTGCGCTTGGAAAGAGAAAATACCTTATTGATATTGCCCCCCGTGCCAATAGCAACTATTTCCCTGGGCCCCCTGGTTCGCTCCCGGAGATAATCCTTTAGTTCGTCCCATTGCTTTTCCTTTACCTGGTTTTTCAACAGGCGAATGGTGCCGATATTGAACGATTCCTTGAACATCAGTTGGCTTTCGCTGAAAAACGTCAGCTCGGTACTGCCGCCGCCTACATCGATATAGAGGTAGGAATGGTCCTTGTCCAGCTTTTCCGCAAAATGATTTTCATAGATAATGCTGGCTTCCTCGTCGCCGCTGATGATCTTTATTTCGATGCCCGTTTCCGATTTGATACGCTCGATGATAGTCCTTCCGTTGCTGGCATCGCGCATGGCCGAAGTGGCGCAGGCCTTGATATGCTTTACCTCGTACACATCGGTAAGACATTTGTATGCCTGGATCGTTTTGAGGATCATGGCTTCTTTTTCAGGCGATATCTCCTTTCGTTCAAATACGTCAAAACCCAGTCGCAGCGGTACGCGGACCAGGTTGAGTTTATTAAAATCGGGTTTGCCTTCGTTGTTTTTTACCACATCGGAAATCAGCAGCCGGGCCGCATTACTTCCGATATCAATAGCTGCCAGTCTCAATGTTTAAATAGTTTTAGTGCTTGCAATAGATGGCGAATTGGTTACCGCCGCGGCAGCCAATTCCCTCGCCTGTTCTTCGGTTATGGGTTTATTTACTTTGCTATACAGGTATTGATAAATCTCTATCTGTGAGCGCACTCGTTTACCGGTGGTTCTTACATACTGGTTGCTGAGTCCATTGTCCAAAATTCTGCCTTTCACGTTATCATTCAACTGAATAGTGAGAATAGTTTTCAACACTTTCTTAATATCCTCGTCAAATATGGGGCAGGTAGCCTCCACACGGTGGTCGAGATTGCGCACCATCCAGTCGGCCGAAGAGATAAACACTTTTTCCTTGCCCCCGTTGTGAAAGATGAATACCCGCGCATGTTCGAGGTATTCGTCGATGATGCTGACCGCCTTTACAGGAATGATAAAATGTTTGTTCTGCGTAAGCATGCAGAAGATGCCCCGCACAATCAGCTTTATTTCTACCCCGGCCCTTGCAGCATCGTACAGGCGGGTGATCAGTTCGTCGTCCGACAGCGCGTTCATCTTAAGAATGATGCTGGACTTCTTCCCCTTATTGGCAAGGTGTATTTCCCGGCTGATCATCCGCAGCAGTTCAGTACGCAGCGTGACTGGACAGGGGATCAGCGCCTGGCAGGATTGAAGCAGCTTTCCGTATTCCTTTGGCTTTTCGAGGTAAAGAAAAAGCTTGTTCACATCGGCCATAATGCTGCGGTTGGAAGTCAGCAGGCAATGATCGCCGTAGAGCGTGGCCGTTTTTTCGTTCTGGTTGCCCGTGCTGACAAACCCGTAATAGGTAGTACGGTTATTATGTTTCTTTTTGATCAGGCAAATCTTGGCATGGACTTTCATGTCAGGGATGCCAATCAGCACCCGCACACCCTCTTCTTCCAGCCGTTCCTTCCATTCAAGATTGGCTTCTTCGTCGAACCGCGCTTTTAGTTCCATCATCACCGTTACACTCTTGCCGTTGCGGTGGGCATTGATAAGCGCGTTGATCACTTTCGAATTGGAAGCCAGCCGGTAACAGGCTATTTTGATGGTCGTTACATCCGGGTCCATTGCCGCCTCGCGAAGCATATCGAGCACGGCATTAAAAGAATGATAGGGAAAACTCAGCAGCACGTCTTTTTCCAGTACCACGTCGGTCACCCGCCGCGTGCCGGCCAGTATGGGATGGACAAACGGTTTCTTACGCAGGCTTTTCTTGCTGAACACATCCGGGAAATCCATAAAATGCCGGAAATTATGAATGCGGCCGCCGGGAATAAGATTGTCCTTCTTGCTCATGTTCATCTTGCGCATCAGGAATTCCAGCAGGCCCGCGTCGATTTCC
Source organism: Chitinophagaceae bacterium (assembly GCA_036500065.1). Classification (GTDB taxonomy): domain Bacteria; phylum Bacteroidota; class Bacteroidia; order Chitinophagales; family Chitinophagaceae; genus JACMLD01. Next base: position 1,354 of record DASYCT010000109.1, on the reverse strand, counting down.
TTATCGTACACAAACCGCACCGGCTTGCCGCGCCGCCGGTTCTTAAGCCCTTTTTCAATTTTCTGTATCAGCGTGGTCGACACATCGTTGTCGATGTCCATTTCCGCGTCGCGGGTCACCTTGAATATCCAGGCGTCGAATTTATTATAACCGAAATAGGAGAAGATGGAGGGCATATTGAACCGCACCACGTCTTCCAGTAATATAATATGGTGTTCATCCGGGCTGGGGGAGGGGAGGATCACAAACCGGCCCAATACCTTGCTCGGTATTTCTATCAACGCGTATTTCTGTGTATAGGCCGAATCTTTTTTCGACATCACCACGCCCAGGTAAATGGATTTGTCCCGCAGGTTCGGAAACTGCTGGATGCTTTCTATCATCAGCGGGATGATATTGGAGCGCACCTCTTCCTCGAAATATTTTTGTACAAACAGCCGCTGGTCTTTATTAAGCTGTTTTTCGTTGACGATAAATATCTTTTCGCGCTGCAGCGAGACGAATATCTCCCCCCAGATGCGGTTGAATTCGTTTTGCTGCCGCAACACGATCATCTGTATGTCTTCCAGTATCTTTTCCGGGCCTTCTTCCAGGTGCATGTTGACCAGCAGCTTGTTGTTTTTGTTCGCCAGTTCAATCATCCGGCGCAGCGTGCCCACCCGCACCCGGAAAAACTCGTCCATATTATTCGAAAAAATGCCCAGGAATTTGATCCGTTCCTTGAGCGGCACCGATTGGTCGGCCGCCTCCTGCAATACCCTGGCATTAAAGGACAGCCAGCTTATATCCCGTACGATTATCTTCTTTTTCATATTTTTCTGATCGTTCATCGCAGCCTTTTGGTTTACAAGGTAATGGCTGTTTACTTGCCTGAAATTAATTAATTATTAATTAGCCGCGCGGGGCGCCCCGCAAAGCGGGGCAGGCTCTTCGGCGCCTGGTTTTCAACACGGAGTTAACGGAGGGCACTGAGGACACGGAGGGGTGCCATGGCCGAATTGTCTTCTCCGTGCTCTCCTAAACTCCGTCTTACTCCGTGTTGAAACGGGTGCCGAAGGCGCCCCAGCCAGCCGGAGGCAGTAAATTCAAAGAAAATAGAACCCAATTCCCAAAAAATCCCAAATTCTCTTTGCTGTTTCCCCGAATTTACCGACCTTCGCCGTCCTAAATTTTTGTTCATCATGGCGAGAGTATGTCAAATAACGGGTAAAGTTCCGGTGTCGGGCCATAAGGTTTCACACTCAAACATCAAGACAAAACGCCGCTTCCTGCCCAACCTGCAGACCAAGCGTTTTTTCCTGGCTGAAGAAGACAAATGGATCACCCTGAAGGTATCTACCGAAGGAATCCGGAC
>DASYCT010000108.1:0-12921 GCA_036500065.1 Chitinophagaceae bacterium | reverse complement strand
ACGCTGACGGCGGTGGACAGTGTAATTCTCGTGGTCGACAGCGTAAACGGGGTGGAAGCACAGACAAAACGCCTGATGGAGGTTTGCCGGATGCGGGATACGCCGGTGATCGTATTTATCAATAAAATGGACCGCGACGGTAAGAACCGTTTTGACCTGCTGGAAGAGATCGAAAAGGAATTGTCTATTTATCTTCATCCCATGGCATGGCCCATCAACAGCGGGAAGGATTTCAAGGGGGTGTACAACCTCTACGATAAAAAACTGGTATTGTTTGCGGCCCATACCAAGGGCAACGATGAGCATGTGATCGAGATAACCGATTTGAATGAGCCGCTGCTCGATGAACGGCTGGGTGAAAAAGATGCCGCCACACTCCGGGAGGATGTGGAACTGGTGGATACGGTGCATGGCGAACTGAATGTGACCGAATACCGCGCCGGCAGGGTAGCCCCGGTATTCTTTGGCAGCGCCATCAACAATTTTGGGGTGCGTGAAATGCTGGATACTTTTATACGTATCGCACCGCTTCCGCAATGCCGCCCTACCACGGCGAGGGAGGTCTGCCCGCAGGAAGAAAAACTAAGCGGGTTCGTATTTAAAATACATGCCAACCTCGATCCCAAGCATCGCGACCGGATTGCTTTTATGCGTATATGTTCGGGCCGGTTCGAGCGAAATAAATACTACCATCATGTTCGTCTTGATAAGGAAATCCGTTTCAGCAATCCCTATAGTTTTCTTGCGCGCAACAAGGATGTGATCGAAGAAGCATACCCCGGCGATGTGGTGGGCCTGTTTGATACCGGTAACTTCAAAATAGGGGACACGCTTACGGAAGGCGAGGATTTTTACTTTACCGGCATCCCCTCGTTCTCGCCCGAAATATTTAAAGAAGTGGTGAATAAAGACCCAATGAAGACCAAGCAATTGGAGAAGGGTTTATTACAGTTGACCGACGAGGGCGTAGCACAGCTTTTTACGCAGTTTGGAGGAAACAAGAAGATCATTGGTTGCGTGGGCGAACTGCAGTTTGAAGTAATACAATACCGTTTACTGCATGAATACGCCGCCTCGGTGGAGTTCCGGCCCATGCCGTTTTATAAAGCCTGCTGGATTACGAGCAGCGATCCCAATAAGTTGCTGGACTTTTCAAGATTCAAGCAAAGCAATATCGCGGAGGACAAAGACGGCCACCTCGTGTACCTGGCGCAAAGCGAATGGTTTTTAAATACCGAGCGGATGAACAACCCGGCGATTGAATTTCATTTTACCTCGGAGATACATAAGGAAACGGTATAACTGTTTACCGGATCAGCAGTACGATTCCTTTTTTTACAATAACGCCGCAAAGGGTAGTGGCTTTGATGATATACGGGAACCCGCCCGTATCCTGGGGCTGTCCCTTGTACCGGCCATCCCAACAGTCGGAGGGATTGGTAGTATGGAATACTCTTACTCCCCAGCGGTTGAAGACCGACAGTTCCACATTGCTGATCAGCGCGGCATACCTTCCAATACCAAAGCAATCATTGTTACCATCGCCGTTGGGCGTAAACGCATTTGGGATATTGAACAGCAGCTCCCCGATTTTCGTCACACTTACTGTCAGTGTATCATAATCCGCACAACCATTGGCGCCGATGCCTTTTAGGGTGTAGAGGGTAGTAATGGTGGGTTTGGCAATGGGGTTAGCCGATGTGCTGTCACTCAATCCAAAGGAAGGGGACCATACATATTGCTCTGCCCCCGAGGCGCTGAGGTTGGCCAGGGGCACGGTGCAGTCGATATCATTGGATTTCTTCACTGTTACATCGGGTATGGGGAGCACATCTACGGAAGTCATCAACAGGGCTGAATCATGACAGGTCGTTTCCACCACCTTTACCTGGTAGGTAATAGAACCGGCAGGGTTGGCTATCGGTGTGGCGGAGACGGGATTGTCGAGCCCGTCAGTGGGACTCCATGAGTAAACGTTTCCGCCGGTCGCTTTCAATTGTACCGGTGTTCCCAGGCAGGCCGTCGTGTCGCCGGACACTGTAAATACCGGTATTTGCTGTACCGTGATTTTTACAGGCGATGAATCGGTACACAAATTGTTATCGGTCACCGTTACCGTGTATACTGTCGTCAGCACAGGTGAGGCCACCGGGTTTGAAATAGAAGCATTGCTCAATGTAGACGCAGGCGACCATGTATAGGTCGTTCCTCCCCCGGCCGACAACTGGATCGAGGTATTGTGACAAATGGTGGTATCATCGCTGGTCACGATAGTGGGCAGCGGATTGACTTTTATGAATACGGTATCTTTTGCAGTACATCCATGAACAGTAGTGCCGGCCACGATATATTGGGTCGAAATAGAAGGAGTCGCTTTGGGATTGGCAATACCCGCATCAGAAAGCCCCGTCGATGGCGTCCAGGTATAGGTGGCGCCGCCTGAAGCGTTGAGCTGAACGGGAGCCGTGTTACAAATGGTGGTATCGTTGTTCGTTTTCACTACCGGGATTTCTACCGTAATAATGACACTGTCCCTTTTAAGGGTCAGGGGTGCGAAGCTGATATCGTCAAGCTCGAAATCATTGCCCGCTCTCAGCGTATTCTGATTGAGAATAGAAATAGCGGCGGTGGTATTGTTGCCCGAATTCCAGGTAGTATAAAACGGTGTCCAGACACAGGTGGTGCCGGAAGCGGTGATGGGTGTTCCGATGCCTTTGCCGTTAATGGAGAATTGCAGTATGGCCGGGTTGGCAGTCGATACGGATTGGATCCATGTTAAAAAGGCATAGGTAGTATTGGGCACTACCGTCACCGTTTGGTTCCATATAGCCGTTCCGGCTGTCGGCGCCCCATTTACAATCAGCATATTTCCGTTGCCGGTAGTATGATCGGTACAAGGAAACATATCGGGATTCCACGCTGTCGCGCTGGGGCCGACATAATATTGTCCTTCGCTTGTATTAGGAAAGGCATACTGGTAGCCGGATGTAAACCCGGTATTGCCGGCGCTGAAATCGCCGTTTGTGATAATATTGTTACCGGCAACAGTCGCATTGCAATAATACGTGATGTTCTGCGGGGTAGAAGTAATGGGTGTTGCCGAAGACGGATCGTCAAGGTAGGTAGAAGGTGTCCAGCAATAGCTGAGTCCTGCCAGTGTAAACAGCTTTTTTGAGCTTCCGATACAAATGGTAGTATCGGGGGTGGTAATGATATTGGCCAGGGTAACATTTACGGCGATTGATTTCGTCACGGTATCTGTGCAACCGCCCACGCTGTTCTGAAGGCTGAATTTAATGGTATAATTGCCGTAGGATGAGTACACATGCATAGGATTTAAGTTTCCGGTCAGTGTCACGCCGTCGCCAAAAGACCAGTAAGGGTTGGTGTTGCTGTTGCCTATATTGGCAAAACTTACCGAAAGTGGGTTGCAGGGGTCAAGGGCAAGTGAAAAATCTGCAACGGGTGTCTGGTTGACGTTGATATTCACGGTGTCCTTTGCAAGACATCCATGCGTTGTTGTGCCGGCCACAATATATTGGGTCGAAGTCGCCGGGTTGGCTACCGGGTTGGCGATGCCTGCATTGGAAAGCCCTGTAGCCGGTGTCCAGCTATAAGTGGCAGCGCCGATCGTATTGAGCTGAACGGAAGCGGGCGAACAAACGGTGGTATCGTTGTTCGTTTTCACTACCGGGGTTTCCACCGTAATAATGACACTGTCCCTTTTAATGAGCAGGGCTGAAAAGCTGATATCGTCAAGGGCGAAATCATTACCCTGTACCTGTGTGTTTTGATTAAGAATGGAAATAGTAGCGGTGGTATTGTTGCCTGAATTCCAGGTAGTATAAAATTGTGTCCAGCTACAGGTGGGCAGGGAAGCGGTTATTGGTGTTCCGATGCCTTTGCCGTTAATGGAAAACTGAAGTTGCGCGGGATTAGGAGGATACAGGGCTTCAATCCAGGTAGAGAATGCATAATTGGTATTGGGCACTACACTCACTGTTTGCTTCCATACGTTTACGCCGGCTACCGACGCACCATTCACTAACAGCATATTTCCGCTGCCGGTGGTATGATCGTAGCACCTGCTCATGCCGGAGTTCCAGGCATTGGGATTGGTACCCACAAAATATTGTCCTTCCGTTATATTAGGATTGGCATATTGATATTCAGACGTAAACCCGGTATTGCCGGCGCTGAAATCGCCGTTTGTGATAAGGTTGCTGCCGGGAATGGTTGCATTGCAATAGTACGTGATGTTCTGTGGGGTAGAAGTTATGGGTGTCGCAGAAGAAGGGTTATCAAGATAGGTGGAAGGCGACCAGCAATAACTGAGCGCCGCCTGTGTAAAGAGTTTTTTTGTGCTCCCGATGCAAATGGTAGTATCGGGGGTGGTAATGATATCCGCGAGGTCCACGTTTACAGCTATTGATTTGGATATTGTATCCGTGCAACCGCCCACACTGTTCTGAAGACTGAATTTGACAGTGTAATTACCAAAGGCAGTGTATGTGTGCACAGGGTTTAAGGTTCCGGTCTGCGTTCCTCCATCGCCAAAAGACCAGTAAGGGTTCAGGGTGCTGTTGCCAATATTGGAAAAACTGACCGAAAGCGGATTGCAGGGATTGAGTACCAGTGAGAAATCAACAACAGGGTTTTGGTTGATAGTAAGCAGCACGGTATCTCTCGCCGTGCAGCCGGTACTGTTGGTCACCGCAACAAAATATTTTCCGCTGGTCGTTACGGGGTATGTTTGGGAGTTAGACCCATCCTGCCAGAGATAACTGGCCCCGGCATTGCCTGCATCCAGCACATAGCTGCCAGAGATACAAACCGAGCTGTCATTCCCGAGATTAACAGAAGGCTGGACGCCGTTGACCACGATAAAACTATCCCGGTTGCTGCAGCCGTATAAAGAAGATTGCACCCAATAGGTACCGGGAGTGTTTATAATAATAGAATCGGACGTAGTGATGCCATCATTCCACAGGTTGCTGGCATACTTAGTGCTTGCGCCTACCTTGAAGCTATCACCGGGCCGGCAAAGAACCAGTTTTTCAGGAGGGTAATGAATGGGGGCCGGCAATACCGTGACCTGCCTGCAATAGGCATCCTGCGTAGGAAGCCCGTCATCCACGGTAAGATTTATATTGTAGGTGCCCGGAGTATTATAAATGATGGGTGCGGGGTTTTGCAAGGTGGAATTGGGATTACCGGCATTCGTGCAGCCGGTAAATTGCAGGCGGATAAGTGAATTGGTATTTACATCCGTAATAAAGCCGTAGAGATTTTCATTGACCCGGAACAGGCGGGAAATAGAATGCGGAAAATTTAACATGCCATAATTGCCCAGTGAAGTGCCGACAGGTGTTCCCGTAAGATTGCCCTGGAAGTCGAGTTTTACGAGGTCATACGGTGGATAGGCGTCTACGGCAAAGCCAAAGATCTGTCCACAGGATTTTATGATGGTGAAATCCCGGGGCCCGCTCAGGCTGTTGTTGATAGTGCCCAGGTTGACGGCCGTAGGTGTATTAAGTAAAGAGGATCCGAAATCCAGCCTTGTCAGCGTGGATGGGATACCGATCGCCTGGTTGGTGATAAATACCCGCCAGAAGCCATTGTCGTTGACGGCATAAATGCCGGTCGGGTAGTTGAGGTTACCGATATTGCCCATGTTGACGGCCGTGGGCGTATTGTTGAAGCTGTTGGTAAAATCGAAGCGGGTAATGGTACTGTTTAATGCATTGGCGGTAAACCCATACCAATTGCCACTCGTGGTGTCTTTGAATACGTATAAATCGATGGGCTGGTACATATTCCCCAGATTGCCCCAGTTGGTAGCGGTGGGTGTAGGATTGGTAATGGTCGCACCCAAATCTACTTTTATAATCTGGGAAGGCAGCGCCGATGGGATATAGGCATTAACTATAATCACATACCAGTGACCTTCATTGAACACCAATTGTAACCCCTCGGTTCCATAATTCGACGTAATTAATCCGCCCAGGCTGCCGAGGTTGGTTGCTATTGGGGTGTTTAGCAGGCTATTGCCAAAATCGAGGCGTATCAATCCCCCGACGGTGTGATTGGTCAGGAAGCCATAGTAATTGCCGTTGACAAAGGCATAATCCATAAATACGGGTCCGTTAAAAGCGCCGCCAATATTTCCCAGGTTGGTCAGGGTAGGGGCGGTATTTAAATCGGCTACGCAAAAATTCCAGAAATAACTGCTGGCGCCGGTGGACGTATTGGCAAGTGTTACAGGTGTATTAATACAAGTAGTGTCAGGCGCATTAAAACCTGCTGTCACCTGGGCATAGTTGTAAAACGGCAGGATAAGAAGAACACAAAGGATTTTCCTCATTGGGTGAATAGGGCTTAAAATCCTTCAAAATAAGGATTTTTTATACGCCAGTGTAATTATGAGGGCTAATTTTCTTTAATTCTTTTTTTACGGTGGCGGCTATTTTGAGCCCGTCGATAAACCGGTGGATGCTTTCTTTGTTGATCGTGCCATTGACCCGGGTAAGCTCTTTTAATGCCTCATAGGGTCGGGGATAGTTTTCCCGGCGCAGGATGGTTTGAATTGCTTCGGCTACTACCGCCCAGTTGCTGTCGAGGTCATCGTAGAGCTTTTTCTCGTTGAGCACCAGCTTCCCGAGGCCTTTTTCAACCGATTTGACGGCGAGAATGGTATGGGCAATGGGCACGCCGATATTGCGTAAAACGGTGGAATCGGTCAAATCGCGCTGCAGGCGCGACACCGGCAGTTTGGCGGAGAAATGTTCCAGCAGGGCGTTGGCTACGCCGAAATTGCCTTCCGCATTTTCAAAATCAATGGGATTTACCTTGTGGGGCATGGCCGAAGAGCCGATTTCGCCTTCTTTGATCTTTTGCTTGAAATAATCCATGGAGATATAGGTCCATATATCCCGGCAGAAATCAATCAATATGTTATTGATACGTTTTATGGCATCGAAATGTGCGGCGAGGTTGTCGTAATGTTCTACCTGGGTAGTGTATTGCTGGCGGTGCAGTCCCAGTACATCCTGCACAAAGGTATTGCTGAGCGCCACCCAGTTCTTGCGGGGGAAAGCTACCTGGTGGGCGTTGAGATTGCCGGTAGCACCACCGAATTTGGCGCTGAAAGGGATATGGATAAATTGCTCGACCTGGTCCTGCAGGCGTTCTACAAATACCATGATTTCCTTGCCGAGGCGGGTGGGACTGGCCGGCTGACCGTGGGTACGGGCAAGCATGGGAATTTCTTCCCATTGTTCCGCCAGGAGGCGAAATTCCTGGGTAAGATTCAATATGGCCGGCAGGTATTCAAATTCTACGGCATGTTTCCACAAAAGCGGAATAGCAGTATTGTTGACATCCTGGGAGGTGAGACCGAAATGCACCCATTCTTTTTCCTGCTCAAGTCCCAATCCTTCCAGTTTCGATTTGATAAAATATTCTACTGCTTTTACATCGTGGTTGGTAATGCGTTCGGTGGCTTTTATTTCCTGTGCGTCCGCCTGACTGAAGTCGGTAGCAATCGCACGCAACCGGGTTGCTGCTTTTGGCGGAATGGAAAAGAACTTCCGGCTGGCCAAAAAGAGATAGTATTCGATTTCTACCAACACGCGGTATTTCATCAGCGCATATTCAGAAAAATATTCTGTCAGGTGATGCACCTGTTTCTGGTAGCGGCCGTCAATGGGTGATATGGCATTGAGTGCGTTCGATTCCATTGGTATAATTAAGTGAATCTGTAGCGGGTAACTTATATTTGCGCCAAAATTAACTCAATTCTGGTTATAAACCGTTGATAATATGTTGCTGAAAGCCAGGTTGGACAAATTGACGAATTGATGAATAAAATTAAAGTGGGAGCCGTAAGTTACCTGAATACAAAGCCATTGATTTATGGGTTTGAACAGGGGATGATGCAGGATGCGGTGGAGTTGATATTGGAGTATCCTTCGCGGATCGCCGGTATGTTGCTGGAGAATAAGATAGACCTGGGACTGGTGCCGGTAGCCATTCTGCCGCAGATGCCGGAATCGTATATTATCAGTGATTACTGTATCGGTGCGGAAGGGCCGGTAGCCTCGGTATGTTTATTCAGCGATGTGCCCATCACTGAAATAAAAGAAGTCCTGCTGGATTACCAGAGCCGGACTTCCGTGTGTCTTGCCAAAATATTGCTCAAAGAATATTGGAAAGTAAGCCCGGTGCTCACCGATGCCCGGGAAGATTTTCGTGATCATATAAAAGGGAGTACCGCCGGGCTGGTGATAGGCGACCGGGCGTTTGAACAACGTAGGATTTCGGCTTACCGGTATGATTTGGGCGAAGCCTGGCAAGCACATACGGGTCTGCCGTTTTTATTTGCTGCCTGGATAAGCAATAAGCGACTGGATGCCGGTTTTATTACTGCTTTTAATGAAGCTACCGGCGCCGGTCTGCTGCAGCTTGACAAGGTGATTGCGCAAAACCCGACCGATCTTTTTGATCTCCGCAAATATTACACAGAGCATATCAGCTACCCGCTGACCAGTGAAAAGCGCCGGGGGCTTGGGCTTTTCCTGGAAAAGATTACTAAAAACAATATTGTGTAGTTATAAAACCCTATGAACCAGCCTACTTTATTATTTTTTTCTTTATAGCATGGACCAATTCCGGCAAATCGGGTGTTAAATGCAAATAATATATGCCGGCAATAAAACCGCCTGAAAACGACAGTGACCGTAGTATGATGCCTGTAAGACCGTGCGTTGATCCCAATAGAAACGATATTCCAAAATATAGCAGTGTGCCCATTGCTAGTGCATAAAGGGTCTCACGTGAAAAAGGCCACATATTAAAACGACGGTGAATAAAGATTAACCTTACGACATTGTAAATGGTAAATGTTATCAGCGTTGCATACGCTACGCCCATCATGCCTCCCCACCTACCCATGAAAACGTTCAAAGGGATGGATAGTATTAGCAGGACGACCCCGGAGTAAAATTCAAAACGCCATGCCGGTGAGGTAACAAGAAGGCTGGCGTTGACGCCTGTGCCTAATTCAAGTATATTATAAATGCTGAGAATAAGAAAAACGGTTTTGCCACCGGAAAACTTATCGTAAAGGTGTAGAAATCGGAGGCCGTCATCATAATTCAGCCAGATATTGAAAAATAAAAACAGGCATATTAAAAGAAGGTTAATGGAAGAGCGTTTATAGATCCGTTCAATTTCTACCAGGTTCTTATTTTTCCAATGTACGGCAATTAAAACTCCGGAAATTACCTGCAGGCTTCGGTAGGGTACCTGAAGAATGGCTGCCGTATATTGGTTGAGGGCAAAAACGCCTGTATCGCCAAGAGATTTTGCACCGGCAAGTACAATGGTGGAAATCTGGGATGCGATACTATGAATGACAATAGAACCATACATAAACCCTGTATAACTGGCAATCCCTTTTTTAAAACGTCGTGTAACGTGGCTGAACTTAAACGGCATATGCAACTGACCGCTTATTATTAAGTAGCCGATCAGAATTAATACTATTACGAAGTAGATGCCACAGAATAATATAACAAAGGTGTTGAACGCAATAACACGTGTTGCATAAAGTCCTATAAGAATCAAAACCAGTGCTCTGGAAACCGTTTCCTTCATGAAACTGGGGAACACAGTTTTCCTGAGTGTGCCCAAATAGCTTTCCAATATCATAAACCAGGCAAAGAAAAAGGAGAATACCAATGACCAGTAATAATACTTTACTACCAGGTATGATTTTTCCGAAAATTTTCTTACCACGAACGGCTCAAATATGATGCATCCGCTGAATACAATCAGGTTACCTGCCAGGCAACCGATAACTGCTACTGTGAGGAGATCGTTTTTCTCGTTGGTGAGATTCGCAGAATAGTAAGGAAAAAACCTATACATATAGGAAGCCATGCCGAATACAGCCAGGGGAGCTATTATTTGCGAAATACTGATAATGACCTGGGTTAAACCATATTGTTCTGTGGTGAACAGGCGGGCAAAGAAATACGTATTGATAGCCCCTATTATAAAACCGATATACGTGAGAAAAGAAGACTGTATAGTTTGTTTCCGTATTTGCCCCATGAAGGTTAAAATTTGTTCATCGTTTCCAGTACCCTGCACACATCCGCTTCGGTGTGAAAGTACGAAACAGGCAAACTTAACGTAGTTTGATGAATTTCGGCCGCAATGGGGGTCGGCTCGCTGCCAAGCAGGCCTTTCATGGCCTTTTGCTCGATGGGAGAAACCGGGTAATGTATTTCCGTCTGAATGCCCTGTTGCAAAAGCCAGGCTTTCAGCCGGTTTCTTTCAGGATGGCGAACGTTGAAGATATGGTACACATCGTGGTAACCGGGATAGACCACGGGTTTTATAAAATCGTCTTTTAATCCTTCAAGGTAAAGAGCGGCGAGCTTTCTTTTGTGGGTATTGATGGCGTCCAGGTGTTGCAGCTTTATGGAAAGAAAGGCCGCCTGCATTTCGCCCAGTCTTGAATTGTATCCTGCCAGTTCGTTGTGATACTTTTCGCGTGAGCCATAGTTGCGAAGCGCCCGCAGTTTTTCCTTTATGGCCTCTTCCCGGCAGGTGATGGCCCCCGCATCGGCCAGCGCACCCAGGTTTTTGGTAGGGTAGAAGCTGTGGGCGGAAGCATGACCCCAACTACCCGCTTTCCTGCCTTTGAAGGCGGCGCCATGAGCCTGTGCACAGTCTTCCAATACAAAAAGATGATGGCGATCGGCAATGGCCATAATGGCCTCCATATCGCATAGTTTGCCGTACAGGTGGACTACGACGATGGCTTTGGTGTTGGGAGTGATCCGTTCTTCCACCCGGGCGGGGTCAATATTATAGGTGGCGAGGTCCGGCTCAACAAGCACGGGCTTCAGGCCGTTATGGAGGATGGCGAGGATGGTGGCGATATAAGTATTGGAAGGCACCAGCACTTCGCTGCCCGGCGCTATGCCGGCCGCTTTCAGCGAAAGCGCCAGGGCGTCCAGTCCGTTGGCGACACCGACGCAATGGGGACTGTTGCAATAAGCAGCATACTGCTGCTCGAATTTTTTTACGCTGTCGCCGAGGATATACCACCCGCTTTGTAATACATCTTCAAATGCAGCGCGGTATTCGTTGAAAAAGGGTTCATTTACTTTTCCTAGGTTCTCGTATTCAATGATCGGCATAAGGGTCAAAAATGTAATCGTTCTGATCAAAGTATTCGGAAGCCAATACCATTAATATGGCATCCGGGGTAAAGTTATCCATTGTATGCCAATCGGTGGGCTCAAGAATCAGGCATTTGTGGGGCTGGTCAAGAATATATTCTGTTTTCCGGTCGCCATCATTGTTTTGAATATGGCAGGAGCCAAGCAGGCAGATGGCGGCCTGCTTGGTTTTTTTATGACGATGACCACCCCTGACGGAACTGTCAACCCCATAAATGTAGAAGATGCGATTAATGGTAAAAGGGATGGAATTTTCAATAACGGTGAGATTGCCTCTTTTATCGGTGAATGTTGTAAGATCCAGCAAATAAGCCATGCCGTTAAATCACTTATAATGTAAAATAGTAATGTCGGCTAAAGATATATGTTTTTAAATGTAATTGTCTACTAACGCACATTAAAATACGTTTAATGACATGATTTTACCGGCGAGTCGATAAGTGTAGTAAAAACCTTTAATCAAGGCATAGCAGATCATGTACGCAGCTTCATGACAAAGCCACGGTAATTGATTTTTTCTCCATACAGGTAGAGAAACTGGTCGTTGGTATGCTCTTCCACCAGCTCATATCGTTTTAGCAGCAGCGCCTTTACTTTATCGTAGTCCAGGAACCATGCGGGATAGGACGCTTCATAATAGTAGGGATGCACTTTCTGAATGGTGAGCCGGTCGCCGGGTACGGGGTTGAAATACGTATTGTCAATGATTATATACGGAAAAGCTTTCTCCATGGTTTCTTCTAAAAAAGCGTAAGGCTTTTCGAAGTAGGGCAGTGCGGCGGAAATAAGGAATACATCATGCCTGCCCCGGGCAGTTTCCGCCTCTTCCACGGTATAAAAGAAATCCAGCCCATTGCCGGCGATGGCGGACCGGCCGGCGGTCACAACATCCTGTTGTTCGACTACGCTCCATTGGACGGACCCCAGACCCGCCAGGTAGGCCCTGTTCGAAAAGAAAACATTTCCGAGGGAACCGCCAAAATCGATTAGGGACAACCTGTTCCCTTGTTGGGATGCAATCCACAGCAGGTTTGCCAGCAGGGGCCAGGAGTATTGGATACTTTCGTGCAATACCCCGTCGCGTTCGTAGACCGCCTCCCCGTTTTTGACCTTTTTTGCGGCAGGTAATATCTTTTGCAGGATGCGTTCCGAATCGTAGCCACTGCAGTGCTGTTTTGCCTCCTGCCAACTGGCATAATGGCCGAACCAGCCATAGCGCATATAGCGTAGTCGCCTGTAAAGTTGAATGATTTTACCAAGCATGTGCTATCAATTGATTGTTAGACGATTAAGAGGAATATTGCCTGTAAAGATAAGAAAAAGCCATCCCGGCGGGGATATAAAATTGCTGTGTTTATTCCGTAAGAATACAATAAATTCGTCGCTCATTTCAAAAATTACATATGGCAGAAACACTTGGAATGCTGTGCGATAAGCTGACTATTGTTAAACTGAAGGAGTTTCATACGGAGGACCCGGTACGGTTGCAAAGCCTTCAGAAGCAGGCTGTTTTGCTACAGCAGGAGATTGACGAATACATTGGACAGGCAATTAAAGGGGATATTCCGCCCGAACGCCTTACTTTTGCGTCCAATAAAGTATTCAAAAAAGAAGGCAACGAAGTAAGCGAGGTAACCGGCAGGATTGGTGATGTATTTTACCAGCT
>DASYCT010000107.1:0-2594 GCA_036500065.1 Chitinophagaceae bacterium | reverse complement strand
GAAGCAGAGAATGAATTGAACTTCGGCTATCACCAGGAATATTCTTCGATGAAGCTTGGTTTTTATCTTTTTGCCGAGTACATCAATATGTTTATCAGCAGCGCGGTAATGGCTACCTTGTTCTTCGGGGGATATGATATTCCCTTTTTCAACGAGGCGGCGCATATCCAGACCTGGGGCGTTAATGTGGTGGCAGCTCTCGGGGCTTTTGCACTGTTCCTGAAAATTTGTTTTTTTATATTCGTATTCATGTGGGTACGGTGGACGATACCACGTTTTCGTTATGACCAGTTGATGGATTTGGGTTGGAAATCGCTGGTGCCGCTGGCATTGATCAATATGCTGCTGACAGGATGCGTTATCCTGATGAAGCAGAACCATATCTGGCCTTTTTAACCCGGCCCCTGGACAAGCCTGGAGCCGGAATAATAAGTTGGTGAGTTGAAGGGAGAAATAATATTTTTGCGAACCGCAATAAGGTTGAACAAATGGATGCATTAACAAACAGGGTAAAAGCAGTAGAGCGCAAGCCAATGAGCCCGGTGGAGCGAATTTACCTCTGGAATATCTTTAAGGGCATGCTCATTACGTTCCGGCATATCTGGAAACGCAAGGCAACGATCAAGTATCCCGAGCAGAAGCGTCCTTTCAGCGCGGTATTCCGCGGACTGCATGTGCTGAACCGGGATGAAGAAGGGCGTGAACGTTGTACCGCCTGTGGTCTTTGTGCGGTGGCCTGTCCCGCGGAAGCCATCACGATGGAAGGGGCCGAGCGCAAACCGGGGGAGGAAAACCTGTACCGGGAAGAGAAATACGCCGCCAAATACGAGATAAACATGCTGCGTTGCATCTTCTGTGGCCTTTGCGAGGAAGCCTGTCCGAAGGATGCGATTTACCTGAGCGAAACCTTTGCTCCGGCCAACCTGCAACGGCAAACATTTATTTACGGCAAACCGGATTTGCTGATACCTGATCCGAAGAAGGAACCTGAGTTGTATGAGAAAGCGGTAGGGATACGGGGACCCAAAAAATAAGAAAGCATAAACAGATATATAGGATATAAATAATTTCAACTGCTTTAGACAATCATGGGACTTACTCAAATAGCATTCTGGTTTTTAACGGTGTTGGCGCTTGGATGTGCGTTGATGGTAGTAACCAGTAAAAACCCGGTTTATAGTGTGCTGTATCTTATCATGACTTTTTTTGCCATCTCGGGGCATTATTTCTTACTCAACGCACAGTTCCTGGCTATTGTAAACATCATTGTATATGCAGGCGCTATCATGGTGCTGTTCCTTTTCGTGATCATGCTCATGAACCTGGACGCGGATATTGAACAGCGCAAGAACCGCTGGCTGAAGCTGGCAGGTGTGGTAGCGGGGGGCTGCCTGCTGCTGGTGATGGTGGCGGCATTGAAAAGCGCTGACATCAAATCACAACAGGCGCAGATGGGCACGGGCGATATAGGGCTGATAAAGAACCTGGGCATGGCGCTCTTTAAGGATTACGTGGTTCCGTTTGAAATAAGCAGTGTGCTGTTTTTAAGTGCGATGGTGGGTGCCGTGGTTATAGGAAAGAAAGAATAAAAGAATTATGCCGATAAACTATTACATATTCGTTGCGATTGCCCTGTTTTGTATAGGGGTAGTGGGCGTATTGACACGCCGCAACGCCATCATTGTTTTTATGTGCATCGAGCTTATGCTGAATGCCGTCAACCTGTTGCTGGTAGCGTTTTCCAAAATGCCGCGCCCGGTTCTTAGCGGCGTGCAACCCAACACAGGTATCGACGGGCAGTTGTTTGTTTTCTTTATTATGGTAGTGGCGGCGGCAGAGGTGAGCGTAGGACTGGCTATTATCGTAATGATGTACCGGAATACGCATTCGACCGATATCAATTTCCTGAACCGTTTAAAGCATTGACCTCATACTTCATACTTCTTTATAATGAGTCAACTTGTATATTTAGTCCCTTTATTCCCGCTGCTTGGTTTCCTGATCAATGGTCTGCTGCGCAGGCAATTGTCCAAACCGCTGACCGGTATTATCGGTAGCGGGGCTATTCTTGCTTCCTTTGTAGTGAGTGTGCTTCTTTTTATAGAAGTGAAAAACGGGCATAGCGGGGTAACTACCCTGTTTGATTTTATCAGCTTCGGTAAAGTGCATATACCGTTTGCTTTCCAGGTAGACCAGTTGTCTTCCCTGTTTTTATTAATAATAACGGGGGTGGGTTTTTTAATCCATGTGTATTCCATTGCCTACATGCACGAGGAAAAAAGCGAGCATTTTGCGCGTTATTTTTCGTACCTCAACCTGTTTGTGTTTTCGATGCTGCTGCTGGTGATGGGCTCCAACTATGTAATTATGTTTATCGGCTGGGAAGGTGTGGGTCTCTGCTCTTACCTGCTGATTGGCTTCTGGTTTAAAAATAACAGCTACAATGATGCGGCGAAGAAGGCATTTGTGATGAACCGCATCGGGGACCTGGGCTTTTTGATTGCTATCTTCTGGCTGTTGGAAAAGACCGGTTCGGTGAGCTATTCCGATGTATTTGCCAATGCGGGTGCGCGGTCACAGAGCGATATTACTGC